>JBGSJY010000715.1:0-11802 GCA_041741515.1 Pirellulales bacterium | reverse complement strand
AGTGTTTGACAGGGAAGCTGCACGCCGGGAGTGTCGTGGGCGGTGTACTGAAGTGAATCGTGGATCCGGGTATTCAGGCGATTCAGGAGGTCAAAGGTGTCGATGAGCTGGCCGGGGCGGTAGAGTTCAAGCAGCCAGTTTTGGAGCGCCGGGCCGTCGTGCGGGTAGCTGGGCAGGCGGTAGGGCACCAGTTCCACCTGTTCATCGGCGGGGTATTGGAACGGATAGGACCGGGCGCCAGGGTCGATGAGGCACTCGACGGACAGATCTTCCCGAAGGTCCACATCCACCTCGCTGAAGACGCGAAGTTCACGGCCGGGTTGGGAAAAGGTGAGGATGGCCACCGAGTTGTCATAGATGTCGCGCAGCCAGCGCACTTCGGCAGACGGCTCGATCTCGATCCTCCCCCTGACAATCTGGACATCATGTCCTTCGCGGGGCCGCATCAGCGCACGGTGCGGGCCAAAAGTGACGGGCTGGTGGTAGTGGTAGGCGGTCCGGTGGATGATGCGGATGCGTTTCACTTGGAGGTGGGTGAGGCGCCGGCGCCGCTCGTGTCCGCCTCGGCCGGTTCCTTGATGTTGAAGAAAATGGCGTAGAGCACGGGCGTCACGATGAGTGAGAGGACGGCGGCGAATGACAACCCGAACATGATGCAGACCGCCATCGATCCGAAAAACGGATCTGTGAGCATGGGGATCATGCCGAGCACGGTCGTCAGCACGACCATGCACACCGGGCGCATCTTGGCAGTGCCTCCGTCCACCAGCGCCTGGTACGGCGGCGTGCCTTTGCTGATCAAGGTCAGCACCTTGCTGAGCACGACAATCTGGTTCTTGATCAATTCGCCTCCGAGCGCGAGCACGCCGAGCGTGGCCATGAAGCCGAACGGCATGCGGGTGAGCAACAGGCCCACGGTGATGGCGATGATGAAGAGTGGGATGATCAGCCAGATCAGCAAGGTGACCCGCATCGAGTTGAACAAACACACCACGATGAAAACCATCAGCGCCAGCACGTAGGGCAGCGGCTCGGCCAGGGCGGCCCGCGCGCGTGTGGAATCCTCAAATTCGCCGCCCCAGTTGAGCGCATAGCCCGGCGGCAATTCGATCTGCTCAATCTTGGACCTCACGCGATCGTGCAACTGGCTGGGCAGCCCGGACCGCGGATCGGCATGGACCGTGAGCGTGGGAAACCGATCCCGTCGGGCGACGAGCGGGTCCTCCCAGACGACCTCGGAACCGGCCGTGACCTGATCCAACGGGATCATCCGACCAGCCACCGGGCTCCAGATCTGCAGGCTGTTGAGTGCGCCCACGTCCCCGCGCTCGGACTGGGGCGGCCGCGCGATGATCGGCAGCAGCCGGGCCTCTTGCGGGAACTGGCCAGTCGCCGAGGCGCCCGGCTCGCGGAAGAAGCCAACCCGGCGCCCCTCGAAACTGCTCTCGAGCGCGCGGGCAACGTCGATCCGTGTGATGCCGTTGCGGCGGGCTTGCAGGTCGAGCAGCTCGGGGCGGATCACCTTGACCGGCTCGCGCCAGTCGCTGCGTACGCAGAGCGCGTCCCCCTCTTCGCGGAGAACCCGTTGTGCCTCGTCTCCGAGCTGCTTGAGCACCGTCGGGTCGGGGCCACGGAAGCGAGCTTGGACGCGGCCACCCTCGCCGGGGCCTAGCAAGAACTTTTTGGCAATCGCGTTGGCGTCGGGGAATCCCTCGTCAAGCTGCCGTTGGATCGCCGGGATCAGCGAATCGATCGTGCGCCAGTCATCGACTTCCACCAGGAACTGCACGTAGGCGGGGTTCTCGTTCTCCGGCGAGTAGACCAGGAGGAAGCGCGGCCCGCCCCCACCGATGAACGCGGTGACGTGCTTCACGCCTTCCTCAGCACGGATAAGCCTTTCAACGCGGCCGGCAAGGTCTTCTGTCTCGCGGATGTGGGTGGCGGCCGGCAAGAAGACATCCACCAAAAACTGCGGCCGCGTAGCGGGCGGGAAAAAGCTATGGGTCACCTTGCCGAAGCCGATGATCGACGCGGCAAACGCGGCGATCGAGAGCACCACCACCAGCCAGCGGTACCGCAGCGCTGCGATCAAGAGGTTCCGGTAGATGCGGAAGGGAAGGCTATTGTAAGCGTCGGCCTTGTTCTTCCCTGAATCGACAGCGTCGGCCCCCTTGGCGCCGGCAGTCGGACTAAAGATCAGGTAGCTCAGCAGCGGCGTGACCGTAATTGACGAGACCCAACTAAGGCTCAGCGCGATCAGGATCACCCAGAACAGGGACTGGGTGTACTCGCCGGTGCTGTCCTCGGAGAGTCCGATCGCAGCGAAGGCGATGACGCCGATCGCCGTGGCGCCGAAGAGCGGCCATTGGTTCTCCGCCACGACCTCGCGGACGACTTGTAGCTTGTTCCGGCCCGCTTCGATGCCGACCTTGATCCCTTCAATCACGATGATCGCGTTATCGGTCAGCATGCACAGCGCAATGATCAGCGCGCCGAGGGAGATTCGCTCCATCAGAATGTCGCCGCTAGCGTGCATCACGAAGAAGGTCGACATGATCGTCAGGAACAAAACGATGCCAATGATCAGCCCGGTCTTGCGTCCCATCGCCAGCAGCAGCACGACGAAGACGATCGACACCGCCTTGAGCAGGTTGAAGATGAATTCGCCGGTGGCTTGGCTGACGGCTTCGGGCTGGAAGTTGATTTCTCCGAGCTCGATCCCGATCGGCCGGAACTGCTCGAGCTGGGCCAGCTTGGCGCGGATCGCCTCGCCAAGCGTGACGACATTGCCGCCTTGAACGGTGGAGATCCCCAGGCCGACCGCCGACTTGCCGTCGAAACTGAGTAATCGCCTCGGCGGGTCCTGGTCGCCACGCACGAGGGTCGCGACATCCCCCAGCGTGAGCTGGCGGCCACTGCCATCCGAGCCGATCACGATTTGCAGCATCGCATCGACCGTTTCGAATTCGCCGTGGGGGTCGAGCGGGAGGTGCTGATCTCCCACCCTGACGCGGCCGCCGTCGGCGGCGATGTTCCGCTCTTGGAGCTTGGCGTAGAGCTGTTCTTCGTTGACGCCCAGCCGCGCCAGTCGGTGGCGGCTGATCTCGAGGAAGACCACTTCCTGTTGCGCGCCGAAAAGCTCGATGCTCTTCACTCCCGGGACGGAGAGCAACTCGCGCCGGAGAAACTCCGTATACCGGCGGACCTCCGGGAACGAGTATCCCTCGCCGGTAATCGCGAAGAAGATGCCGTATACGTCGCCGAAGTTATCCACCACGATCGACGCGCCGCGCGCCGAGGGGGGCAGTTGCGGCTGCACGTCCGCGATCTTACGGCGCAGCTCGTCCCACACCTGCGGGATACGATCACGATCGTAGCGGTCTTTGATAACCGCCGAGACCACCGATCGGCCGCGCAGCGACTCGCTGGTCACACGCTCAAGTTGGCCGAGCTGCTGAACGGCGGTCTCGATCGGGTTAGTGACTTCTTGGGCCACTTCCTCGGCGCTCGCGCCGGGGTAGAGCGTAATGATTCGCGCCTCTTTAATGGTGAACTCGGGGTCTTCGAGACGTCCGATGTTCATGTACGCAGCGATGCCCCCGGCCATCAGGAGCGCCATGGCCGCGAAAACTACGCGGCTGTTCTTTACGGAGACGACGCCTGGATTCATTGTGCGGCAGCCCCCAGTGCGTCGCCGAGGTCGCGCACTTCCATGCCCTCGCGTAGGAAGCTCGTTCCGGCCGAGGCGATGCGCTGGCCCGGCTGGAGCCCCTCGAGGATCTCGACCTGTCCGCCACTCACTTCTCCCAACTTCACCTCGAGCGGGGCGACTTTACCCCCCTCGCCGAGCACCCACGCCACCTGCCGCCCCGACGCGTCCTTCGACACAGCGGTGACAGGCGCCAGGATGCGGTTGCCGAGCACGGCGGCGCGGCGGAAAGAAGCGGTGACGGTGGCCGTCATGCCGGGGAGCACGCGAATCCCGTCGGGCGCCTTCATCACCACGCGGACCTGGAAGGTCTGGGTGACCGGGTCGGCGGATTGCCCGACTTCGCGGATCGTGACGGGGAACTCCAGGCCCGGAGCACCGGTGAACCGAGCGACCATCGAGACGATCTCGGCCGTGCGGATATCGGTCGCCATCACGCTCTCGGGAACATCGAGGATGATCTCGATCTCATCGACGTCCTGAAACCGCACGACACGCTGCTTCGCTTGGACGTTTTCGCCCTGCTCAACAAACCGCTGGGCGATGACGCCATCGAACGGCGCCCGCATCGTGCAATCATCGAGTTGCAGCTGCGCCTCCACCGCTTGTCCCTCGAGGCCGCGGACATCGGCCCGCCGAGCCTCGACCTCTTCGCTGCGGGCGATGCCCGCCTTCTCGAGCACCTGGAGCGCGGCTTGATAGGCTTCTTCGGCAATCTGCGTAGCGGTTTCCGCCTGCTCGTACTCGGCCCGGCTGATCGCGCCGCTCGGCAGCAACCGGGCGTAGCGCTGGTACTCGGTTTGGGAATTGGCCAGCCGGGCGCGAGCGCTACGCACGTCCGCCTCGCGCCGCAGCCGCTCCTCGGGTCGTTCGCCGGCTAGTGCCGTCTGCAATTCCGCGCGGGCGCGGTCCAGCCGGCCCTTAACCGCCTCAAGCCGGGCCTGAAATTCTTCGGTCCGCAGCTGTGCTATCAAGTCGCCTGCGGAGACTTCCTGGCCTTCTTTGACCGGAAGCTCGGTAATCACTCCGGCGACCTGAAACGCCAGCTCGACTCGTCGGGAGGCTTCGACACGGCCGGGGAAAACCCGGGTGTGGGCGTCTTCCCAAGCCGACACGGTGACCGTCTTCACGGGGCGCGGCCGATCGACCCTGATGGGCTCGGGCTGTTCACAGCCCGCGGCGACCAGCACGCCAATGGCAGCAAGGAAGAGCAATCCGCCGGGCGTGAGGCGGGTCAGGGCTTGCCGCATGGGGGGCCTGCTTCCAATCGTGTGAAGTTTTCGGCTAGAGATGGCTACGAAGCTCATCGCGCCGCTGTGCGAGCTTTGTAGGCTGTGGCCACGTTTTGGCATAGTCGGCGGCTGTCACTTACTGCGTTTAGCCCTGCCGCTGGCGTCGCCTGGGATCTCGTGCGGGCGGTAGGCGGGCAGCCATCGGCACGGCACAAGAGCCAGCAGCGCAACGCCCGAAAGGACCAAGAATCCCGTCTTCAGAGCGCGCATCCGGGCGTCGCGATTGATCTGCAGCGCTTCGGTGACTTGCAACTGCGAGACTCCGACCCCACCGAGGCGTTCCTCGAGCTGGGCGTCGCTCATGAAGTTGAGGTTACTGAGGTTCACGCGGTCGGCCAGTTCGGCTTTGAGGACGGGGTTGTCACCCAAGTTGGCGACGATCACCGAGGTGAGGATGCCGACGAGCATCGCCCCCACCAGCGCGGTGCCAACCGCCGCCGCCAAGTTTTGCGTCACTCCGCGGAGCGAGCCGACGTCGCTGGCGAGCTCTTTGGGGGATGCGGTGACCAGCACGTTGAACAGCAGCGTCACCAGCGCCCCTTGGCCAAGACCGACCAGCACCAGCCCGGCGATCACCGGGGGGACGCTCCAGTCGTTGCGGATAACGAACGCCAGCCACGACGTGCCGATGGCAACCAGCAGGAACGCCCCCGTGGCGATCTGGCGGGGAGTGAACCGCTTGTAAAGTCGCACGATCAGGATCGCCGTGAAGAACACGGTGAGCATAAACGGCATCATCGCCATCGAGGTCGCGAGACTGGTGTTGCCCTGCACGATCTGGATGTAGAGCGGCACCGAAAAGTTGATGGCGCCTTCGATGCTGACGATGCAGAACAGCGCGACAACGGCCCCCCACTCGAGCGGCGAGTCAACGACATCGAGCGATAGTAGGGGCGTCTTGCCGCGTTTGGCGCGCCCTTGTGACCAAGCAAAAAACGCCGCCAACACCACAATCCCCAGCACGATCATCGCCGGGGCGGGTGAAACCCCCGCGATATCGAACGGCGCCGCCGGGCTGGCGATCGTTACACCCCAATTCCTCAAGTTGTTGAACCCAAACGTGATCAGGATCACGCCGCAAGCCGATAGCAGCACGCCGAACAGGTCGATGCCGACCTTGGGGTTGGGCTGCGAAGGCTTGAGCTTGAAGCTCAAGAGCAGCAGCACCGCGGCGTGCACGATCAGGAGCCCGAACGCGTACCTCCAACTGAACCACGTCGCTACCGACCCGACAATCACAAACGCCAGCACGCCGGCGATGGCCCTCGCCGATCCGAGCCAGCCGACGGCCTCGGCCTGTTGCTTGCCGCGGTAGTGGTCCGCGATGAGCACCACCAGCGTTGGCACTAACGCGGCGCCCGCCAGCCCGGCGAGCGCTTGCGCGGCCAGCATGACCTCGGCGGTCGGGCTGGCGACGATCGTGATCATGGCCGCGAGGAAAAGCGCCACCGCCATCTGGAAGAAGATCTTGGATCCGAAACGCTGACTCAGCTTGGCGCCCAGCATGATGAAGCCGGAGACCCCTAGCGAATAAAGCACCACCGCGGTGCCGACGGTGGTCGGCGGCGTGTTGAAGCTCTCGACCATCCCGCCCATCGACACGGGGATCGCGGCGACGTTAAACGACATCAGCATCTGCCCCATCGCGATAACGATCATCGGCGCCCAAGAGGCGCGGGCATCTTGATCGATGATGGGGGACTTGGCTTGGCTCATGGTTCGCCTGGAACGGTCGATAAACGCGGGCTTAGGCTTCGGGCTGAGAAACGAACAGGTCCATCCCGAGCCCCTGGGAGAGGTACCTGGTAGCCAACTGTCCCTTCACGCTGTTGCCGGCGGCGTCGAGCGGTGGGGCGAACGTCGCCAAGCCTCCTTTGCCGGGCGAGACCGTAGCGATGCCGCCGCCGATGCCGCTCTTGCCGGGGAGGCCGATCTCGTAGAGCCAGTCGCCGGACGTCTCGTAGAGACCCGCTGTCGCCATCACGGCCAGCGCGTAGTGGCACACGTTGGCGTCGACGACGCGTTCCTTGGTGATCGGGTTGACGCCGCCATCGGACAGCGTGGCGCTCATCGTCGCCAAGTCCTTGGCGGTCACGTTCAGCGCGCACTGCTTGGTGTAGAGATCGGTGGCCTCGGCCGGGTCCATGTAGATTCGACCGAAGCTCTGCAACATGCGGGAGATCGACTGATTGCGGAAGTTGGTTTCGCTCGCGGACTGGTAGACTTCTTCGCACAGCGGCAGTTCTCTTCCAGCGAATCGAGAGAGCCCTTCGTGGATAAAACGCCACTTGTCGTCGAGGGTGCGGCCGGGGACGAGGCTGGTCGTGGCGATCGCGCCGGCGTTGACCATCGGGTTGGTGCGACCGTCGTCGCCGCGTTCGATCCCCTCGAGCGAGTTAAAAGCGCGACCGGTGGCGTTGACGCCGACCTTCTCTCGCACCTCCCCTGGGCTGAGCGCCTCGCATACCAGGGCCATGACGAACGGCTTCGAGACGCTCATGATCGTGAACTCGTGCTGCGAGTCGCCGATCTCGTACGTGTTGCCAGAAGTCCCGACCAAGCAGATCCCGAACAGGTCCGAGGGGACGCGCTGGAGCGCCGGATAGACCTGAGAGTTCCGCCCGTCGGTGTTGGATTTGAACAACGCGTACGCCTCGGCCACCAGCGCGTTGATCGACTCCGGTGTCGGCAGATGACCGGTCGAGACATAGTGGTCCGGTTCCGGGACGCCCGGTAGCAGAATCGTGGACATGCAGGCCTCGATCGAGGAGATCAGTCGTCTAAGGTGGCGAGTGCGACCGCCAGCCGGCAGCCGTCGAAAAACTGCGGCAGATCCACGTACTCGTTCACGGTATGGATCTCGTGCTGGCCGGCGCCGATCGTGACCGCCGGCACCCCGTGGCGGACGAGCCAATTGGCGTCGAGCCCGCCGTTGGAGTGGAGCGTCGTTGGCGTCATGCCGAGGGACTCGGCGGCCCGCTGGGCGCGATGGACCGCTGGCGACTCTTCCGGCAGTTGAAACGGCGGGTAGGACGGCTTGGCGGTGAACTTCAGCTCGGCGTGGGCGCCGTCCGCGTCGGCGACCGCCAGGCGGCCCGTCTCGAAGGCCGCTTCGTAAGCCGCCGCGATCTGCGCGGCGAAGGCTTCGTCGAAGCTCCGCGCCTCGCCGACGACGTGAACGTAGTCCGTCACGACGTTGGTCGCGTCCCCCGCCGAGGCGCCGGGCTTCCCCTCGAAGATGCCGGGGTTGCTCGTCCCCTTGCCTTCGACCCGGTCGATTTTTCCGAACCAGCCGTTGCGGTGCGCCTCCGCTAAGGCGATCGAGGCGACCAACGTCGAAGAAATCCCCTTCTCCGGCGCGACGCCGGCGTGCGACGCCTTGCCTCGCACCTCGGCCTGCCAGTTCACCTGCCCGACTGCCCCGATCACCAGGTTGGCGGGGACTTGCGCGTCGACGTTGAAACCCATCTCGGCGCCGCCGAGGTCGGCGGGGTCGAGTTCGCGGGCTCCGTGCAGGCCGCTCTCTTCGCGGACGGTAAAAAGCAGCGTGATCGGCGGATGGGGGAGGTCGTGCTTGAAGAGCGTCTCGACCATCGCTACGAGGACCGCGCAGCCGGTGCGGTTGTCGCCCCCAAGAGCGGCGCCCGCTGTCTGGTTGACGATGCGGTCCCCCTCACGCAGGGGCCTGGCGCCGGCGCATAGCGGCACCGTGTCGAGGTGGGTCGAGAACAAGAGCCGCGGCCCCGGCCTCGTTCCGGGGAGCGTCACGATTAGATTGCCGGTCTCGGTCGGCAGCGGAATCCGCGTGTGGGCCTGGTCGTGCTTGATCGCCGCTTGGGGGACCCCGGCCGCTACCAGCGCGGCGGCGACTTCCGCTGCAATCGCCGCTTCGTGACCAGTTACGCCATCGACCGCCAAGAAACGCATCAGCAGCGTTTCGGCCGAGGCTTCTTCGAGGGGAATCGTGTCACTACCCATGACTGTCGCGTTAGAAAGGTGGAGATTAGCAGAAACGATCCTTCCCGATTCTCGCCCTTCGGTGCTACTGCGGCCCCCAAGGGAGGCCCAGCAAGTACCAAGCCGTAAACAGACCCGCCCAGAGGAATGCCATCCCAAACGCGTAAGGCAGCATCAACGCGACGATGGTGCCGATGCCCGCCTTGGCGTCGTAATGACGGGCAAATCCGACCACTAGAGCGAAGTAGGCGTTCAGCGGAGTGATCGAATTGGTTGGGGAGTCCCCAACCCTGTAAGCAGATAACACCGACGCGGGATCGACCCCCAGCGTGACGAACAGGGGCACGAACACCGGCGCAAAGATCGCCCATTTGGCGATCGCGGGGGTGAACACGATATTCAGCGCCGTGACCACGAGAATAAATCCCAGCAGTAGCCAGAGCGCGTCGACATTGGCGGATTTGAGACCGTCGGCCATCCTGATCGCCATCAGGGTAGGGATGTTACTGTAATTGAAGTAGGCGATGAACTGGCTGATGACCAGGAATAGCACGATCGTCCCGCCCAACCCCGAGACCGCCTTGATCATCGCCGAGATCACTTCGGTCGGAGTGTTGATGGTCCCCGCGCCGCGTCCATAGGCGGCGCCGGTGACGAGGAAGACCAGCATGATCGGCACGATCAAACCGTTCATCAGCGGTGAGTTGCCGATCAGCGCGCCGGTCTCGGGGTTCCGCAGCGGGGCGCCGTCGGGTAGCGACAGAAAACCGAAGAGCAGCAACACGGCCACGAGCCCCAGGCCGGCGTAGAGCAGGCCCCGCCTCTCGGCGGGGGTTCGCTCGGCGCTCGCCGGCGGGCCTGCCGACTCGCCCGCATACGCGCCCAGACGCGGCGAGATCAAACGGTCCGTGATTAGCGCAATGACGACCACTAAGAACGGGACCGACACCAACGAGAACCAGAATCCCGCCATCAGATCGATCGACCGCGTCGGATCGACCATGTGGATCGCGTCGTTAGTGATCTCGGTCATCACCGCGTCGAGCGGCTTGATCAACATGTTGACATTGAAGGCGCCCGCTACGGCGGCGAATCCCAGGGCGATCCCCGCCAGCGGGTGTCGGCCTAGGCTGGCGTACGCCGCCCCTGCAAGCGGGATCAGCACCACGTAGCCGGCGTCCGAAGCGATGCTGGAAAGGATCCCGACGAACGCCAGGATGTAAGTGAGCGCCCAACCGGGCGACACGGCAACCAACGTGCGGATGAGCACGTTGATCAGCCCTGACTCTTCGGCCACGCCGACGCCGATCATGGCCACGATCAGGAGCCCGATCGCCGAGAAGCCCATGAAGTTGGGAACCAGCCCGGTCACCATGTTGCGGACGCCGTCGGCGGTCAGCAGGCTGCGTGCCGCGGTGGTTTGCCGCTCGATCGCGTGCGTCTCGACGTTGACGACGTCGTAACTGACCGACGCACCGGAAAGGTAGAGTACGTGCGAGAGCCCGATCACCAGCACGATCAGGGCCAAGAAAATTAGGACCGGATGCGGCACCCGATTGCCGACACGCTCGACGAGGTCGAGCGACCGCTGCAGGACCCACTTCCGCGGCTGCTCCTGCTCGCTCGCCATTTAAATCCTGCCCTAGGGTCTGGTATCAAAACGGCGCTACATCAAATACGGAAGGAATAACGTGAGTCAGCTTTCAGTTATTGAGAGTGTCGGATTAGACGGTCAACCGGGGGGCGTGGTCAATAACGCGACTCTTCGATCGAACGTAATCAAGGCTGAGCAGGAGTCAACGGAAGCAAAATCGGAACCAGCAGGACGCTCGCCACGAGTACGATCAGGGTGAACGGCACACCGATCTTCACGAAGTCGCCAAAGCGGTAGTTTCCGGGCCCAACCACCAGCGTGTTCACCGGCGAAGAGACGGGCGTCATGAACGCCGCCGAGGCGGCCAGCGCGACTATCATCGCGAACGGGTACGGGGACGCGTTCATATCCCCGGCGAGCGTGATCGCCACGGGCGCCATCAGTACGGCGGTGGCGGTGTTGGAGATGAACATGCCCAGAACCGCCGTCAGCGCGAAGAGCGTCGCGAGCACGGAGTAAACTCCGGCTTCGCCGACAAGGCTCATCAGGCCGTCAGCGGCTAAATCGACCCCGCCGGTGCGATCAAGGGCGATCGAGAAGGGAAGCATTCCAACGATCAGCACGATCGTCTTCCAGTCGATCGCGCGGTAAGCGGTATTGAGGCTGATGCAGCCCAGGGCGCCCATGAGCAGGCAGCCGATCAAGGCCGCCTGTACGTTCGGCACGAGGCCGCTGACCATCAGCCCGACGACCAGCAGCAGGCAGGCGACCGCGACGCCGGCCTTGCCAGGCGCCGGCAGCACCTCGTCCATTTCCACCGGCAGGTTGAAAACCACTAAATGCTTGCGGTCGGACTGCAAGTCACGGACAGCGCTCCACGGCCCGGTGACCAGCAGCGTGTCGCCCGCGATTAGCGGCTCGTTTTCGATCGACCTTGCGATAGCTTCCGTACCGCGTCGCAGGCCGATCACCGTTAGCCGGTAACGATGACGAAAGCCCGAATCAACCAGCGACTTGCCGATCAGGTTTGAGGTCGATGGGACCACGACCTCGGCCATGCCGATCTCTTGCTGTCGGTCGCTGAAATAAGCGCCTGTCAGCGGCAGCGGCTCAAGAGAGAACTGCTGGCGTAGGGCGTCCGCATCGGGGTCATCGGCGTACAGGTCGATAAACAACACGTCGCCTGCTTGAAGCTCGGTATTGGCGTGGGGCTCCAGCAGTTTTCCGTTGCGTTCGATGCCGATCAGGCT
>JBGSJY010000714.1:0-16845 GCA_041741515.1 Pirellulales bacterium | reverse complement strand
AGCGTCTCGTCGGCGCCGGAATGGGCCGCGCGGGCGATGGGGCTGGCCGCGAGCGTCGCCGCTAGTGAGCCCGCCGCAACGGAGTGCTTCAGGAAGTCGCGACGGCTGGCGTCGGAAGGAATATGGTTCGGCATCGCCCTCTCCTAGTTCACGTAAGTTGAGCCTGCTCAACCGAGCAGCACCTGATCCATCCGCCGGCTGATATCGGCGAGCTCTTGGCGGCCGCCGCCGGTCACCTCGGCCGTGCACCACCCGGAATAGTCGATCTCCGCCAGGGCCTCGCGCACCCCGGGCCAATTCACTTCGCCGTCGCCGATCTTGCAGAAGCCGGCTTTGACCCCCCAGTCCTTGACGTCGAGCTTGACGATCCGCGAGCCGAGCACGCGGATCCAATTCTCGCTCGGCGAAAACTTCTGGCTGTTGCCGATGTCGTAATACGACCCGACCCACGGGCTGTCGATCTCGTCGAGGTAGTCGCGGAGCTGCTCGGGAGTTTCGCAGAAGCCGTTCCAGACGTTTTCAATCAGCACCCGCACCCCCAGCAGCGAGGCCAGCGGCAGGGTCTTCTTGATTTCGCTGATCGAACGCTCCCAGACCTGGTCGTGGTTCGCTTCTTCATTGACGACACCGGGCACCAGCAGAACGGTGAAGCCCCCCATGGCGTGCGAGTCGCGGATCGCCTGCTCGAGGATCGCCCGCGCGTCGTCGCGTGTCGCTTGGTCGGGAGCGGAGAGCCGCACTTGCCAGTGGCGTTCGTTGACGACGCCGTGGACCGGCATGCCGGTCCGGGCTGTCGCGGCGCGAAGCTCGTCGATCGGCGGCTGGCCCGGGCTGATCAATTCCATGCCGTCGTAGCCCAGCTCTTGGCAAAGGCTGAACTTGTCGAGCGGCGAGCCGTCGGTCTCGATCATCCCCCACTTCACCGCCTTGCGAAACGTCTTCGCCTGCGGAGCTGCTAAGGAACTGCTCGACGTGTCGGCCAGCGCGCGCTTGGGCGTAGCGGCGATCGCGGCGGTCGCTGCGACCACGGCGCCGAAGCTTCGGCGGCTCAGGTTGAAGTTCATTCGATTCGCTCCTTTCAGAAACGCGGCGCCGCGTGACGGCGGCGCCAATCGATAAGTTTTAAGGTCAGCAGCATCGCCGCACTCGTTGGTTCGGGCACAGCCGTCGCCGTAGTTGCGGCCGCGTAGGCGTCGCGCCAGACGGTGTAGTCGGCGGCGTCGACGACGCCGTCCCCGTTGCCGTCGGCCGATGCCTCTACAGAACCATACCGCGCCAGCCAATGTGAATAATCGGCGAAATCGACGTCCCCGTCGGCGTCGTAGTCGCCCGCCAGCGGCTGGGCCGCGATTTCGTAGCGATACGGGTTCCCCAACGCGCCCGTGGCGCCGGCGTCGGGCAGATAATCTGCGCCGCCGGCGCCGTTGGTCTGAACCAGGAAGTTAAAACCAGTCGGTTCGCCGATCGCCGATTGCGGCACGGCCCACTCGATGTCGTTCGTCGTCGAGGCGTCGGCCGCGACCTCCTGCAGGAAGTCCCAAGAGAAAGTCTGCTGCGACGTCCCCCGGAAGGCGTACAAGCGGTTGTTGAGCAGCAGGTAGTCGGCGCCGATCGCGAAGGCGCCGTCGTCGCCGTAATAGCCGGTGCCGCGGTCGCCATCGACGTCCAAGTAGACGCGGTGCGCGGACCCCAGCGTCGTCGGCGCGCCGTTGCCGTCGTGCAACGTGAGCCGCACGAACAGCTCGTCGGTGTCGTTGGCGATTGTTATCGACGCGATGTCGAGCACTGAAAGGGTGTCGCCGGCGGCGTCGGCGTCGAACGCCGCCACGCCCGCCCAGTCCTCGCGGGACGCGTCGATCGTAATGGCGCCGTCGGCGACGAAGTTGCTCATAGTTTCCAGCGGACCGACGACACGGTTGTTGACCGCCGCCACCTTCTCGACGAACTGGTCCCAGTAGGTCGGCAATCGGTCCCACGGGTTGTTCAGCACGTCGTCGGTGAAATAGACGCCGCCCACATCGCGGGCGACGGCCAGATCGACGTAACTCGCGGCCGTGTCGCCCGACGCCAGCGTGTGCAGCAGGTTCACGAACCGCGAGCTGTCGTAGTTCGCGTTCCAGGCCGACGGAGTGTGGCCGGAATACGTCGAACCAAAGTTCTCCCACACCATCAGCCGGTCCGCCGCCGGGCGCGTCAGGTAGGCTTCGACGGTGGTTGTGCCCGGGTTGCCCATCACCTCCCAGTCGGGGTTGATCGCCTTCACGTGAGCGTAGATGGCGTTGTAGTAATCGAGCACCGCCGGGGCCGAGTTGTTGGCGAACTCGTCGACGAAGATCCCTTCGATCGGGTACCACTGGGCGTAGCGGTCGATGTCGGCGATCACCTCGCCGAGCGGGCGCGAGCCGTAACCGCTATAAACGTAGCCGATCAGGTTTCCTCCCGCCGTTGTGAATGCCTCCGTTGCCGCCGTGTAATTGGAGTCGCGGTTGTTGCCGGGGCCGTTGCCGGGGTTCATGATCGCGGTAATCGGCGCCTCGCTGAGGGCGGTTGTCATCCGCCCCCAGTCGCCGCCGCTCCCTGACGAGGGGTAGAAGTAAGCCGGCACCACAATCTCCAAAGCGAACGCCGCGCCCGTTGACGCACCCGCCAATGGCAGCAGAGCCAGAGACGTCAACAGGCGGGCGGTCGCTCCACCCCGGAAAGGCAGTCGTTTCGAGAGCAATCGGTACACTTACGGCTCCCTCCTTCACAAAGCAGCGGAAGGGCGACGCAGCAGCGCGCCCACAGCAATCGCGGCTAGTAGCAGGGCCGATGGCTCGGGAACTCCCACCGCGGCCGGAGACCCCGGCGCGCCGTAGTTGTTGGCCCAGATCGTGTAGTCGGCGGCGTTGACTTCCTGGTCGCCGTTGCCATCGGCTGGCAAATCAGGGCCCAGGTCGTTCTCGCTGTCACGCCACACGGTGTAATCCGCGGCGTCGACGAGCCCGTCACCGGTGTAGTCGCCGGCGACGACCGGTGCGGCGGCGAGGGTGTAGGTGATGACCTCGGTGACGTCGCCACCCCCTTGGTCGTTCCACACCATCAGGTCAAACGTCGTCCCCGTGAAGACCGGCGTGCCGGGCGCCGTGGGTCCGACCGCGAGACTGAGCGGGATCGACCACTCCATCTGCTTGCCGACAGGCGGTCCACTGACGTAATACGGGAAGGTCAGTCCGAGGCCGATAAAGGCGCCGCCGTAATCGACGACTCCCTCGACACCCGTGTTGAAGGTCCCGGTAGCTTGCTGGTAAGGGTAGTCGGTGATGTAGCCCAGCTCGGAGCCGATCTCGCCTAAGGCGAAGACGTCAAACCCGGTGGTGGGGTCCTGGTCGAGGTCGAAGGCCAGGTACAAGCCGCTCCCCAGCGGTGCGTTGGTCGTGTTGTGCGTCGTTACACGGATGTAAAGATTGTTCGCGTCGTTCGCAATCTGCACATCCTTGATATCAGTGAACGGGGCGGGAAAACCGCCCGGGTTGTCGAGCGGGTCGGTCAAGGCAATCGGGATCCCTCCCCAGTCGTCGAACTCGGTTCCCTCTGCCTCGTCCCGCACCTGGATCGTGGTCGAGTACGTGGTGGGAGCGACGACCTTTGCGGACGCCACGACGCCAAGCGACGCAACGCAGACGAGCGCCACGAGTCTAAGTCGGTAGTTCATAGGATATCGCCTTCGCGGTAGACCATTGGAAGGGTTGATTAGTTAAAGGTGGCAAGCCGGGGCCGGCGTCGTTCCGTGACGCCGCCCCGGTTTGCACGTGTTGACTATCGTCGCCGTCAGACGCGACGTCGTGCCGATGCAGCGACGACGCCCAGCAGCGCAAGCACAGCCGTCGTCGGCTCGGGAGTGCTCAGCGTGTAGCTGATCTTCGACGAGACGTCGCCCGCGCCGGCGTCGGTCCACAGGAGCAAGTCAAAATTCGCGTCGTCGAAGACCGGCGCGTTGGGGATGCCGAAACTGCTGTAGTTGAATTCGACGTTGAGTGGGATGGCGAGCTCATGCTCGGGGAAATTGCCGTAGGGGCTGAGCAAAGCGGCGCCGATACCGAAATAGTCACCGATCAAACCGCCGCCATTGTTGAAGGTGCCGGTTTGTAGTTGAAACGGATAATCGTCCTGCCAGCCGGCTTCGGCCCCGATGAGGCCCAGGCCAAAGATGTCGTAGCCGGTCGCCGGGTTGCTGTCGTAGTCGATCGTGACGAACGTCGAGAGCGCCAGGGAGTCGTACGACGTGTAGTAGATGTAGAGGTAATTCTCGTCGTTCGCGACCTTGATGTCGCCGATGTCGGCAAAACCTGGGTTGTCCTGAGGATCCGCGTCAATGACGGGGACGTCGGCCCAATCACCAAAACTTCCATCGATGGTCAGGGTCTTGTAGTAAGCCGACGCCGACACGGACGACACCGCGACGACCAGCAGGGCAGCGAGCATGCATCTCATGAGATCTTCTCCTGGGGGGAACTTCAGTAGTTGGATTGTTTGCCTGTTCTGCCTCTGCTCTGTTCCTCAACGCTTGTGCAGCCCTTACTCCGTTGTCGTAAGCCCGTCCGAACGATGGCCTCTCAAGCGGTGGATGCTGGGGTCAATGTCGAAGCTGACAAAGTCGACCGATCCGTCGCATAACGCCATATTGAAGCCCCCGGAGTGGGCGGAGCCGAACTTCACATCATCGCCCAGCTTCTGGCCCGACTGATCCGGCTCCAACGTGACCGGCTTGTTGAGCTGCAAAGTCATCACCGTGGTGCGCAAGGTGTCTTCGTTAGACCCGCTGAATCCCGCCTCGTTATCGCCTTCGTCGAGTCCATCGAGGTAGTGATCCGTCGACATGTATTTTTCGCCGACCATGTACACCTTTGACGTTCCATCTGGAATTTTGGCAAACGTAACCTGTGACCGGCAGAAGACCACTCCCGTGCCTTGCGTGACAGTGATCGGGGTGTTGTCCACCGGATCACGGCTTTGCCATACCGGTTGCCAAGGGAATTCTAATGCCGTCTTGTAATTGGTTTGGCTGTAAGGAATGCCTCCGGGATTCGCCGTCGCCTCACCGCTGAACATATCGCCTGCATTCGCTGCGTAGTCCGTGCGGCTCGATACGTCGATCGGCAACTGGCAGTAGGCGTAGGGGAGTGAGGGATTCTGCAACGCAAAGAGGTTGGCGGTGCGTCGGCTCGGGCACGTCATCCCTTCAAAAGGCGACTGCACCCGCTTCAGCGTTGCTTGCTCACGGGCCGTGCCGGTGAGGCCACTGCCCAGGTCATGTAGCGACTGCTCTTCGATGTACGGCAGGATGTTGTAGAGCCACCCGCCCGGTTGATCTTTTCCATAACCGTACTCGGGGTAACCTAGCCAGTTGAACACCCACCCGCCCGTTGGCAGGTGCTTGTGGGTGTCGTGGTGCATGTGGAACGCCAGCGCGAGCTGCTTGAGCTGGTTCTTGCACTGTGTGCGCCGCGCCGCTTCGCGGGCGGCCTGAACGGCGGGCAAGAGCAGCGCCACGAGGATCCCGATGATGGCGATCACCACCAGCAGCTCGACCAGCGTGAAGCCGCGGCGGTCGTCTCTTGTCGGTTGACGCATGGTAGCTCCGTCCTTTCCAAGGGTTCTCACAGTCCCGACCTGGCTCAAATGACGCTGGCTCACATCGCGCTTTGTCATATGACGCTGCCTCCCTCTTCGGCGTGAATCCGCACGCGGTCCGGCGGCAGCACGTGGTCGTAGAGCGCGACGTCACGCAGCTCGCCGATGAAGAGCCACGATGTGAGCGATTGGGGCACGAACTCCGCCGCCCCGATGCGGGCCGGCCAGGCGAAGTCCTCCAGCGACATGCGGTGGCGAGCCTCACCGACCTGCACGCCATCGACAAAAATCCGCACCACGCCCGCGAGCGAAGCGGTGGCTTCCTCTTGGCCGGGGTCGGGCTCGAACGAAGCCGCAACATGGGTCCAGCGGTCGCGCGCCACCTTGCTGTCGGTGTGGAGCTGGTCCCAGTTCTTGCCGTACTCGCCCGAGCCGGTCCAGAACTGCCAGTGGTCGTTGTTGCCGGCATACAGCGTGAAGCCGAAGCACTGTTCGCGCTCGCTATGCGATTCGAGCACCCAACGCGAAGTGAATACCGACTGGAACTCGGGCCCGCCCGCAACCCGCGCCCAGCTCTCGATCGTGAACCCCGTCCGCAGATCGACCGGCGGCTTGCGGTCCGATTCGACGTACGACTCGCCGTCGAAGTAGGCGCCGCGTGGTTGGCTGGCATGGACGTCGTTCAGCTCGGTCGGCCAATGGCCGATCGCGTAGCCATCGAAACCATGCTGCGTGAGGTCAAGCACGGCTCGGTGGCGCCGCACCCGGTAGAGGGGCCAGTAGGCGAGCGGTTCATCCGACAAGACCAGACGCTCGTAAGGGTGCAGCTTTGTGGCCGTGTCCTCCCAAGCGAGCAGCAACCCGTCGGGCGGCGACGCGTTGGCGTCGACCTCGAGCCGGCGTGACCCAAGGCTCTTGACGCGTAGCGAACGGCCATCCGACACATTCCCCAGGGAGTCGCCGAAGCGACCGCGGCGCGGCAAACTATGCACCGCAGCGGAACCCTCGATCGCCGTCACATTGATCTCCGCGTCGCCCTCCGCGGCGACGGCGTATTTAGCGTCCTCGCCGGTCACGATCGCCATGGGGGTCTGGACGGTCAGCTCGCCGTCACGCGCCACGGTGACTTTGCCCTGGCGGACAAAGAGTGTGTGGTCGGCGATCACGGAGACTTCGGCAGGGCCCTGCACAAGGACCTCGCCACCGTCGATCTCAAGTCGGGCGGCGCCACGCGTGAGTTGGAAGACTTCCCCCCGGCCGAGCGGCGAGCCCACTTTCAGCGACCGCATTAGCCCATCGGACGACGCGACCGGCGTGAGGCCGATGACACGGCCGAGCGGCTCGGCGTCGTCGGTCATGGGCAGCGGACGCTGCGACGTCACCGCGACCGCGGGGATCACCCGGGGCGAGCGTCCTTTCTCCCACCCCGACGCCAACCAGCCGCACAAGAACGCGGCGCTGACCGCGATCCCCCACGGGGCCAGCCACGCCAGCGCGGTGAGCCGGCCAGACGACGAGGCCGACGCGTTGACGTTCGGCGAGTTGCAAGCCGTTTTGGCCGGCCCTGGGAGCTGCCCACCGGCAGCGGCGGGCAGCGAGTCGCCCGTGGCGCCGGTCGTCTCGTCGCGGAGCGTCTCGCAGTAGTGAGCCATCTCGACGTACCGCATCGCGGCGTCGCGGTCTCCGCGGATCAGGTCGCCGACCCGCCGCCAACCCACCGAATCGAGCTCTCCCAGCGCGAGGAGTTCGAGCAACGAATCCAATTCGTCGCCCGGCGTCGTGTTTTCCTGGCTCTCGGCCATCGCGTTCCTTCCTACCCCAGCCCGGGTCCCGTGACGTTGAATTTCAATGTTAAGCCGTTGAACTTCGATGTTCGGCAGCGGTCGCTGCTGTCGCCTCGGACCGGCGACCTCCTCCCCTCTGGCTGATCCGTCAGGCGAATCCCTCACGAGTCAGCGTCTGGCGGATGCACCGCTCCAGTGCCTTACGGACGCGGCACATCGCGACGGTCGCCGCCTTGACGCTGCGGTTCTGCCTGGTCGCGACCTCGGTCATCGACAGGCCGACGCCGTACCGCATCCGGATCGCTTCCTGCTGTTTGGGTTCGAGCTGCTTGAGGCACCCCCGCAGAGCCGAGCGGCGGGCGTCGAGCAGGTCGCTTTTTTCTTCTTGCAGATTGGCCAATTCGCCGACCAAGTCCTCGTCGAACGCCAGCGTCTGCCGCCGCTTCTTGTCCCGCAGGTAGCCGAGCACCTCAAACCGGGCGATCGTGCAGACCCAGCGGATGAGTTCTTCGGTCGGGTGCTCTGCGTCGTAGCGGAATGTGTCGAGCTTTCTCCACGCGACCAGCATCGTCGCCTGCATCACCTCGTCGATCGTGTCCGAGTCGTAGCCGATCAGCGTGGCGACAAACGCCCGCACCCGCGGCCCCTGCCGTGCCAGCAGCATCACGAAATCGTCCGGTTCGACTCGCGAGCCCGACAATTGGCGCTCCGTCGATATTTGGGTTGTCTAACCGCCCGCTGGGCGTGGCGGCCAGACGTCCGGCCTAACCGCACTGAGCAGCAACGGGACAGGGTGGGAAAAGGCTACGCGAAATCTTCAAAAAGGGCCGCGGTACGATTGCTCGCGTCGACCTTTGTGGCACGGCGATCGGGGCAGTTTGCGTAAGCTATTGGCGGGGAATGGGTTCCGTAGCGAGTAGAGGCCGTGGAAAGCCAAGGGCCTCCGCCGAGCGCCGCGCGGCTGCAGTGTAGTGGTCCCGGCGCACGACTCCTTACGAAGCGCGTCATCGTCTGCGCGAATCCGCTAGCGGGCTGTCGATCGGACCGTCATCCTGAGGGGGCGTTACCGATGTCTTCTACTCGACGGGCCGAGCCCGGACGAACTCTCTCGCCACCAGGATGCCGCGGAGGCTCGGATGCGGAAAGGCTGGGCTGTCGTGCTGAGCCTCGCTTCGGCGGTCGGCGTCGCTTTGTCGCCCGTCGTTGCGGCCGCCAACGACGCTGCGCTGGACCACTTCGAGCGTCGTATCCGACCGGCGTTGGTTGAGCACTGTTACCCGTGCCACTCGCAAGCGAGCGGCGTCAGCCAAGGCGCCCTGCGGCTCGACACGGCTGAGGGATTGCGCCAGGGCGGCGATTCGGGCCCGCTAATCTCAGCCGAGACGCCACAAGTGAGCCTGATCCTCCAGGCGCTTCGCTATGAGGGCTACCAGATGCCCCCCTCCGGCAAGCTGCCGGACGAGACGATTGCGGCCTTCGCCGAATGGATCGCCGCCGGCGCCCCCGACCCGCGCGAGGGCGACGACCCGGGGGTCGCTCCCCCGGCGATCAGCGCAACGGCGCACTGGTCGTTCCAGCCAATGCAACGGCCCGACGTCCCGGCGACGAACGCTACCTGGGGTCGAACGCCGATCGACGCGTTCGTCGCTTCTCGTCAACGTGCGGCGGGTCTCGAGCCCGCGCCGGAAGCCTCGCCGCGTGACCTTATACGCCGCGTCTCTATCGACCTCACTGGCCTGCCGCCGACGGCCGAGGAGATCGAGCGCTTCGAGAGCGACCCCAGCGACGCCGCCTTCGAGAAAGTCGTCGACGAGCTGCTCGCATCGCCGCGTTTTGGCGAGCGGTGGGGCCGCCACTGGCTCGACGTGGCCCGCTACGCCGACACCAAAGGGTACGTCTTTCAAGAAGACCGCAACTACCCCGGCGCGTACCGTTATCGCGATTGGGTGATCGGCAGCTTGAACGACGACCTGCCGTACGACCGGTTCTTGGTCCTGCAGATCGCGGCGGACCGGGTCGGCGAAGACGCGCCGCGCGAGGCGATGGGCTACCTGACGCTGGGGCGACGTTTCCTCAACAATCCGCATGACATCATCGATGACCGGATTGATGTCGTCACCCGCGGCATGCTCGGTCTCACCGTGGCGTGCGCCCGTTGCCACGACCACAAGTACGACCCGATCCCGACGGCCGACTACTATTCCTTGTATGGCGTCTTTGCCAGCAGCGAAGAGCAGACCCCCGAAGACAGCCCGCCGGTGCTCGTCGATCGCGCCGAGCCGGTGACGCAGACCGTCTTCTTGCGGGGTAACCCGGGGATGCCGGGCGAGCCGGCGCCGCGACGCTTCTTGGCGTGCCTGGCGGGGGAGGATCGCGAGCCGTTTGAGGACGGTAGCGGCCGACTCGAACTTGCGAAGGCCATCGCCAGCCCCGAGAACCCGCTGACGGCCCGCGTGTGGGTGAACCGCGTGTGGGGCTGGCTCTTCGGACGTGGCCTCGTGGCGACGTCTAGCGACTTCGGCCTGCGGGGCGATCCGCCGACCCACCCCGAACTGCTCGATTACTTGGCGCGCGGTCTGGTGGAGGACGGCTGGTCCACCAAGCGGCTGATCCGGCGGATCGTGCTTTCGAGCGTCTATCGCCAGAGCTGTAACGCCGCGCCACGCGCCGAGGAGGCGGACCCCGACAACGCTTTGCTTACCAGGCATGAGCGACGGCGACTCGACCTGGAGGCCAGCCGCGACGCGGTGCTACAGGCGTGCGGCCGGCTCGACCTTGCGATGGGGGGGCCGGCGCAGCAGCTCGTCGGCGACGCGCCAACCACCCGCCGCGCGGTCTACGGATTCGTCGAACGGCAGAATCTGCCGGCGTACTTCCGCACGTTCGACTTCGCGAGCCCCGACACGACCTCGCCGGGCCGGGCGGTGACGGTCTCGCCGCAGCAAGCGCTGTACTTCATGAACAGCCCCCTGATGGTTACGAGCGCCAGGGCGCTAGCGCAGAAGAGCGAAGACGCTTCGGCTGACGAAACAGAGCGCATCGCTGGGATGTTCCGCGAGACGCTCGGTCGTAGGCCGAGTAAAGCGGAGCTCGCCGACCTGGTGGCGTTCGTCAACGACCCGGCGGCGTCCGCGGCGCCGCTGCCGCCGGAGTGGCAGTACGGGTGGGGTCGCGTCAGCGAACCGAGCATCACCGTCGATTTCCACGAGCTGCCTCACTTCACCGGCGACGCCTGGCAGGCCGGCCCCCAACTTCCCGACGGCGAACTGGGGTGGGTGACGCTCAACGCCGGCGGTGGCCACCCCGGCGACCCCGACCATCCGGTCATCCGGCGGTGGGTCGCACCGCTCGCGGGCCAACTCGCCATCAAGGGGAAGCTCTCGCACACGTCGGACAAGGGGGACGGTATCCGCGCCCGCGTTGTTCATTCGGCGGGGAGCGTCTTGGGCGAATGGACCGTCGCCAATGGGTCGGCCGAGACGGCGCCGGAAGCAGTACGCGTCGCCAGCGGCGATGCGATCGATCTGGTCGTCGATTGTCGCGCCGAGAACTCCTACGACTCGTTCGGCTGGGACTTCACGCTCAGCGTCACCCCGGACGACGCCGACGCGGCAACGCCATTCCGCTCGCTAACGGCCTTCGAGGGCCCCGCGCCGGCGCCGCTCGACCGTTGGGGCCGGCTCGCGCAGGTGCTACTGATGAGCAACGAGTTCCAGTTCGTCGAGTGAAGAACATAAAGATTAACCACGGAGAAACTGAGGACACGGAGGAAGGCACCGAGTAAGTAGGTCTCAGTGCTGGATCCGTGTCCTCCGTGGCTCCGTGGTTCAAACGGAAGCGGGAAAAAGCTATGGACGCCTTACAAGCCGCCATGATGAGCCGTCGCGAGATGCTTTCGCGTTGCGGCATGGGTTTCGGCGCGATGACGCTCGGCACGATGCTCGCGCCGCCGGTGGCGGCCTCCGGTGTCGGCGCAGCGGACTGGCTCGCTCCCAAGGAGCCGCACTTCGCGGCCAAGGCGAAGCACGTTATCCACCTGTTCATGAACGGCGGGCCATCGCACCTCGACACGTTCGATCCCAAACCGATCCTCGAGAAGTACGCTGGCAAGCCGCTCGAAGGGGGCGCCCCGGCGACCGAGCGCCCGACCGGTGCGCCGCTCCCCTCGCCGTTTAAGTTCAAGAAGTACGGCCAAAGCGGCATCGAGGTCAGCGAGCTCTTTCCCCATGTGGCCGAGAGCATCGACGACATCGCGATCGTACGGTCGATGTACGCCGACGTCCCCAACCACGAGCCATCGCTCTTGCTGATGAACTGTGGCGAAGCGCGGCTGCCACGGCCCAGCTTCGGCTCTTGGCTCACTTACGGCCTCGGCGCCGAGAACGCCAACCTGCCAGCGTTCGTCGTCTTGTGCCCCGGTGGCTACCCGATCCAAGAAACCCAGAACTGGCAGTCGGGCTTCTTACCGGGCGTCTATCAAGGCTCGTATGTCGATCCGAACAACGAGACCATCGAGCGGATGATCGAGCACATCCGCAATCGTACCGTGCCGTCGGCGGGACAGGCGGCGCAGCTCGCCTTGATGCGGCGTTTGGAGCAACATCGCCACGCCGAACCGGAGTTCGATTCGGCGCTGGAGGCGCGGATTCAGTCGTTCGAACTGGGCTTCCGGATGCAATCCGAGGCGACCGACGCCTTCGACGTTACCCGCGAGCCGGCCCACGTCCGCGAGATGTACGGCCCCGGCGTGCAGGGTAAGCAGATGCTCATCGCCCGCCGCTTGGTGGAACGCGGCGTCCGCACGGTGCAAGTGTGGCACGGCGCGGGGCAGCCGTGGGACAGCCACGACGACCTCGAAGTGCAGCACCGCCGCCTCGCGGGCGAGTGCGACCAGGCGATCGGCGCCTTGCTGAAAGACCTCAAGCAGTGCGGGCTGCTCGACGAGACGCTTGTCCTCTGGGGCGGTGAGTTCGGTCGCACGCCGACCGTCGAGCTCCCCAAGGAGGGGCTCAACGCCGGCAAGATCAACGGCCGCGACCACAACCACTACGGCTTTACCGTCTGGATGGCGGGCGGCGGCGTCCGCGGCGGCCAAGTGTATGGCACCACCGACGAACTGGGCTTCAAGGCCGTCGAGAACCGAGTCCACGTTCACGACCTGCACGCCACGATGCTACGACTTTTGGGCTTCGATCACACCAGGCTCACGTACCGCCACGCCGGCCGCGATTTCCGTTTGACGGATGTCCATGGCGCCGTGGTTGATAGTCTCATCGCCTAGGGCGACGCTAAGTTGCGAAGTTTTGTCCCCCTCCCTACAAAGGGAGGGGGACAAACGCCCGTGCTTCAATACGGCATTGCCTGATTTGTACTCTCTTCACATCGATGCAACCTCAATGCGTGTCACAACGCCATCCATCCCGGCGGCGTACCACGACTGGGTCTTGTCGCTGTAGCTCAGCCCTGAGAGCACAAACAACTTTGGCGTGAGGCTGTACTGCAGCCGCAGCGCGCCTGAATGAGCATCGACGATCGAGAGCAATCCTGTGTCCGAGACAATCCCGATAGCGCCGATCGCATCGGCTTGCACGGGCGGATTGGGGCAGCGTCCTAGTTGCAGCTCGACGGACCAGACGACGTCGCCCGAGAGATTGAGGCGCAGTAGACGATCGAGCCGTCCGCGCGCCATGACACCGATTGGCTCTCCATCGCTGGTCAGGACGCTGATCCCGGCGATGTCTTGACCGCCGGCGACGCCGATCCATCCGCCATCTGCGGCGCGATAGCGCCCCAGGCAGTAGCCACGGTCGGCGATCCAGACCTCGTCGTTGACGACAACGGCGGGCGTGTCGGCAGGGCCGAAGTACCTGCTTTTGACGGGCTTCGCGGCTTTCTCGCCCATCGGGCCCCATCGCTTCCACGCGATCTCGCCCGTCGATCGATCGACCGAGTAAAGCTGTCCGTCCCAGGCGCCGAAGACTAGTCGATCGTCCGCGGTGTCGTAGGTGGGGGCCGACTCGACGGCAAACTCGGCGATGTCGCGGCGCCAGAGGGCATTGCCCGCGTCGGGGGCGATCGCGTGCAGAGCGCCATTGCCGTCGGCGAGATAGAAGACACCGTCCACCATCGTCCCCGCCGCAAAGAGCGGCGCGCCGAGTTCGAGCACGGCGATGGGCTTACCGCCCGAGGGGTTTAAGAGGTGCAGTCTCCCGTCGGCGTCGCCCACAGCGATAACCTCCCCACAATGCGTGACGCTGTGGAGAACCTCGCTCGCTGTGTCGTAGCGCCAAGCGGGAAGCATCGTCACGGCGTCGAGTGCCGTGACGATCCCGGCTGTGTCGCCGAAGATGAGTAGCGGCGCCTCTTCACCGACGACCAGCAGCGGCGACGTAACACCGGCGGAGTTCTCGTAGCGCTGGACGACCATTCCCGAGTCCGGCGCGGGTTGAACCTCGAACTCGATGGCCTGTTCATTCGCGACCGGTCGCGGCGGGTGGGCGACTTTAGAATCGAGTTTTGTTATCAGGTCCGTACGCTCGACGCGCACCGTTGCGAAGTGCCGCCCTGGCGACAGCCCCTCTACGGTCAGGACGGCCTCGAAGCGCTTGTTTGGCGAGACAGCGGCGGCGCTGGATAATTCGAGCGGCGCCGACGTGGAGAGATCGCCGTCGATCCATGCTGTCGCAACGACATCGCCATCGAGGAGGTCTGCCGCATTGGCAGTGATGACGCCCTCCAGTCGAACGGTCTTCGCGTCGTTATCGTAGTCCGCCTGCAAATCGCAAGTGAAGCGGCGTGTTGGCGTGTCGATGCGGTGGCGGGCGACGAGCGTCCCGCGGCGGGCCGTCTCTGCCGTCGGGTGGAAGTGGTAGCGCTGCGTCAGTTGGCCAGCGGCGATGCGGACCGTCGCGTAGCCCGTGTTCAAACGAAAGGTCTCGCCGCCATTGACGCGGGGGATGTTCTGCCACGTGTCCGCCTGCACCTGGTGCCAATGGCCGTCCATCATGTAGACCACATTGTGTCGGCGGATGACCTCCCAGAACCGCAGCTTGTCGAACTCGCTCGCGTAGCCCGAGTCGTCCGACAGCGGATGGTGCAGCGCCATCAGGACGGGCGTCTCGCACAAGACGCCGGCGAGGTCCCGGCGGAGCCAGCCCAGCGTCCGCTGGTCCCAACAGGGCAGGGGGTCGAGCGAGCCCGCCGTGTTGAGGCAGACGAAGTGGAGTCCCTCGTAGTCGAAGCTGTACGAGTCGCCGCCGTGGCGCTTGCGGAGGATCGCGTTGATCATCCCCCAGGTGTTGTCGTGATTACCCGGAATGCAGTAGATCGGGCAAGCCGCGGCGGAGACGGCGCGGTCCCAGTCGCCCCAACAGCCGTCGACGACGCTATACTCGAAGACGTCGCCGGTATGAAGAGCGAAGGCCGGCAGCTTCCCCGCGGGGTCGGCCCTGGCGTCGACGCCAATCGGCACGGCGGTCTTTTGGGCGATCCAGCCGAGGACATCGACGCTCCTCCCATCGCCGCGGTAGGGGTGGCCAGAGGGTCGGGGGTCGAGGTGCGTGTCGGAGAGGTGGAGGAAGGCGAAGTCGGGCGGCGCCGCCGATTGCTCAACAGCGGCCGGCGCGGGCCGCGGCCGCCACCCTGTCATCGATCCCATCACCGCCGCTACCCACGGCGAGCCTGTGATTGCCCTTGCGAAGGCGCGCCGCGATAGCCGGCCCATGACGTCGGTCCGTGTTTTGATGGAAGACTTTAGGGCGAGTTTACCCGGCTGCTTGGCTATGGTGGGATTTTTACGCCGACAACTAACCTAGTAGCCTTTTCCGTTCGTAACCGTTTCGTAGGGGAAATGCCGGCTGTGAGTCCCCGGCTTGGGCCCGCGGAAGTCTCAACTCAAAGCGACTCGCGGTTAAGCTCAAGTAACCACCGCCACCCCCTTGGCCGGGGTGCTGTTCGGTGGCAGCTGGCGGTGCGTCGGACGCGACAAAATAGCCGATCTAACGAGCTTTTGTTTGCAAAGCGGAATATGACGTAGGATATTTGGAGCGCTCTGTGGGGCCGTCGTTCGTCTTCCGGAACGCTTCCTACACGGCGGCGGCTGCGGTAAGGCTCATGGAATCGAGCACTCATCCCCGTACGCACTCCCCAACGATAACTCTTTAAGGCGCCGGTACATGTCCGCAAAGCAATTTAGGTGTCTTTTGGCTCTGGCGATCACAGGGTGTCTGGCGCCTCTCGGTGCGGCGCAGCCGCCAGCAGCGGCGCCTGCGGCGACAAGTTCCGAAGAGGAGCTGCGAGCGCAGTTGGGCCAGTACCTCGTCGCGTTCAACAAGGGGGACGCGAAAGCCGCCGCCGCGTTGTGGACCGAAGACGCCGTCTGGCGTAGCGACTTTGCGGGCTCGACGACAACCGGCCGCCAGGCGATCGAGGCGTCGCTCGCCGAAGTCTTCGCCGCAAAGCCGGGTCTCAAGCTCTCCACGCAGATCGAGCGTACTCACGCCATCGCCGATAACGTGGTTTCAGTCGATGGAATCACCACAACGAGCGGCCCGGGTGAAGAACCCTCCACCTCGGCGTTCACAGCGGTCGTCAAGAAGACGGAGGGCGGTTGGCGGCTATGCGACGTTCACGAGTACGCTCCGCCCGTGGCGTTGTCGCCACGTGATAAGCTCCAAGAGCTCGCGTTCCTCGTCGGACAGTGGCAGGACGAATCGGACGCGGCGTCGGTCTCAACGACCGTACGATGGGGCGCGGGCGATTCGTTCCTCGTTAGGAGCTACGTCGTCTCCGTCGAGGAAGGCGAGCCGTTGCTGCAAGGGACGCAGGTCATCGGTTGGGACCCGCGGGCCGAGAAGTTTCGTTCGTGGTCGTTTGATTCCGAAGGGGCATTCGGCGAAGGGGTATGGTCGCGGGCCGGGGACGAGTGGGTCGGGCGTTTAACCGAGACACTCGCCGATGGTTCACTCGCTTCAGCGACGCAAGTTATCCGCCTGCTCGACAACGATACGCTCGAGGTGACCACCGTAGGACGGGAGGTGGCGGGCGAACCGCAACCGTCGTCCGAACCGGTGCGCGTGAGTCGTGTCGTGTCGTCGGAAGAAGAAGTTGCCGGCGGCGAGTAGCGCCGCGGGAGTTAGCCCCCGGCCAAATGACTGGGGGCCCAGTGATCGGGAGCCCAGTGATCGGGAGCCCAGCGACCGGGGGCCAAGTGACCTGAGGCCAGGCGACCGGGGCTTTGTGAATCGCCGAGGTCCTCTCTTTAAAAGCCTTCTTCCAGAAAGCGTGACTGATCATGGCGAATCGTAAAGCGGCCTGCTGCCTGTGCCTTTTAGCGCTCGGCGCGTGGATCCTTCAATCGGCGGATGTCAGCGCGGTTGGAATGCGTGGAGGCGGTGGAGGCGGCGGTCGCGGCGGGATGGGAGGGGGCGGCGGCCGCGGCGGCATGGCA
>JBGSJY010000713.1:0-2679 GCA_041741515.1 Pirellulales bacterium | reverse complement strand
GTCGTCGCGCCCTGCTTGGTCGCCGTTGTGTTCTTGTCGAGCTGGGAAACGCTGATCCGCTGGCGCGACGTGCCTAGCTATGTCGCGCCGGCGCCGTCGGCGGTCGCCCAGACGCTCGTCAAAGAGTGGCCGACGCTCGGGCCGGCGTGGCTGGTGACGGTCCGCACGATGCTGGCAGCCTTAACGCTGGCCGTGGCGGGAGGGCTGCTGCTGGCGGTGTTGTTCTCGGTGTCGCCGGCGATCGAACTGAGCCTCTTCCCCTACGCCGTGATGCTGCAGGTGACGCCGCTGGTGGCGATGGCGCCGCTGCTGCTGATCTGGATCCCGCAAACGCAGGTGGTGCTGCTGGTGTGCGCTTGGATCGTGGCGTTCTTCCCGATCCTTGCCAGCACGACCGTCGGCCTCCGCAGCGCCGACCCGGGACTGCGGGACCTGTTCGACCTCTACGGAGCGAGCCGCTGGCAGCGGCTGAGGCTGCTGCTGGCGCCGACGGCGCTGCCCTACTTCCTGTCGGGCCTGCGGACGGCGGTCAACCTGAGCCTGGTGGGGACGGTCGTCGCCGAGTTCGTCACCGGCGCGACGGGCAAGCAGTCGGGCCTGGCGGCCGCGGTATTCGAGGGTCAGTACCGGCTCGACACGCCGCTGATGTTCGCCGCGCTGGCGTTGATCGCCCTGACGGGGATCACGGGATATTTCATCACGCACCGGCTGAGCCGCTGGCTATTGGGCGGGTGGCACGAGTCGTCGCTGTAAGCGAGCCGTGGAGTTTTCTCAGGGCGCCCTCGGCGCCCGCGCCGGGAGTGGCGCCATTTACACGGATTGCTGAGTGTTTCTCGCTGCCAACTCCCGGCGCTGGCGCCGAGGGCTCCCAGCCAAACTTGGGGGAAACTGGTAGACTTGCGTCGAACCTTGCCGCCTGCCCTGCCCCCCTGTCGCCGTGCTTCGATCTGCTCGTTTGTTGCTAGTGCTAGTGCTGCTCGTCTGCCGCTGCGTTGCTGACGGCGCGGAGAAGGTGACGCTCGCCCTCAACTGGAAGGCCCAGCCCGAGCTGGGCGGCTTCTACCAGGCGCTGGCCGCGGGGCACTACGCGGATCGCGGCCTGGACGTGTCGATCCGGGTCGGCGGGCCGATGATCAACAACCGGCCGCTGCTGCCGGTCGGCAAGGTCGAGTTCCTAATTGGAACGAATTTGATCCCGGCCTTCGACGTGGTGAAGCAGGGGATCCCGACGCGCTTCGTCGCGGCGTTCGTCCAGCGCGACCCGCAGTGCCTGATCGCCCATGCCGACGGCCCCGTGCAAACGTGGGACGACCTCAAGAAGACGCCGCTGATGCTCGGCGCGCCGGGGCGTCACAGCTTCTTCCTCTGGCTGCAGTCGGCCCAGGGGTTCGACGCGTCGCTGATCCGGCCGTACAACCACAACCTGGCGCCGTTCCTGGTGCACAAGGACTGGGCCGTGCAAGGCTACGCCACCGCCGAGCCCCAGCGTATCCGCGAAGCCACCGGCGCCGATCCGAAGGTCTTTCTGCTGGCCGACAACGGCTGGCAGAGTTACTCGACGGTGCTCGAGACGCGCCAGGACCTGATCGACGACAAGCCCGAGCTCGTGCAGGCGTTCGTCGATGCGTCCATTCTCGGCTGGTACGAGTACCTCTACGGCGACGCCGCCGAGGCGAACCGGCTGATCCTCGCCGACAACCCCGATATGTCGCAGAGCCAGATCGACTACTCGATCGAGATGATGCGCCAGTGGGGCTTGGTGGACTCGGGCGACACGATCGAGAAGGGCCTCGGCGCGATCGACGGCCACCGCGTCGCTTCGTTCGCCACGGCGATGACCAAGGCAGGCCTCTTCGAAGAGAGCGAGATTGACCCTTCGCGGGCCTACGACGCAAGCTTCGTTGGCAAGGGGCTCGGCCTCAAGCGGCGCGAAGAACTGCTGCTGAAGTCGCCGGCTGCGCCGTAACGACCAACCGCTTTTACCTCCACACTCCTGGATCCCTATTCCATGCGACTACCGTTACTCACCGCCTGTTTAACGGCGGCCTTCTCGATCGGCTGCGGCCAATCGGGGCCAGAACTCGACCCCAAGCAGTTCCCGAAGGCGTTGATCACGCTTGAGTCCTTGACCGAGGAGATCATCAGCGCCGCCGAAGCGGGCGACCTGCTGGCCGCCGATCAACCAATGCATCGATTCGGAAAAGCATCGAGTATGGTCAAGCAACTCGCTAGGCCAGCAGGTTTGAGTGATCAGCAGCAGACAAAACTTGACGATGCGATCTCCCTCATGCTCGATGGGCTAAGCCCTCTCCACGACGCCATACCACACGGCGGAAGTGAAAAGAAAGTCGATGACATCGACTTTGCCCCCCACATCCAGAAGTTGAAAGACGCGCTCGCCGAACTCCGCGCCGCGTTGCCGCCAGAAATCGTCGCTGAAATGGACGAGGCCGCCGCCAAGCGGGCGACGGCGAGCGCCGATCATGATGAGTCAACTCATGACGAGGCTGATCACGAGCATGCCGATCATGACGAGGCCGGTCATGACCATGCCGACCACGCTGACCATGACGAAGCCGACCATGACCATGCCGACCACGATCATGAGGACGCGGAACACGAGGAAGCGGAGGCCAAGCCGGCCGATGGCACGGGGGCGGCGCTGCCGCCCCCGGCGGC
>JBGSJY010000712.1:0-6886 GCA_041741515.1 Pirellulales bacterium | reverse complement strand
CGCGAAACGGTGCGCGAGGGCCGCGAGCGTCCCCGCGCCGACGGCCGTCGCGGGGGCGACCGCTCGGTACAAAAACTCGGTGGTCGCCTCGATAGTTCCCAGCCCGTTGGGCGAGATCGGGAGGGTCCCCGAGACCAGCGCCAATGGCACGACAAAAAAATGGTCCGCCAGCGAAGGGACCGCCAGAGGCAGCGAGGTGGCCGCGATGTAAAACGAGAGGATGAACACGCCGTTCATCAACATCCCGATCCCCTGCGCCGCCAGCAGGCTCCGCCAGCCGTCGCGATAGACGGCCGCCCAGTCGGCAATCCGCTGGGCGAGGGGACCGACCCCCGGCGCGCCATGCAGCGACAATGCAATCCGCTCCAGCGGCCGTCCCGGCGCGAAGAAGGCAAGCGTCCCCGCCAAGACGATCGCCGTCACCGCCAGGACCGATCGCGAGAGCAGCCGCAGCGGCGTGGCTTCATCGGATACCGCCGTTCCCAGCCACAGCACCGCGACGCCGGCGTAAGTGAAGAAACCAACCAGCCCCAGCACCCGATCGACAAGCACGGTGGTGATGGCCACTCCCCGTCGGCCCGGACGCGGTTTGGCGAGCAGCGCCGCTTTGACGACATCGCCGCCGACGCTCCCCAGCGCCACGAAGTTGCAGGCGAATCCGATCGCGCCCAGCCGGAGGGCCTCGGCGACGCTCATCGGGATCCCGGCCGCGATGACGACGTAGCGCCACCGCAGAAACGACAGCACGTTCCCAACGAGGATGGCGCCCAATGCCAGGGCGAGCCGTGGAACGCTCGGCGGGTTGCTGCGGAGCTGGTCCAGCGAGTCGTGCCCGGCCGCGTGCCACAGCAGGAGCCCGACCAATGCGAGCCCGCACCCAATGCGAAGCCATCCAGTAAGGGAGAGACGCGACATCCGGTTGGGATGGCAGAAGGAGAACGGATGTCGGGCGGAATTGAAAATCGCCCCGCCGGAGAACCACGGTCACGCAGGGACCATCCCGTTGAGCGGGAGGGCCCGGTGTTGACAGCTCGGCGGCAGGCCGTCACCTTATAGTGCTCGGCAGCGTTCGTAGCCTCAAGGGGAGGCCGCGGGACGAAACGCCGAAGAATGTCCGCCCAAGGCGGAAACAATCCGGGGGATTAGCTCAGTTGGGAGAGCGTCTGGCTGGCAGCCAGAAGGTCAGCGGTTCGAACCCGCTATCCTCCACTTTTTGCTAAGAATCGCCACGCAAACGCAGCGGCGCTGGGCTAGTTGGCCGGGCGCCGTCGTTCGTTTCAGGCCCGTCCGTGTCAGGCCCGTGCGGCGGCCACCACCCCCCACTCCTAGCGCTGATCCCCCAGGCAGGCAATCGGCCCGGCGGGGTAGGAAGTTTCCCTCCCGATGCCCGATCAGCCCGCGCGTCGTTCGTCGCCCGGGCTCCTCGCCCGACTCGCGGCGATGATGTTCTTGCAGTACTGGGCCCTGGGGATCTGGTACGTCACGATCTGGAATTTCATCGCCACTCACACGGGCGATGGGAAGCTCTTCTCTCCCGGTTTTGTTGGCTACAGCGCCAGCGCGTCGGCGGTGGGCAGTCTGGTGGCGCCCACGCTTTGCGGGTGGTTGGCCGACCGGTTTGTCTCCGCCAAGTACTTGCTGGCGACCCTCCACGTTGGCGCGGCGCTCGCCTTGGGGCTGATGTACGTCGCCCAGTCGCAGACGGCGTTCTTTATCGGGATGATCCTGTATTTTCAGGTCTACGCCCCCTCGGTGGCGATCACTAACACGATCGCGCTGCGGCTCTTGGGAGACAAGGACCTCGAGTTCCCGGCGGTGCGTCTGTTCGGCACCATCGCTTGGATGGTCGCCGGCGTCTTCGTCGGCGTTGTCTGCCGGTGGTACTTTGGCGAGTCGATCGAGGCCACGCGGCTGCCGATACGGATGGCGCTGGGATCGCACGTTGTCATGTCGCTGTGGAGCCTCACTCTGCCGAGCACCCCGCCCACCAAGCGTGAGGCGGGCGAGGTACGGCCCAAAGGAAACCTGCACCGCAATTATGCGTTTGTGCTGTTCCTCATCGTGTCGATGCTCGCGGCCATCCCTTCGCAGGTCTACAACTTCACCATCGTCTTCCTCAACCAGAAGGGATACCAAGGCGCCGCGGCGACGCTCACCATGGGGCAGCTCTCCGAGGCGACCTGTTTGTTCTTGATGCCTTTCTTGCTGGCGAGGTGGCGGCTCAAAGCGTTGTTTCTGATCGGTGTCCTCGGGTGGGCCGCGCGCTACGTGCTGCTGGCAATTGGGTCGTACGGCGGCCCCGATACCTGGGCCGCCTATCCCGTCATGGCGGCCATCTTGCTGCACGGACCCTCCTATGTCTTCGTTTATCTGGCGGGGCAGATGTATGTCGATCGGCTGGTGCATCCCAGCAACCGGGGCGCCGCCCAGGGGCTCCACGCGCTGGCCACCGGTGGTTTCGGACACCTGCTCGGAGCGGGCTTCTGCGGGCAATTGCAAGCCGCGCTATTGACGCCCCCCGGCGTGTCGCCGCCGCCCTACCACTGGGTCCCGTTCTGGCTGGCGCCGGTGGGGATCGGCATCGCGGTCGCGATCCTGTTCGCGTTGACGTTTTTTGAGCGTCCGCACCCTGCGGTGGTGACGCCGCCGCCCGTCGAGCCGTCGCTGCTGCCTGAGCCGTGACTTGTCTTGTCGGCGTTGGGCCAACCTCTTGTTGATGGCGAGTCCGCATCAACGCGAGCCGAGGCTTCCGCCTAAGGCGGAGTGGGTCGATGTGAGCATGCCCGGTTAGGCCCACAGTTTGCGGTCGAGCAGTCGATAGTTGACCGCCTCGCTGACGTGCTCGGGCCGGATCACGTCCGACTCGGCCAGATCGGCGATCGTCCTCGCAACGCGCAGCACTTTGTCATGCGCGCGGGCCGAGAGGCCGAGTTGCTCGACGCTGGTGCGGAGCAGCTGGGCGCTGGCGGGGTCGAGTTCGCAGAACCGGCGTACGTCGCGAGACGAGAGTTGGGCGTTGAACCGCACGCGTTGGCCGCGCTCGAAACGGCCCGCCTGCCGCTCCCGGGCGCCGACGACGCGCTCGCGCATCGAACGGCTATCGGTCCCGGGCCGCGGAGATCGGAGTTCGTCGTAGGCGACCGCCGGCACCTCGATCTGCAGATCGATCCGGTCCAGCAGGGGGCCGCTGATCTTCGCCATGTAGCGCTCGACCTGGACGACGCCGCACTTGCACTCCCGCCGGGGGTCGTTGCGATAGCCGCAGGGACAGGGGTTCAGCGACGCGATCAGCATGAAGTCGGCAGGGAACGTCGTCGTCGCCAGCGCGCGGCTGATCGTTACCTCGCCGTCTTCTAGCGGCTGGCGGAGCACCTCGAGCGTCTGGCGGTTGAACTCCGGAAGTTCATCGAGGAACAGCACGCCGTGGTGGGCGAGGCTGATCTCTCCCGGGGACGGGGTCGATCCGCCGCCCACGAGGCCCGCATTGCTGATGGTGTGGTGGGGCGAGCGGAAGGGCCGCTGAGCGAGCAGACTCTGCCCCGCGCCCAGTCTCCCCATCGCGCTGTAGACGCGCGTTGTCTCGACCGACTCGTCGGGGGAGAGGTCGGGCAAGATCGTCGGCGCCCGCTTCGCCAGCATGGTCTTGCCGCTGCCGGGAGGGCCGACCATAAGCAGATTATGGTTGCCGGCCGCCGCGATCGTAATCGCCCGCTTGGCCATCTCTTGGCCGCGGACATCGGCGAAATCGATGTCGTATTGCTTGCCTCCGGCGACGAGGTCGGCGACGACACACGGTTGCGGGTCGATATCGAGCTGCCCGGCGAAGAACCCGGCCGCCTGCGAGAGACTATCGACCGGGATCACGTCCACGCCCTCGACGACCGCCGCCTCGCGGGCGTTTTCGCGAGGCAGCACGAGGCCAACGATGCCCGGCTGGGCGGCGGCCGCCATCGCCATCGATAGGGCGCCCTTCACGGGTCGCGTCGAACCGTCGAGCGCAAGCTCGCCGACCACCGCGTAGCGGCGGAACCGCTCGCTAGCGGCGTCGAGCGTGGTGGATGACTCGCGACGCCCCAACTTCGCCGCGAGTTGCCCCGACCCGGCAAGCACCCCCAGCGCGATCGGCAGATCGAAGGAGGCCGCTTGTTTGGGGAGTTCGGCAGGCGCTAGGTTGATCACAATCCGGTCTTGCGGCCGGATGAAGCCGCTGTTGACGATGGCCCGCTCGCTGCGGTGGGTCGCTTCACGGACGGCGGCTTCGGGAAGGCCGACAAGTAGGGTCTTGGGCATCGCGCCGGGAGAGACATCGACCTCGGCCTCGACAGGCACGGCGTCGATCCCCAGCAGGCTATACGTACAGAGTTTTGCGAGCATTGCCGTTGCTCCCGGGGGCCTAGAATGATCGGAGAGGACTGACGTCGTCGCCGGCTCTTCTTATCGGAACGGGTGTATACGTAGTCGCCGCTCGTGTAGTGTGCAAGTGTTTATCGGTTGAAATCCAGTTCTTTTCTCGGCGGAGGCGGAGATGGGCGGGTTCGGGCGCCATACGGTTGTCACTGCCGTCTCGTTATTGCTGACGTGCGCCCCGTCGTTTGGGGACGAGCCAACCGTTCCGGACTGGGCAGGCGAGGCGATCTGGTACCAGATTTTTCCCGAGCGGTTCGCCAACGGCGATCCCAGCAACGACCCAACGCGCGACTCGCTCGAGTCGCCGCGGCGAGTGCCCGAGTCGTGGACCGTCACGCCGTGGACGAGCGACTGGTACGCCCGGGCTGATTGGGAACGGGAGGAGTCGGAAGACTTCTATGGCTCGGTCTTTCATCGGCGTTACGGCGGCGATCTGCAGGGAGTCCTTGATCGGCTCGACTATCTCGAGCAACTGGGAATCAACGCGATCTACTTCAACCCCGTGTTCGCGGCCGCGTCGTTGCACAAGTACGACGGCAATTCGTTCCACCACATCGACCCCCATTTCGGCCCCGACCCGGCAGGCGACTTGCAAGCCGTTCGCGACGAGACCGACGACCCTGCGACATGGACCTGGACCGCGGCCGACAAGTTGTTCCTGAAGCTGCTCGGCGAGTGCCACCGCCGCAAGATCCGCGTTGTTATCGATGGGGTTTTCAACCACACGGGCCGCGGATTTTTCGCCTTCCGGGATGTCCGTGAGAACGGCGTGACCTCGCGGTACCGCGACTGGTACGTGGTCGATTCCTTCGACGATCCGTCGACGCCGGAGGACGAGTTTCGTTACCAGGGCTGGTGGGGCACCCCGACGCTGCCGCTGCTGGCCGACAAGGCGGGGGGCAAGGATCTGGCGGCGGGTCCCAAGGCCTATGTCCTCGCGGCGACGAAGCGCTGGATGGACCCCGACGGCGACGGCGACCCGACGGACGGCGTCGACGGCTGGCGGCTCGATGTGGCCGAAGAAGTGCCGGTCGCCTTTTGGCGCGAATGGAACGAGGGGGTCCGCCGCATCAATCCGGCCGCGCTAACCGTCGCCGAGCATTGGAAAGACGCCGCCGACTTTGTCGCCGAGGCGGGCTTCTCGGGCGTGATGAATTACCAGGGCTTCGCGCTACCGGTGAAGGGCTTTGTCGTCGATGGCGTGCTGCGTCCCAGCGAGTTCGCGAGCCTGCTGATCGCCCATGCCAATGAGTACAGCGACACCCAGCGGCACGCGTTGTGGAACCTCGTTGATTCGCACGACACCGAACGGCTGGCGTCGATGATCGTCAACGCCGAGGGCCGCTTGCCGTACTCACAGCCCGACCGTTTCGACTACGACGCCGGCGTGGGCGCCTCGCCACGGCGGGGGGGCGAATACGCCACCCGCCCACCGACCTATCGCGAGCGGCGGCTGCAGCGCATCGTCGCGGTGCTGCAGGCGACCTGCGTTGGCGCCCCGATGATCTATTACGGCGACGAGGCGGGCATGTGGGGCGCCGACGATCCCGACTGCCGCAAGCCGATGCTCTGGCCCGACCTCACGTACGACGACGAATCGGCGACGCCCCCAGGCCATGGCGCCTCCGGCGCCGCCAGCGCCAACGACCGAGCCGTCGCGTTCGACGAAGACCTCTTCCGCTTTTACCGGCACGCGCTGGCGATGCGGCGAATCTTCCCCGTCCTGACTCGCGGGGCCATGTCGGTGGTGGGCGTGGACGATGAGGCGTCGGTGCTGGTTTTCCAGCGGAGCGACGCGGAGCAGACCGTCGTCGTCGCCGTCAACCGCGGCGCGGGTCCCTGGTCGGGCGATATCGACCTGCCCGCGGGGAAAACGCTACGCGAGGTGTTCACCGCCTCGGGACAGCCCCATCGAGTGCGCGTCGACGTGACGCCGGGCGGCGCGCGGCTGACGCTGCCCGAGCGTGACGCGGCGGTGTTTGTATTGGAGGAGTGAGTTGGGGTGCTCTGTGCTTGTCACCGATGCCGTTTCGACTCGGATTGTATCTTGCTGAGGTGATGCCCACCGACCGCAGTTTCGGGGGCCAACCAAAGCTGCGTCGAACGATGAAGCCTCAGCAGGTCTTGTGACTTACCGCGAGGCCGGCCGGCCAGCAAGCTCGGAGTGACTGGTCGCGAGTTGAACGGCTTCTGAAGGGTTCAACGCCGCCCGTTGCTACCCTACGCCCTTTTGGCTTTGCAGTAAGGACGCGGGCGACTAATTGACCCCGGGCCGTTTACAAGACGGCCACGTTCAGCAGATCGAGACTGCTGCCGTAGTAGGTCGCCCAAACCGTATGGTGAGTTATCGTCGAATCTTGTGGACGGAGTCGGTTGAAGAAGGCGGCGGGTTCGGAGAGAAGGGAGGTGTCTAACGCCATCCGATTCTCAGGAACCCACCGCCATGAGCGAAGCTACCGCGACGACGCTGTCCTTACCA
>JBGSJY010000711.1:0-2312 GCA_041741515.1 Pirellulales bacterium | reverse complement strand
GACGCCAGCGCCGGCCAGAGACTATCGCAGACTTCGTACGTGGCGGGCACCTCCGACTGGTCCAGCGCCGTCAAGGCGTGCTTCAGACGTCGATGATGTGCCCGGCAATCACCACACTCAGCCAGATGCTGACGGACTTCCGCAATTTGTGCGGCATCATCCAGATCGTGACCAATCAGGAGGGCGATATCGATTTTTGCTTCACGACAGTTCATATCAGTCTCTCAAATTGACGCCCAATGCCCTGCGGCAGGAGTGCCGGCGGCTGGCGGTGACGAACGAGTTCGCCATCAACGGGCACGAGAACCGGATCAGCTACATCGTCGGCGCGGGGCACGTCTATCACGCGACGATCCGCAAGGGCGTCACGGCGCCCGCCGCGCTCGCTGGGGAGGTGCAAGGGGTCATCGACGCGTTCCTGGCGGACAACGACTGGCACGATCGACAGCAAGAGGTGGTCCGTCGGCTCGACCGTGACGGCGAGGTTTTCTTGAGGTACTTCGAGGACGGCCGCGGTGGGACACGCGTCCGATTCATCGAGCCGGAGCAGGTGGCGCCGCCGCGTGACCTACCGCAAGACAGTCCGGCGAGCCATGGCATCCTTACCGACCCAGACGACGTCGAGACGGTGCTCGGCTACTACATCGATGGTCGCCTGGTCGATGCCAGCGACATCCAGCACCGCAAGGCCAACGTCGATCGCAACGTGAAGCGCGGGCTGCCGCTCTACACGGCGGTGCGGGCCAACCTGCGGCGCGCCGAGAAGCTGCTGCGGAACATGAGCGTCGTAGCGGAGATCCAGTCGGCGATCGCCCTGATCCGCAAGCACCGCAGCGCCACGCGCTCGGGGGTCGAGCAGTTTGTCGCCGACCGCTCCGTGGGGTCGCGGCTCGACAGCGCGGGGCGCACCCGGCGCGTCACCGAGTATGGCCCGGGGACGATCCTCGACGCGCCGGCGGGGCTCGAGTACGACTTCCCGGCCACCGGGATCGACGCGGGGAGCTACGTGGCCATCCTGCAGGCCGAGCTGCGCGCCGTTGCCGCGCGGCTGGTGATGCCCGAGTTCATGTTCACGTCCGACGCGTCGAACGCCAGCTACGCCTCGACGATGGTGGCCGAGGGGCCGGCGGTGAAGATGTTCGGGCGGCTGCAGGCGGCGATGATCGAGCAGGACCGGCGCGTGCTCGGCGTAGTGCTCGACAACGCATCGCGCGCCGGGCGACTGAGCGCCGAGGCCCTTAACGCCGTCGAGCTGCAGGTGACGGCGCCGACGCTACAAACACGCGATCGGGCGCTGGAGGCGCAGGCCGACGAGATCGCCTACCGCAACGGCGTGCTCTCGACGCAGACATGGAGCCAGCGGCTGGGGCTCGACTATGACCAGGAGCAGCAGAATCGGAGGTTGCATGGGGGAGAGGCTAGAGGCTAGAGGCTAGAGGTTGAGGGACGGGGGACGGGGGACGGGGGGTGGCGAGCCGGGAGCGTTAGCGACCGGAGGGGAGCGAGTACCCGCTTCACTGCCGGCGCTGGCGCTGAGGGCTCCCCGAGGGTTTTGCGTGGAGAGTTGACGCGCGCTTCAACGCCGGTCGCTAACGCTCCCGGCTCGCCTTAGAACGCTCGACTACGTGGCCAAAACGATTCGGGCGCCTCTTGCCAATCGCTTATAATTTGCCCATGCGAAACGACACGAACTCGCTGATGAAAGGTCGTGGCAAAGCGCGCGACGCGCAGGAGGCGTTTGCCGATCTGCTCTCCGAGGCGACGCAGCGCGGCTACTTCGGGTCGGTCTCTCTGACGCTGCACGTGCAGGATGGGTTTATTCAGCACGTGCGCGTGGCGACGGAGCGAGTGGTGAAATGAAGTGGGTTGTGGGATGTGGGATGTGGGAAAGCTGATTGCTGATTGCTGATCGCTAATAGCTATAAACGGCGTCGAGCCGAGCGCTGGTTCCTTGTGACCGGCGCGTCCTTTCTCGAGCCCACGACGGAGCCTGGTGGCCCTGTCGTGGGCTCTTTGCATTCACGGAGGTAATCGTGAGCGAAGCGACGGTTGAGGCGCCGCAGGTGGGCGACGACCAAGCGGTCCAGGAGTTCGTCCAATCGACGGGGGAGTCGCTGCGCGTCGACGCGGCGCGGGGCGTGCTGCGGGGGGTGAAGCTGCTCGGGCTCCGCTCGCGTAACGGGCGGCGTTACGAGGAGGCGGCCCTGCGGAACGCGATCGGCCTCTACGAGGGGTCGAAGGTGAACGTCAATCACCCGGAGCGCGACCCGCTCGCGCCGCGCGACTACCGCGACCGCCTGGGCGTGGTGCGG
>JBGSJY010000710.1:0-6875 GCA_041741515.1 Pirellulales bacterium | reverse complement strand
TCGACCACGAACTGGCCGACCGCGGCGTCGTGGCCCCGCCGCACCGCGGCGTGCGATACGGCCTGCCGATCCGCGTAGCGATGATGGTGCTGGCGACAGTGTACTTCTTCCCCGGGTTCTGGAAGGTCGCCACCAACGGGCCGCAGTGGGTGTTCAGCGGCAGCCTCGAGAACCACATGCTGCAGAAGTGGTTCGAACTCGAGACCTATACGCCGCCGATCCCGTTGCACAAGGCGCCGTTTTCCGGCCCGGCTGGGGCGCTGTTCGCGGTGGTCTTCGAGCTGGGCCTGCCGCTGGCGCTGCTGTGGAAGCCGACCCGTGTACTCTGGGCGGCGATGGGGCTGGCGTTCCACAACCTCACCAACCTGCTGATGAATATCAGCTTCGTCACGTTGCAGGTGATGTACGTGATGTTCGTCGATTGGCAGCGGCTGCTGCGCTGGCTGGGCAGGACGATGTCCGGCGAGCCGATCCGGGTGCTCTACGACGGCAACTGCGGCCTCTGCCGGCGGACGATGGCGGTGCTGGGCGTGCTCGACTGGCTCCAACAACTGAAGGCGGTCAACGCGTTGAATCGTGAGGCGGTCGAAGCCGAAGGGCTGGGCTTTTTGGACGACGCGGCATTGATGGCCGATATGCATGCCGCTTGGAGGGAAAAGGAGAGGGACGGGGGACGGGAGGCGGAGGGGGTAGATGGCTGGCGCACGGCAAAGGGCTATAGCGCTTACCAACAGATCGCTTGGCGAGTTCCGCTGCTGTGGCCGTTGCTGCTGGTGATTTATTTGCCGCCGGTAGTGGCGATAGGATGGTCCGTCTACCGCCGGGTCGCCGATAGCCGGGCTTGCAAGATCGCATCGCCGCACAAGCCGGCGGCAGCGGTCGCCGCCCACGCTTGGTCGTGGAAGCCGCTGGCCGTGGTCGCCGCGGTGATCTTCGCGGGTCAGATCGCCCTCGGCACGGCGCGGCTGCACAAGGCGTGGCCGCTGGCGTGCTATCCGCTGTTTGATCAGATCGAAGAGCCGTGGGTCGTGTGGCCCGAGATCGAAGTCGTCACGACCAGCGCCGAGCGCCTGCCGCTCGACGACGATCCGATCCGCGACCACTACGGCTCGGCGCGCTACGTCGCGCCGATGAAGCGGCTCCTCCAGCAGCCGCTCGACGAAGAAAAGGCGGCCGACGTGCTTGCCGATTTCGTGGCGATCTGGCGCGCCGCCGGGGACCTGCCGGAGGACGAGTCCACGATCGACCGCATCGTCGTGGTCCGCTCGCATTACGACCTCACCGGCCCCCAACGCCCCGCCGAGCCGACGGAGCGAACGCCGGGATTTGAATTGCCTTGGAGCCAAATTACAGCCGCGGAACCGAATTCTGGCGCAGAAAAGGGCGAACACTAGTCAGTACTAATGAGGCGGCATCAAGCGGCCTTTTGATTAGTGGCTATTAGCGTTGATTAGTGTTTCAAAAAAGTAGTGGAGAGAACGCCAAGATGGGTGAGCGGGTGGCGAACTGACGGCGTATCATCGCTCACGTCAGGAGGCATCGCCGATGAAAGGTCCCGATTGGCTCGCTCCGACCCTGCGGATGTACGCCTTGCCGGTCCTTGGGATGGCGCTGTTTGCTCTGGCGGTCTGGCGACGCTGGCCGCTGGACGACCTTGTCAGCGATGGCGGCGTGCTATTGTGGGCGCTCGTCGGTCTGGCGTGTGTGGTGGGGCCGAACGAAGTTGTCTCGTGGGGGACCCTCCGCGGGAGCGGCTACTCGTCCTTCACCAGCGCCGAGGCCCGGACCTTCGAGGACGCCGACGTGGTGCGGCTCATCGGCTTCGTCATCCTGCTCGACGCGCTAGCCGGCGTCGGACGATGGATGGTCTGGACGTGGTGGTGACAGCGGCTTGCTACGCAGTCGATCCGGCGTCCTTGCGAGGGGTTTTGTCGGTCGGCGTCGAAGATTTTGAAGTCGCCGGCTTCGAAGTTGCCGGCTTGGGTGGCTCGGTGATGACCGACATGGCGACGATCTCAACGGCGCCCTCGGGCGAGACCCGATCGACGCGCAGCGTGGTCGTGCCGTAGCAGACGGTGTCGCCGAGCTTTGGCGGGTGGCCGAGGCGCCGCTCGATGGCGTCGACCAGCGTGCAGTCGGGCGGACCGTCGAGGGCCAGCTCGTAGACCTCCACCAGCTCGCGCAGCTTCGTGCCGGCGCGGAGCGGGAATTCGAGCGACGGCAACACGCCGTCGCGTTCTCCCTTGGGGGCGAACACACGGTTGACCAACGTCCGCGTATTGGGCCGCAGCACGAGGATTACGTGGTCGCCGGCCTCGACGCGCGTGGCGCCTTGCGGCGGAATAATCTGGTTGCCGCGGGCGATCATCGCAATCACGGCCCCCTCGGGGAGGCCGAGGTTCTTGACCTTCCGGCCCGTGGCCCGGGAATTGGCGTCGACGGCGTAATCGACGATGTCGCCCTCGACGTGCTTCAGCGAGCTGATCTCGAGCGTCACCGGGGCCACGGGCGCCGGCGGATGCTCGAGCCCCAGCCACCGCGCCGCGGGCGAGAGGCCGACGCCTTGCACGATCGCCGACACGACGACGATGAAGAAGACGACGTCGAACAGCACTGTCGATTGCAGGGCGTGATCGGGAGTCGCAAACATGAGCGGGAACGTCGCCAACGTGATCGGCACGGCCCCTTTCAAGCCGACCCAGGAGATGAACAGGGTCTCGCGCCAGGAGAATTTGAACGGGAAGGTCGAAACCAACACCGCCAGCGGCCGCGCCACGAGGATCAGAACGGCCGCCAGCAACATCGCCCTGCCGGAGACGGCCCATAGTCGGCTAGGGAAGCAGAGCAGACCGAGGACCACGAACATCATGATCTGCGACAGCCACGCCAGCGAGTCGTGATAGGCGAGCACTCCCCGCTTGAACACGAGCGGCCGGTTGCCAATCACGAGCCCCGCCAGATAGACGGCCAGAAAGCCGCTGCCGCCGAGGCTCGCCGCGGCGCCGAACGTCAGGAAGCACGACGACGTCACCAGAACCGGGTACATGCCCGAGGCGTCGAGTCCGATCCGATCGACGACCCACGCCGCCAGGTAGCCGCCCAACAGGCCGCAGGCGGCGCCGATCACCATCTGCATAGCGAACATCGCGAAGAGCCCGACCCCTAGGACTTGATTCCCCAGCAGCAACTGGATGCAGCTGATAGTGAGGAAGATCGCCATCGGGTCGTTGGAGGCGCTCTCGACCTCAAGCACCGCCGCCAGCCGGCGCGACAGATGGACGCCGCCCGAACGCAGCACCGAAAAGACGGCCGCCGCGTCGGTCGAGCCGACGATGCTGCCGAGCAGCAGCCCTTGCAGCGGCGAGACGCCCAGGATCCAGACCGCCGCAAACCCGACGATGGCCGACGTGATGAGGACGCCGACTGTCGCGAGCGTCACCGCCGGCTTCCAGGCCAAGCGGATCGAAGTCATGGACGTGCTCAAGCCGCCGTCGAACAGGATCACCGCTAGCGAGACCGTGCCGATGGCGTGCGCGAGGCGGTAGTTCTCGAACTCGACGCCGCCGATCCCCTCGGAGCCGGCCAGAATGCCGAGCAGCAAGAACAGCACCAGCACCGGCACCCCCAGCCGCGACGACAGCTTGCTCGACACGATCCCCAGCAGCAGCATGACGCCCGTGCCGAGGATCAGGGTGTCGATCAGAAACATCGCGGGCGGCGGTGGGGGCGGGGTCGTAGGTGGTGGGCCGCCAAGTCTAGCCGACCCCCGCGCCGCTGGCGAACGACGGTGCGGCGTGATCAACCGTTACGCTACCCGCGGCTAGCGCCGACGGCTCATGGAATGAGCCCGTCTGAGCCGTCGGCGCTAGCCGCGGGTGGCGCCACGATCGACTCTCCAACAGCCTCACCCTGTCACTCCCCCAACGTCCGCTTCCGCCGCAGCAGGTGATGGTAGTGCTGGGCGAAGCGGTGCGACTCGTCGCGGACGTACTGCAAGAGCCGTAACGCGAACGAGTGGCGCGAGAGCCGCAACGGCTCGCTGTCGCCGGGGCGGTAGACGAGCTCTTCCTTCTTGGCGAGCGAGATCACCGTCGGCGGCGTGATCCCCAACGCGGCGAAGGCCTCCATGCCGTGCGAGAGCTGGCCCTTGCCGCCGTCGATCAGCAGGATGTCGGGGAAGGACTCGCCCGCGTGCTCGAGCCGGCCGAAGCGGCGAGCCACCACCTCGCGGATGCTGGCGAAGTCATCGACGCCCTGCACGTCGCGGATGCGGTACCGGCGGTAGCCCGGCTTGAACGGCAGGCCGTCGATGAACTGCACGAGCGAGGCCACCGTCTCATTGCCGCCCAGGTGCGCGATATCGACGCCCTCGATCACACGCGGCATCTGGGGCAGCTTGAGCACCTTCTGCAGGCCGGCGAGCCCTTTCTTTGGGTCAACGTAAAAGACCTCCGGCTGGACGTCCTCCTCGAGCTCGCCCCGCTCGTCGAGCCGCTCGAGCAGGCGGATCTCGTCTCGCAGCCGCGCCGCCTTTTCGAAGCGGAGCGCCTTGGAGGCCTCCTCCATCTCGGCGTTGAGTTCCTTAAGGAGCCGGGTGCGGCCGCCCTCGAGGAACGTCTTCAGCCGGGCGATGTCCTTGCGGTATTCTTCCTTAGAGACCCGCAGGTTGCACGGCGCAGTGCACTGGTCGATCGACGCCAGCAGGCACGGCCGGAACCAGCGCCAGCGCTCGTCGTCCGCCTCGATGTCGAGGCTGCACGTGCGGAACTTGAAGATCTTCTGCAGCACCTGCAGCGCGCCACGGAGGGCGCCGACGCTCGTGAAGGGGCCGTACAGCTTGGCGGCTGTCTCACGCGGCTCGCGCGTGATCTCGACGCGCGGGAAGTCCTCGTAGGTCGTGATCTGCAGGTACGGGAACGACTTGTCGTCGCGTAGGTCACGGTTGAACTTCGGCTGGATGTCTTTGACGAGCCGCGACTCCATCAGCAGCGCGTCGACTTCGCTCTCGGCATCGAGAAAGTCGATGTCGTACGCCTCGGCCACCAGCTGCGCGGTGCGGCTGTCCTCGGCGGCGGCCTTGAGGAAATAGCTGCCGGCGCGGGCCTTCAGGTTCTTTGCCTTGCCGACGTAGAGGACGCGGCCCTTCTGGTCCTGGAACAGATAGACGCCGGGCGTCGTTGGGAACTTGGCGCGGACCTTCTCGGCGGCGCGGGCGAAGAACTCGGGCTGCGTCTTGGGCAGCCGAATCTCCTGAGCAGGAGGCGCGGACGCGCCGTCGCCACCGTCGGGGGTGGTCTCGATCGCCGTGGTGTCGCCTTCGTCCGCCATCGCTCGCCGTAGTTCCTCCTAACAAGTCTAGGAGTCTTGCGGCAGGAAAGCTACCGAGCCGGACGCGATTGCTTCCCAATCCTGCGACCAGCCACGAGGAGACCAGACAACGCTAGCAGGACGGTCGTGGACGGTTCGGGTACGCGTAGCAGGATCGCTAAATCGTTGCCGAGACCATCGACGCCGCTCGCCGAATCGAAGTCGTAGGTGAGCTCCCATAGCTGAGTCACCGATCCATGAGTCATCGGGATGATCGCGCCATCGGGGAGCCCTGTGAACTCGCCTCGAATCGGATCGGTCCCATCGTTGTCGATCAACACCATGACCGAGGTTTGCGGAGTTGCGAGCAGCGAGAGGTCCAACCGCTTTTCGCCGTCACGGATCGCCAGATCGACAACGCCTTCGACTTCGATCGGCGATATCCCATTGGCGTCGAGCGCGAACCCGAGCGTGCTGGCGTAGCCATTGGAACTGCCTAGCAGCAGTCCGCCGACACGGATGGAACCCTCCGATCCGATGACTTGGAAGCGAGTCTCTTCACAACGATTCCTGTCGGAGTTTGAGAGATAAAGGTCTCCCCTCACTTCGAGCGCGCCGCCCGATATCGAGTAAAAAGCGTCATCGCCCGCCTGAGCTAAATTACCAATCAACAGATCACGACCGATCTTTACCGATCCTCCGCTCTGTTCGACAAAGGCGTCGTGCCCGGCTCCGCTGTACCTCAGTATTAGGTCTCGCCCTATGTGCGTTTCACCACCCCTTATGTGAAACGTCCCTCGATTCCCCCCGAACCCCATGGTGACGTCTTCGGCTACGGCCAATACGCCGCCAGACTGTTCGACCGCTCCGCTCCCTCCGTGACTGATCCTGCCGATCGTCATCCACTGCGATACGTCCATCAATCCGTCGTGGAGCTGCAGCGTTCCCTGTGAACCCATGCCTCCGCCGACGCCGATGGCGATCGTGCGGAGAGTTCCGCCGGTTTGGGTATAGTCGCCGACAAATCCCGTCGCCGACGCTGACATGTAGGCGACCGAAAGGCGATTCGTAGTGACCTTGGCGTTGCCAGCCACCAGCATCGATCCCTTCCCAGCAATGTCGGAGTTGCCGTCGTCCCCAAGCAGGATGTGATTGGCGCTGAAATTCGCGTCGCCTTCGAGGACGAGCCAGTTGTCCCGTTTGCTGCCGTCTCCCACGACAACCACGCTATCGCTCACCACGCGACCGCGGTCTTGGTAGAAGCGACCAATCGCCTTATCCAAATAACCGATCGAAACCGATCGTTTGAAGGTAACAACTCTATCGGTGGCGTAATCACTCATCGAGAACTCGCCCACGCCTTTGTCGGCGCCGACATACGTATACAACTCGACGGTCAAGTCCGCCGCGTTGGGCAGTGCAAAATTGGTAACCCCTCACCCACCTGAAGCGATGGTGGCTGGGATTGGTGGGAGCGAGCCGGTTGCGGCGTAGTGGGAGACGGCCTGGGTGAGCGTGGCCAGCGGGTTGTGGCCTCGGCGTTTGAGGGTGCGGAGGACGGTCATCAG
>JBGSJY010000709.1:0-5827 GCA_041741515.1 Pirellulales bacterium | reverse complement strand
CTGATGACCGTCCTCCGCACCCTCAAACGCCGAGGCCACAACCCGCTGGCCACGCTCACCCAGGCCGTCTCCCACTACGCCGCAACCGGCTCGCTCCCACCAATCCCAGCCACCATCGCTTCAGGTGGGTGAGGGGTTACCTCGCGACGTTCTGCCATTTCCGCCCGCAAACGGATGGATCCAATTGACACGCCACATCACATAAGACGACAGGTGCAGGGGAGACTTGTCTCCGTTGTCGTTGACGTAGTCGCACATTCCTTCGACTAGCTCAGGCACCTCGTGCGGCTCAGGTGGCTGATGTTCTGTTCCGTGGATGTAGACCGGCGTCGTCCGATAGTTTCCCGCACAAGTATAGATGTCCTTGATCGCTAGCCTCTGGAAACCTTGAATAACTGACGGTCGTAGCCGAAACAAACCCGAGCTGATGGCCTCTGACGCAAGCCGGAACATCTCGTCTGCTTGAAGCAGACCGTTTCGAGCTTCGAGTGCAGCCTTCTGCTCCTTATCCTGAAAGAGCTCGTGAGAGGCTGGTCGGCTATCACGCTGGGTGTCGGTGCTACGCATCCTTGAGCTGTCTCAGCATCTGGGCGGCTTGTTCGACATCACTGCGGGTTATCGCTTCATTCTCAAAGTGCGTATTGCCATACGCAAAACTGATTCGCTGCTCTTCTCGTTCCTGAGGAGTCATCTCAGTAGAACGAGAAATTTCGAGGAGTTGTTGCAATTCTTCAGACATTACGGACTATCTCCTAGCGTCCTGGTGCTGCCATGCGGCGGGCACGATTGAGTCGTTCAATCGGCGGCAAGAGTAACGGCTTAGCGAGGAATCGGCAACCGAAAGTGCCGCAGCCAAGTGCTAGTCGAAGAATACCGACCAGGAGTGGCGTTGTCGAATGATTCGGGTAACTTAGGACGGCCGTACGGGCATTCTGTGGATTTCTTGACCTACGGACAATTCGCGCGAATCAGCCTCACTCACCCATGCCCGCGATCCCCGACCTCTTCGCCAAGCTCCGCGCCGAAGGCCGTAAGGCCTTGATGCCGTTCGTTACCGCCGGCGACCCCGACGTGGCCTTTACCGCCGAGGTGCTGCGGGAGGTCGTTGGCCGCGGGGCGAGCCTCTGCGAGGTAGGCATCCCCTACAGCGACCCGATCGCCGACGGGCCCGTCATTCAGGACTCGTACACCCGGGCGCTGAACAAAAAGATCAAGCTGGCGTCGATCCTCGAGATGCTCGGCGAGACCTGTCCGACGCTCGGAGCGCCGGCCGTGACGATGGTCAGCTACGCAATCATCTACCGCCACGGCGTCGAGAAGTACTGCGATGACGTGGCCGAGCGCGGCGTCGCGGGGCTGATCGTGCCGGACCTGCCGCTCGACGAGTCGGCGGCGCTGGCGAAGGTCACCGCCGCCCGCGGGCTGTCGCTGATCCAGCTCGTGACGCCCACCACGCCGCGCGAGCGGGCGGTGCGGATCTGCGAGACCTCGACCGGTTTCGTCTACTACGTCTCGGTCGCGGGCATCATCACCGGCGAACGGACCGAGCTGCCGCCCGAGCTGGTGGATAACGTCGGCTGGCTGCGGACTCAGAGCGACCTGCCGATCTGCATCGGCTTCGGCGTCAGCACGCCCGAGCACGTTCGGCTCCTCGCTCCGGTGGCGGATGGCCTGATCGTCGGCTCGGCGATCGTCAAACGCGTCGCCCAGGCCGCCACCCGCCCGCAGGCGGAAGTGCTGAAGGAAGTCGGCGACTACGTGGCGAGCTTGCTGGCGGCGCTCGAATAGACCACGGAGCCACGGAGGGCACGGAGGACACACAGAGCTGTGCATCCTGTTGATCCTGTCTCAGTGTTTGCCTCCGTGCCCTCCGTGGCTCCGTGGTAAATCTTTTCAGCGAACCACCCATTCCGGCCGATCTAATTCGTCGGCCCGATTTTGGCGTCGAGTCCCTTTTTTGGCATCGACCGAAGTCGGGAAGTAGAATATTGGTAGCTGCCACAGGCGGCGGCTGGGGCGTGTTCGACCGATCGCGCTGCCGGCCGCGTATCCACAACGGCGCGTCCGAGGGTGTGACCTCTCTCCAGTAGGGGGCGGGGTCGGGGCCACGGTCGGCGGTTGGGGTTTCGCTCGCCGACTGGACTGATCAACTAAACCCTGATCAACCAGGGCTACGACGGCGCTCCAACCGGTCGCACACAGTGGTTCGCTCCCTACGGGCGCGGCGTTTATTCGCCAAGCGTCACAGGGAGAGCGACCAATCATGCGAGACGATCGTCCCGAGGCCGAACAACGAGAGTCGGCCGCCCGGCGGTTCTTTGCCGGGGTCACCGAGCAGGCCTTCATGGTCGAGCTGGGCGTGGCGGACCCGCCGCTGATCGATTACGTCGCCGGCCTGCTGACGCGGTTCCTGGCGTCGGATGACATCTACTCCGTCCGCAGCGTGCGGGGCGAACGCCTCACGCAAGTGGCCGACATGCTCGCCGAGGCCGAGGCCCGCCGCGGCCACGCTAAGCGCCAGCTCCACCGCCACATCGGCGACTTCACGCTCTTCTGGACCGGCGTCTTCCCCGACATCGCCAGCCGCAACAAGCACCTGGGCGGCAAGGACGCGCTGCTCAACTACCGCGAGCTCGGCAAACGCAGCTACGCTGCCGCCAGCCGCATCCCGGTCGATCGCGAGACGGCGCCGAGCGAACTGCTGGAGCGTCTCAGCCAAGAGTTCGAGCTCTGCGTCTACGGCCTCGGCGAAGTGCGTAAGGCGTGGGAAGAGCGAGAAGGCGGGCCGCTTCTGGTGTAGGGTCCGCTGTGCGGACCGTGGTTTGCGTCTAGAACCCGAAACGCACGACTAAGTCGAACGCACGGTCCGCACAGCGGACCCTACGGGAGCTTCGTTCCTTTGTGGTTCACTGGATTGCTGCTACGACGATGCATAACACCGCCACGGCGATCGCGGGGGCGAGCAGTGCTGCCAGCCACCACCACGCCGCACGGTGGGCGAAGTTCAGCGTCCAGCCGGTCCAGGGGATCGACTTGGCGACCCAGACGCGGGTGTCGCGCGGGCTGTTGTAGATTCCCCAACGCCAGTTGGCGCGGTTCCGCCATTCGGCCTGGTTGATCTCACGCTGAGGGTTGATTTCCTGCTGGTTCATTACCTGGCCTTTCGCGGCTGTGCGGCCTTTCTTGCCGCAATTCACCGGACATTCGGAAAAACCAACCTCAGTCCGGCGCACGTTCCCACAAGTCTCCACCGGGCTCCCACGGCCACGGCTCGAGATCGCTTAATGTGGACTTGCCGTCAATCAACACGTCGGTGCCGCCCGCGCTGAGGTTGCGGATCTTGTAGCCGTCGGCGGTTCTCACGTATTCCAGTTCGTACGTGAGGACACTCCCATCGAGCAGAGTCTCAAAGGGCGCCGACAGCGATCCCGGCGGAAGGTCCGAGATCGCGTCGGGAAAGGCGCCGTGCTCGGCACGGTAGATAGCGAGAGCAAGCCTGATCTCCGTGAGGCGCCGCTGGAGAGCGGCGTCGTCCACTATCGACGACAGCCGCCCTCCCTGGACGGCGTGTTGCGCGGCCCAAGCGTCGGCGATCAATCGGCCGCGGCCGCCCGGCGATAGGGCGCTGAGAAGCGAGCCGAAGGTCCATCCTTCGGCGCCCCGAGCGACGTTCTCCGTATCGAGACGGAGCAGTGCGTTGCGTCGCTGCCCCGCGGGGAGTCGCATAGCGGTCGTCACTTCGTCGATCGTCTTGTTGGCCTCCTGGAGGACGACATTCCAATCGACAGTCAACTGCTTCGCCATCGCGTGAACGGTCGGGCTCAAGAAAACCCAGCGCTGCGCTTGCTAAGGGCCGTCCGGATCCATCGCTATTGGCCCGCCGAACTCCTGGGACTCTCTTCCGATCCGATGACCGAGTTCGGCTAGGCCGCCATCGCTAGCCATGAGGAATGTCTCTAGTGTTGCGTAGCGTTCCCCAACATCCATCGCGTCGGCGAAACTCGGTGGCGTTCCCAGAGCTTGCAAGCCGACACTCAACCGGCGGAGCGCCGCGGGCGTCGTCCTCGGTTCTCGCGCCATCTCCTCCACGAGCTCGATACCGATTTTCTCCATACCGAAGCCGATCATCCGCGTCGCGTTGTACGGCGCCTGCTCGGCAAGCTGGCACAGGCGGAGCATGGCCAAGGCTTCGTCCGCCGCCAGTTCGTGCCGTCCCTCGCCGCGGTAGTAGTTGCACCTCGAAAAGAGGTTCTGGAACGCGCTCCGGATCAGTAAGGGCGCCGTCAATGACGGACCGAGGGTGGTCGGTTCGACATCTAACCGTCCTACCTTGGGTACGTACCACGCTTGCCGATGCGAAGCGTCAACGAGCCGGTCGTAAGCAGCGGAGTTCTTCTCGATCCACTCGGCCATGAACGGGATGTCCTCCGCCGTCCAGGGGCGACCGACGGGCTCGCACACTCCCCAGCGGACAGCGTCGATATCCGATCGCCGCCGGATGTCCGCATCGACATCGGCGTCGTCGTCGGATGCGAGATTCCACTCCGATCGGTCGAGCCGCTCGGTGAGCAGCCGGCCGATCCCGTCGGTGAAGTCCGCCGTGTTGCGGGACGTGAACGCGTCGGCCAGGGGCGGCGGCGAGGGGACGCCAAGTTGCTGCGTAATCCGCTGGGCCTGAGACATCGACAAGATCGCCGAGTCGTCTTCGTGCGGCCAGAAGGCGATCACCAGCGGGACCGCGGCGTTGTTGTCCGGCGTGACGCCGCGCTGCTGGGCATCGAGCAACGCCCGCCGGTAGTCGGGCAGCCCGTCCGACCCGAGGGGCGCCGTGAGCCGCGTCGTCGCCGGGCCGACTTGGATCGCCGGGTTGGGGCCAAAAGTCCACCAGAGACCCGCCGCCAACACCAGCGGCAGGACAATTTTCGCGGCAACTCGACGCCATCCCCACGGGGCAGGCGGTCGAGTTTCATCCGCAATCGTCGGGGCTGGCATGCCCGAAGCTTACCAGCAACCGATAATCAGAACCAACGCAGCGTCGGCGTTCCCGACGCAACGTCTTCGCCGTGGGCGGTAGCCCTCGGAGTGAAGCGGGTACCGACAACGCCCCAAGGGCTCCCGCCCACGGCGAAGAGGTCAGCGAGTGGTTAGCGGTTATTCGCTGATAACCTCTTCCCCCGCGATGGTGCTCATCGCCATCAGCCAGCCCCACTGATCGATGACCGACTTGTCTGCGGGGTCGAGGCTGCTGGGGACGTCGCGGATTTGGTTGGGGTTGACCGTCTCGGCCCGGCCGCTGCGGCCCGTGCTGAGCGCCTCGGTGTGGCCGTCGAGGAAAACGAACATCACGACGCCCGGGTGCATGCTGCCGAAAACCTGCGCGCCGCGCGGCCGATCGTCGGGCTCGACGGTACGGGCGTTGGGCCCCTCGGCGAGGCCGTCTTCCGTGCCACGGAGGACGGTCTCGATCTTGTCGCCGGCAAGGAAGCAGGTATCGCCCTGCGCGCTCATCTTCAGGCTCTCTTCCCAATCGCCTTCCAAGGGGGGGACATGCTTCTCGCCGACGGCGAGGGTCTTCGACATGCCATCGGTGACGTTGCGCGACTTGATCTTCGAGTTGCTGAAGATCGGCCCCGAAAGGGTCCAATCGACGTGGCCGTCGCGGAAGTCGACCTCGCCCTCGAGGTAGTCGTCCCCTTCCATGCCGGTGTCCTCTTCGAGGCCGGCGTTGGCGGCGTAGTCGCCCAGCACCGCGACGCCGAGCGGCTCGCCATTGGCGCCGGCGCCCTTGTCGTTGTTATCGAAGTTGCGGTCCGCTGCCGCCGGCCGC
>JBGSJY010000708.1:0-8941 GCA_041741515.1 Pirellulales bacterium | reverse complement strand
GCGCCGACGGACGCCACAAACCGACGGACGAGGCCTCGCAAGCGTCGCGCACCGCCGCCGCGACACGGGCGTCGAAAGGCTGCGCGCCCTCCCCCACGGCGGCGATCAGATCGACAGCGAGCTTGGCGAGGGGTTGCGTCGTCATCATGACATCCGATCGTGACGCGAGGGACGAGAGAACGCAACCACCGGAATGTCGGCGAGCCGGCGACGCCAGTCGTCGGAGTGCGCCGGCTAGGTGCTTGGGCTCGATAGCACTTCACTCCGGGGACTAACGTCTCCCGGCTCGCCTTTGGCCGGGATGGCAGCCCCATCAGCCCCGTTCTCCCCATCGCTACTGGCGGGTAGGATCGCCCGTTTCGCTACGTCCCCCCCTCCAAAATTCACACGGGAGCCGCCGCTATGTCCGGCCTCTTCGCAGGAAAAAAAGGCCTGATCACGGGCGTCTTCAACAAACAGTCGATCGCCTGGGCGATCGCCGAGCAGGTCATGGCCGAGGGGGGCGATTGCGGCTTCACGCACATGCCCGACAAGCCGGACGACGAGCGGAAGAAGAACGAGGGCCGCGTCCGCAAGCTGATCGACGACCAGCCACACGCCAAGTTCCTTGTGCCGATGGACGTGACCGACGACGAGCACGTCGCCAGCGTCGCCGAGAAGTGCAAATCGGAGTTCGGGCAGATCGACTTCCTCCTGCACTCGATCGCCTTCGCCCCGCCCGAGGACCTCAAGAAGGACACCGTCGACACCAGCCGCGAGGGCTTTAAGCTCGCGATGGCGATCAGCGTCCACAGCCTGATGGCGCTGGCGAGTGCGCATAAGGACCTGCTAAGCCCCGGGTCGAGCATTCTCACGCTCACGTACTTCGGCGGCGAGAAAGCGGTCCCGGGCTACAACGTGATGGGCGTCTGCAAGGCGGCCCTCGACGCTACGGTGCGTTACTTGGCGTACGAACTCGGCCCGCGCGACATCCGCGTCAACGCCCTCTCGGCCGGCCCCGTGCAAACGATCTCGGGCCGCGGCGCCGGCGTCGACGAAATGCTCGGCCTCTACGAAGCGATGGCGCCCCTGGGCCGCAACATCACGCACGAAGAGGTCGGCAAGAGCGGCGTCTATCTCCTCAGCGATATGTCGAGCGGCGTGACGGGCGAGATCCTCCACGTCGATGCGGGCTACAACGCGATGGGATCGCCGGGGCGGTTGCTGGAGCAGATCAAAGCGGCGAAGGGGTGATTTTTTTTCGCCGCGGAGTACGCGGAGGAAGCTCGTAGAACCCTGTCGTTATGCGAGTACGTCTGATGAGTAGCAGCACATGGGTCTGTTGGAATTGCCGCACGACTGTGCGGCGTGACGATCGCTCGTGGTCGGTACGATGTCATAGCTGTGGAGAGCCTTGTGCTTGCATCGGTCATAAGTACCGCGTACCGCTGCAACGTGACGCGGCTGCTTGGCAAGAGTTGAGAGCTTTGTTGGCCGAGACGAATGCCAAGGTAGTCGATGGGAACCAAAGGAAATCAGTGGCAGCAAAACACAAGATCGAGCGTCAGATCATTGACTTGCAGCAACGTGAGCCGAATCGCGACCGTGATCGTTTGATTCGAGAACTGAAGAGTACGCTGGACGAGCTCAACTCTTAGGGTGGCGTGGGTGGCACAGACAGTCGATAGCGAACGACTCCGACTGCCGTTGCACTCATCCGAACGACAGTCGGGGTTGCGTAGCAACAGAGGCGTCGAGTCTCCACCACCTCGGGTGCGCAACGAAATAGCCCCGGAGGGGCGGCAGCGCGTAGCCTGGGGCGCGAGCCCCTGGAAGATGACGTAGCGCATGACGAAAGCCCCGGAGGGGCGACAGCAACCTTAATCAGCGAGTTGCTGTCGCCCCTCCGGGGCTCTTTTTTTTGTTCAATTCGCCGATGACCAGGGGCTTGCGCCCCTGGCTACGCGCTTTCGCTCCTCCGGGGCTTTTGGCTCGCGACATCTAATGGCGGGACACAACTTTCATTGAGATGCCGCCCGCTTGGTCGCTCCCTGACGGTCGCGGCTCGGATGCTTCTCTGTGCGTCCTCCGCGCCTTCCGTGCCTCCGTGGTTAACCAGCCCACCGAATCGCTCTGTACGCCGCCGCGTCTGATAGCGATACTCCGCGCGATTGACTTGCTATCTCCCATGGACGGAACGAGGAACTCGTCGCTATGACGCCTTGCCTGCGTACGCTCTTCTGCCTGATCGCTGCCACCGCTAGCTCTGCCACCGCTTGGGGCCAAGGCACGGCGCCGACGCCCGATCAGGCGCTCGCCCTTTCGCCGATCCAGAAGGGCGTCGAGTACGACACGCCCTCCGGCGAGGAGGCCAAGAACTGCACGATCAAGGCCGAGCGCGACGGCAAGGGGACCTCGTGGATCGTCCGCGACGGCACGGGCCGCATCCTCCGCCGCTTCGCCGATGCCAACGCCGACAATGTCGTTGACACCTGGTGCTACTACCAGAACGGTCTGGAGGTCTACCGCGACATCGACGCCGACTTCGACAACCGCGCCGACCAGTACCGCTGGTTCCACACCGGCGGCTCGCGGTGGGGTATGGACGACAACGAAGACACGAAGATCGACTCCTGGAAGCGGATCTCCCCCCAGGAAGTCGCCGAGGAGGCCTTCTACGCGGTGCAGACGAAGGACGCCGAGCGCTTCGAGCGGCTGCTGCTGTCGGCCGACGAGGCGGGGTCACTCGGCCTCGGCAAGGCGCTCGCCGACAGCTTCGCCGCCAGCCGCCAGCGGGCCGTGAGCGACTTCAAGAAGTTCTTAACGACCCAGAAGGCGATCGACGCGAAGAGCAAGTTCGTTGACTTCGGCGCCCCGCGCCCGGGCGTCATCCCCGAGGGGGCCGACGGCTCGACCAAGGACGTTGTCGTCTACGACAACGCCTCAGCGCTGGTCGATGCCGGCGGCGCGCCGGAGCAGCTCCTCTTGGGATCGATGGTGCAGGTCGGGGACGGCTGGCGCCTGGTCGAAGCGCCGCAGACCGGCGCCACGAGCCCCGAGCTGGCGACCCTCTTCTCGGTCCCAACCATGAGCGGCGTGAACACGAATGGCGCCGCGCCGAGCGACGAGGTGCAGTCCTGGATGAGCGAGCTCGACAAGCTCGACCGCCAAGCCGCCACGCTCAAGCCGGCCGACCGGGCGAAGCTCACCGACCGCCGCGTCGAACTGTTGCTAAAGCTGGCCGAGAGCGCCGACCGCGCCGACGAGGCGACCGCTTGGTACAAGCAGCTCGCCGGCCTACTGAGCGCCGCGGTCCAAGCCGACGGCTACACGGCCGGCGTGGCGAAGCTCGGCTCGATCGCGCGCTCGCCGGGCGTGCAGCGGATCGGCAAGGATCTCGAGGCCCACTTCCGTTACCAGCAGATCGCCGCCGAGAACGGCCTGGCGTACCAGAACCCGAAGGCCGACTTCGCCAAGGTCCAAGCGAACTGGATCGCGGGGCTCGAGGGCTTCGTGAAGGCCTACCCGACGAGCCCCGACACGGCCGACGCGCTGCTGCAGCTGGGCAGCATGGCGGGCGAGTTCGCCGGCGAGGCGGACGTCGCCGAGAAGTGGTATCGGCAAGCGGCTACAGAGTTCCCGCAGACCGTCGCTGGCCAGAAAGCGGCCGGCGCGTTGCGGCGGCTCGGCTCGGTCGGCAAGGTGCTGCCAGTCTCCGGCACGACGTTGTCGAACAAGAAGCTCGACCTCGCCGCGGCGCCGTTCAAGGGTCGTTTCGTGCTGATCCACTACTGGACGACCTGGAGCGGCCCGCAGGCGGACTTTGCTCAGATCGAGGCCCTGCGGAACAAGTACCGCGGCAAGTTCGACGCGATCGGCGTCAATCTCGACAACGACCCCGCCGTGGCGAGGAAGTTCTTAATCGACTCCAAGAACGGTTGGGAGCACCTCTACGACCCGCAAGGGCTCGACGGCGAGCGCGCGACGTCGATGGGCGTGATCAACCTGCCGCTGATGATGCTGGTGGACAGCCAAGGCCGCGTCGTCAACCGCAACCTCAATGCCGGTGAGCTCGAGACCGAACTGCAGCGGGTGGTGCGTTAGCGGGAGGGGTTAGGAACGGTGGGCTAGGGACTGGGGGAAAGCGCACGCGAACGCGTCGCGGATGATCGTCCCTAACATCTTCCTTATCAGCCGCGGGGCCTTTGCCCCCGGCTCCTGTAGCTGATCGCTGACAGCTCACTCTTCACCATGCCCAGCGGCGGCCGCGGCGGGCGTTGACGGTCATGGCCGGGGTGCTCGCGGTCCGCTTCCGTGAGCGGCGGCGGCTCGAGCGTTGCGACCGGCGGGCACCCGACTTCTGCGCCTCATCGCAGGCGCGGTCTTCGTAGTGATCGTAACGGAACAGGTGATTGGCGTAGCTCGGCATGGCGTAGGTTCCTGATAAGCGGTGGGCTTTCAGTAGCGAGTTCTCGGGGGAGACGAGGGAGACCGTAGCGAATGCTGCAACGGTGACGCCTCTCGAGAAAGCAAGCTTCGTGCCAGCGGCCCACCTTGACCGGCAACAGCGTTCGGCGCCGCGATTCATCGGAGAAAATGGCGCCAGCCGTTCAAAGTGACTTGGCTGGGACGGGCATTGCCGCATCCCTCTCACCGCCGCGGTGAGTCGCCGCGAAATAGCGGCGTGCTAGGCACTTACGGCGACGTGAACGATCGTTGACGGTTGCGCCGCTCGCTTGGCGACGCGGTAAGCGCTATAAGGCCAAGGGCTTCCATCGATTCACGAGAAGAGGGACGCGTTTCACCAAAATGGTGAAACGACGCGCGGGCCCCGCGTTCGGCGACAAGTCGCCGAATCCCCGGAGCAACCGCTCGGCGGCGCCATCGGCGCCTCTCCGAGGGCGCTTGCGTCTTAGCGGCTGGCCCCGAGCCTTCACGCTCCCACGGACCTTGCCAATTGGCAGGATTTGGTTGGGTCCAGCCGATCGACGGCGTCATGGCCAGCGATCGCCGGGGCGTGTTGCTGTGGGGCAACGATGAGTTGTCTGCCGTCAACGTCGGTGGCGGCGCGGCGAGGGCTTCGCCAACGCGTCCGGCGCACGGGGCATGAGTTGGGGGCTAGGTCATCAAGCTCCCATCGGTGGGTGGCGGGATAAGACGCGGCCCCCGCGCGCTCGCTGCGCGCGGGGATCCGACAGATTGAAGGCAACCGTCATGCCAGAGCCAGAGAACGGCCAGCCGTGGCGGCGCCAGCAGCCCTCCCGACCCCGAGTTTCGGCGCAGCTTCTCGGCAAAAGCGAAAAAAGACTCCCTGCCGCGAGCCGAGGCTGCCGAAAGTACCAACCGGAGCGGTTGTATCAGCCGCAGGGGATGATGGCGCCACGCCCAACGGGGCGCGTCGGCCGGGTCCTACCGACCCACCAGCCAGTCACCGTCCGCGGGGAGTGATCCTCTCGGCGGAGCTGTCACAACGAAACATGAAGGGGGAGTAAGATGCGTCAGTGGATCGTCGCGGCCGCGGGGGCGGCCCTGCTCTGGCCGGCGTCGGCTGGGGCAACTGCGCCCACCGCCGAGCAAATGGCCAACGATGTCGCTCAGACTCTGCGCGAGAGCGGCCAGCTCAAGAACTATCGTGTCGGCGTGAAGTACGAGGACGGCGTGGCCTGGCTGATGGGCAGCGTCACCAGCGCCGAGCAGTCCGCCACCGCCGAAGAGCTCGCCCGCCAGGTGGAGGGCATCTCGCACGTTGTGAACAAGCTCGAGATCGTCGGACCGACAGCGCCCGCCGTCGCCAAGCAAGACGCCACGCTGAAGCTGGCGTCGCTCCACGAGAGCGAGCCCGCTTCCATAGAGCCCGCTTCGCTCGAGCCCGTATCGAGCGAACCGGTGTCACTCGAACCCGGCCCACTGCCGCCGAACCCGCAGCCGATGCCATCGGCGAAGGCGCCCTCTCGCGGGATGCCGCTCGCTATGCGTCCCGCGGGCAACCTGCCCCAAGGGATGCCCCAACCCGGGATGCCCCAGCAGGGCGGTGTGCAACCAGCCCAGTACGGCGCCGCCTACGCCGGCGGCGGAATGCCTCAGGGTTACAGCACCGCTGGCGCCCGGGGCGTGAGCTACGATCAGGCCAACATGCCGGGCTACGCGTGGCCCAGCTACGCCGCCCACCCGAACTACGCCGCGGTGAGCTATCCGCAGCAGTACTCGCCGGCTGCTTGGCCCTACATCGGTCCGTTCTACCCCTACCCGCAGGTCCCGCTGGGATGGCGGAAGGTAACGCTCGAATGGGACGACGGCTGGTGGTTCCTCGACTTCAGCCACCAAGAGTCGCACTGATTGCGACTGGCGGGCTGATAAACGAGGCGGGCTGATAAACGAAACGACGCGAGCCCCCGGGGGATGCTTCTCCCGGGGGCTTGTGGCTTTCGTAGTGGGCGGTCGGCAGTGGGCAGTAAGTAACGTCGGCTCCGCCAACGCCGCTGTCACTGCCCACTGCCTGCTGCTGACTGCCCACTCCTCAGTATTTTCGGAATAACCCGCAAGTTCCGCCTAGCTTCACACGATAAGAAGACTATCGAACCACAAGGCGACGGGCGGCGCAGGATCGCGCCCTCGCCGCTTGCTATCAGACGAGGGTCCTTTTCGATGGCACGGCAACGCATGATGCTCCGGCCGCATTTCGCCACAGCAGCAATGCTCGCGGTGGCGGTTACTTCGACCAGCACCGGATGCTTCTGGGGAGTGGGTGGTCTTCAGGGCCCGAGTCTCGGCATCCTGGCGGTCCCCATCCCGGTCTCGCCCTACTTCCAAAAAGAGGAAGAGGACAAGTACTGGGAAGCCGAACGGTACGACCGCGTGCCGATCCTCGGCCCAATCGACGACGCGGGCGGACCGCCGGTCGCGCTGGACCCGCCGAGCGATGACGAAGTCATCCGCGCCCTGGAGAAGGCTCGCCCCATCGAGGGCGGCATCCCGATGCTCTGGGTCCGCAACCGCAACGACGTGCGGATCATCAAGGAAAAAATCGCCGACTACGTCGATCCGGTCCGGGTGTACCCGATGATCGGCCCGGCGCAACAGCACCACGCCCACTACAAGTGCACCATCTACTACGAAGACGTGCGCCGTATCGGCTGGCCGGTGCCGCACACGATCCGCGACGAGGACGCCCGCGAAGTGATCTATGTCGACCACAACCACCTCCACATGGTGGGGAACGTCGATAACGCCGAGTGTCTGCCGCCGCTGCAGTGATGTCAGCGACAATCGAAAGGCCCGCCGCCGACCGCGCCCCTGAGGCGCCGGTCGGCGGCGGCTTGGAATAGGGGCGAGGCTTGAGGTGTGAGGTTGGAGGGTTGCGCTGCTACCTCCAACTCGCAGCCAGCGCTAGCCTCTAGCCTCTAGCCTCTAGCCTCTAGCCTCTAGCCTCTAGCCTCTAGCCTCTAGCCGAGCGGGTTTTTGCTTCACTCCGGGGGCTGACGCCGCCCGGCTAAGTTCCCCATCGCGGCAGCGCGTCTCCTTAGCCCCTTAGCCCCTCGTCCCCTTTGCCGATGTCCCAATCCACCCTCCTTGATGCGCTGCTCAGCGTTGGGCCGCTGCTCGTGCCGATCGGCATCGCCTCGGTCGTGATGGTGCTGTGCGTCATCGAGCGGTTGATGGCGCTCCGGCAGAGTCGCGTCGTGCCGAAGCGGTTCGTCCACTGCGTCCTCACCCAGGTCGAGGAGGGCGCCGTCGATAAGGCGGGCGCGCTGGACCTATGCGAGGAGAACGCGAGTCTCGTCGCGCGCGTGTTCGAGGCTGGGCTCCGTCGTTGGGGCCGCCCCGCAGTAGAAGTCGAGCAGGCGATCCTCGACGAGGGCGAGCGCGCCGCGGCCGACCTGCGAAAATATGTCCGCGTCATCAACGGCGTCAGCCAGCTCTGCCCGCTCTTCGGCCTGCTGGGAACGGTCTGGGGGATGCGCGAGTCGTTCGACGCGATCGCCGGCGAGTCCGCGATGGGTAAGCCAGAGCTGCTGGCCGGCGGCATCAGCGAGGCGCTGATGTCCACCGCAGCGGGGCTGGGCGTCGCGATCCCGGCGATGATCGCCTACCTGCACCTCACCGGCCGCATCGACACGCTGGTCGGCCAGATCGACCGTCACGGCCAGGAGCTGGTGAACCTGATCTCCGCCGAAGCGCTAGAAGAACGGGGAACCGCCAAGCCACGGAAAGTTAAGCGTGCCGCTTAATCGAATAGGGACGAGCGGCTAGGGACCGGGGACAGGGGTCCTTTTGCTTCCCTCGTCCCTCGCCCCCCGTACCTCACCCCTCCCCAAATGCCCCTCAAACGCGACACCACTGGCGCCGACCCGTTCGCGTTGAACCTGACGCCGATGATCGACGTCGTGTTCCTGTTGGTGATCTTTTTCATGTCCGCGACGCAATTCGCCGAGGTCGAGCGCGCCGTCGAGCTCGAGTTGCCGGCGGTGGGCGCCGACGGCACGTCGGTCGCTGCGCTGGTCGGGCCGCGCATTGTCGGCGTCTCCGCCGCCGGTGAGATCACGCTCGACGGAGAGGCTCGCACCATCGACGAGCTCAAGGCCGAACTGGTCGTCGCCAAACAGAGCGTGGCCATGGGCGAGGGACCGGCGGTCTTGATCCACGGCGACGCCCGATGTGACTTCCAACACATCGCCGCGGCCCTCACCGCGTGCCGCGCGGCGGGGATTGCCGACGTAGGCGTCTCGGTCGAGACGGACGACAAGCCGATCCGCCGTTAACGGGAGGGGCGCTCGATGTCTCTCTCGACCTTGCTCGCCCTGCTGGCGTTGTTCGCCGCGGGGGGCTGCGCGGCAACGGCGTTCACCGAATGGGGCAAGCGCCGACCGCTACACCGCTACGGCGCGCTGTCGATCGCGGCCCACCTCTTGCTGTTGGCGGCGATGGCCGGCATCCGCATCGGCGGGCCGCCGCACCCCGGCGA
>JBGSJY010000707.1:0-2350 GCA_041741515.1 Pirellulales bacterium | reverse complement strand
ACTTGGCGAGTCTCTCAGCCACTGCTTCGACATGCATGGCGGCCGTGACCGCGGAGATGGAACCAACACGGCAGGAACCCACCTCAATATTCACAACAACACGTTCCGAGCTTCACCGGTCCCGATTAGGATCCGAGGCGTTCCCCAAGAGCTCAGCCAGATACAGAAAAACTGGTTCCCTAACTGTTCATCCTCCGCCGAGGCGGTGGAGGCCGAAAAGAACACCGCCGTCAGGAATAACGCTTTCGGTAGGGCGAACGCGACCGTCGTCAAATGAGACGGATCGCGATGCCGGCTTAAGTCGGAGCCCCGACTCAGCGCAGTTGCTGCACACTAGGTCACTCGTCGCGCTCCAGCGGGTCGTTCTTCGAGTTGCCGTGCTGATTGATGATCGCGTTGCTCCGTGGCAGGATGGTTTGGTGGATCGACTCCTCGACAAATACCTCCCGCACATTCCACGTGGCGTACGCGGCGTCGCTGTAGAAGGTCTCGATCTCTTGGTCGACCCGCTCCAACAGCGGCTCCGCCGCACTCGTAATTCTCGTTGATGCGGCTCACTTCGGACGCCTAGTCCGCTGCTCAACTGAGCGAGGTCGCATCACCCGTGGTGCCGAAGGACGAGGCCGAATCCGCCGAGGTCATCGTCACCGACCAAAGTTTGGCCGGATCCGACTGTAGTCGATCCAATGGCGCTGACCTGCCCGTGGACTGGTCTGAAACCGGTCGGTCAGAGCGGCTCGGCTCGGCGCCAAACCTACGTAGGGTCCGACACACCGCGGGCTGCCTCCGAACCGGTCGAATCTGCTTCGGAGTGAAACGTCTCCGCGCTGAGAACGATGAAGCCCTCGCAGGTTTGGCGGATGACTACCGCATGAGAAGTTCACCTTCTTAGGCTGCCCGTAGATTAGACTCAATACGCGGGGGCACTCGTGAGCGGCAGGGTGTGAAGAACGCTGCCCGAAAGGGGAAGAAATGCTGACAGCACGTCGCCGTTCGGCAGCTGTGTTTAGCAGTCCACGAGGTGTACACTAGCTCAGGAGATTCCATCTTAGGCGGCAGCCGCCCCCAGCAGGGTCTCGTTGCTCCGGAGTTACCGATGCGTCTCGCGGAGTTCATACTGACTAGCGAAGAGCCGATCCTGGCGGAGTGGGAGAGTTTCGCGCGGAGCATCGGCGCGGGTGAGCATCTGGATCAGCTCACGCTCCACGACCATGCGGGTGAGATTCTTCAAGCTACCGCGCGAGATATGAAATCGCCCCAAACGGCCGCCGAGCGGTCGAAGCGATCGAGGGGCCAGGACAATCCACGCGATAGCGGCGGCGTCAACAGTGCCCACAATAGCGCCCTCGACGGCGCGTCCGATGCGCATGCGGTCGATCGCCTGGGCCAGGGATTCGACATGCTGGAGGTGATGAGCGAGTATCGCGCGTTACGCGCCAGTGTCCTTCGACTTTGGCGCGACAGCGAGCCCGCCGCCCACGATCGCGATGTCGAGGACCTGACCCACTTCAACGAGTCGATCGACCAGTCCCTCTCCAAGGCGGCCGCCAGTTACACTAAGCGGGTCGATCAGGCGCGCGACATGTTCCTCGCCATCCTCGGACACGACCTGCGCAATCCGCTCGGCGCGATTTCGATGACGGCCCAGCTCCTCCCGCTGATAACCGATGACAAAGCGGAGATCGTGGAGTGCGGCGTAACGATCGCCAACAGCGCTTCGGTGATGGGACGGATGATCAACGACCTCCTCGACTACACCCGCACGCGGCTTGGCGCCGGCATGCCCGTCAAACCGACCGCGATCGACTTGACCGCCCTCGGCCGTGAACTGATTGCCGAGTTTCGCAGCGCCTACCCCGACCGCGAAATCGGGTTCCGCACGGTCGGCGACCTCAACGGCTTGTGGGACAACGATCGCATCCGCCAAGCCCTCTCGAACCTGATGGGCAACGCCCTTCAACACGGCGCGGCGGATTACCCCGTTACGCTTTCGCTCCGCGGCGAAGAGTCGAACGTCGTCATCGAGGTTCACAACGGCGGCGATCCGATCCCGCCTGGCGAGCTGCCGAAAATCTTCGATCCGCTCATCCGCGGGTCCAGCGCCGAGCATCCGAAGAGCAACCGCCCGGGCAGCATCGGCATGGGCCTCTACATCGCCCGCGAAGTCGCTAGGTCGCACGGCGGGCGGATCGACGTGTCCTCGACGGCTGAGGAGGGCACGTCGTTTACGGTTCGCTTGCCGCGTCAGGCAGCGCCGAGAGTCGGGCAGCCGATCCTGGATGCCGAGCACATCGAAACGATGTGAGTGGAGGGGTGCCCGCGCATCGGCGGGAACCTTCCACGCGTAGAA
>JBGSJY010000706.1:0-7811 GCA_041741515.1 Pirellulales bacterium | reverse complement strand
GGGAGGGGGCGCTGCTCGCCCGTCTTGGCGTCGATGACCACGCCGCGGGCGTCCTTCGGCGGCCACCAGCCGGCGATTTCGTAGACGGCGCCGTCGGAGCAGCCGAACACCAGCCTGCCATCGACGTCGCCGGTCATCGCGGCGGAGGTGACGTAGGCGCTGCTCGACTCCGACGCGTCGTGCGAGTACGTCTCGCGCTCGTCGATGGTCTTTCCGTCGCGCGAACGATGGAGCACGATGCGGCCGTTCTCGTCGGCGGCGAACCGCTGAACGCCGTCGGGCGAATAGCCGACCGTCGTGATCGCTCCGTCGTTGAAGACGGGGTCAACGCCGATCGACTCGAGCTTGCCCTCGGCGAAGGACCAGCGGGTGACCGTCGCGTCCTCGGCGCCGACGAGGATCTCCGCCCGGGTGGGGTGGAACGCGACGCTAGTGGTGCGGCGTAGCTCGGCGGGCTTTGCGGATGGGATCTCTTGCTGGTTGGAGAGGTCGATCAAGCGGAGCCCGTCCCCGACGAGGGCCGCGTAGCGTCCCCGCGGGTCGGCAACGACCGACTCGGCCGCGCCGGGGAGCTTGAAGCGAACCGCGGGCGCTTTGGCGCCGCCGCGGTAGACGGCGACTTCGACGCGGCCCTGCGGCCCTTGTTCGTCGGCGACGTTGGCGGCGGTGATGAGAGTATCGCCATCGAGCGAAGTGGCGGCGAAGGTCCGCGGCGCCCCCGGGGGGGCCGGGACAATTTCTTCGGCCTCGGACTGCCAGTTGGCCCGGGTTGTGAGCGTCTTCCACTCTTCGCGCTTGGCGGCGATCGCCGCGACGCTCGGCGGGACGTCGCGCATCGCCCGCCAGGCGGCGTACTCACCCGACTCGGCGAGGATCGACTTGATCTCATTGAACTGAGCGAGGTAGGCAGCCTGGTCGGCCTCCGCTTGGATGACATCGACCTTCTGTTCCGCTTCTTGGACGGCTTCGCTCGCCTTGGCGACTTTTGCGTCGGCCAGTTGTTCACGCGCCCTCGCGTCGAGTTCCGCCTTCTCGACTTTGTGATCGGCCTCCTCTTGCGCCGATTGCACGAGCTTTTCCGCATCCGCTTTCGCCGTGGTGATTCTCGCTTGGGCTTCGGCGTCCGCCCGCTCGATCTCACTTTTCGCCTCATCCCTGACCTTCACGAGGTCACGCTGTGCGACGGCTACCTCCCGTCGCGCGCTGAGCGCGTCGAGCTTGGCGTACACGCTGTAGCCAATGAAGGAGAGCGCCAGGAACAGGCTCACGGCCGTGGCGTACTGCAGTGTCTTGAACCAAGCGAGCCGCGACTGGCGTGACTTTTGGTCCGCGAGTACCTGCACGCGCAGCTCGTTATCGTCGGCGCTCTGCTCGTCCAGGTGCGAGAGGGCCAAGTCGTAGTCGCCGTTGCTGTACGCCGCCTCGGCGAAGTTACGCAGCGTCCGCTTCAGGCGGCGGCGGGCTTTGCTGTTCTCGCTCCATAACTCCAGCGCGTTCTGGTAGCCGTGCTGCGCCCGCGAGTAGCAGGCGTAAACCTCGGTCGCCGTCGAGTCGGGCGACTCGAGCAGCGTCTCGGCGGCGCGCAGCTCTTGCGAGGCCCGCTTGGCGATCTTGATGCTCTGCGCGTGCGCCTGGTACGACTTGATGGCCTCGATAAAATCGAGCGCCGACGCATGGCGGTTCTCCGGGTCGGTCGCCATCGCGCGGTAAGCGATGTCCAGCAACTCGCTGGAGCGTTTCACCTTGACGATCTCGTTCTTGGCCGCCGCGCGGAGGCACTCGAACGTCGTCTTCCCGCGGTGCGGCGCGCGGCCGGTCACGATCTTGAACAGCAGCGCGCCGAGCAGGTAGACGTCGCAGTACTTGCCGGCCGGCATGCGGCGGCGCGACGATTCGACCTTGCGCCCCACGACGCGGCCCTTCGCGTAGTCGAGGTACTCCAGCGCCGTCTCAGGGGGCATGTAGATCGGCGTGCCGGCGGGCTGGATCTCGGCGCCTTCGTCGAGCCGCGCGGCCAGCCCCCAGTCCATCACCAGCACCTCGCCGAACGCGCCCAGGCGGACGTTCCCCGGCTTGAGATCGCGGTGGATCACGTTCTTGGAGTGCGCGAAGGCGATCGCTTGGGCGACCTGGATGAGGATCGCCAAATTCTCTTCTTCGCTGAGCGACTTGACCGACTCCTCCCAGTCCTGCCCCTCGACGAACTTCATGGCGTAGAACGGCAGGCCGTCCGACGCCAGGCCCAGGTCGTGGACCGGCGCGATGTTGGGGTGCTCAAGCTGGCCGGTGATGACTGCTTCGCTGATAAACTTGTTGCAGTCCGACACGCTGGCGCCGAGGTCGGATTTGATCTGCTTGATCGCAACGAGGCGATTGAGCGACTGCTGCCGCGCCTTGTAGACGACGCCCATGCCGCCCTTACCCGCCTCGCCCTCGATGGCGTAGTCGATCACCAGCGGGTCGGCGCCGTCGGTCGGGGCGAGCTCGAAGGCGCGCAGGCGGACCGACTCATCGCCGACGATCTGCGACTCGCCCGGCTTGATCAGTTGCGTGCCGCGGCCACGTTCCAGCGGGCCGCGTGGGATCGTGCCGCCACTGGAGAGGCCGGTGATGTCGAGCGGCTCGGGAGTAGCAATGCGTTCGCTGCGGCGTTCGGAGTCGAACGCGAGCGTCGCGGAGTCGCGGTTCGAGTCGCCGCCCTCGGCGTGCGTGCTCGGTGACTCGGTCCGGTCGCCTGCCGAATCCGGGCCGACGAGATCGCTCGACTTGCCGAGGCTCGAATCCGAGACGCCCTTGTCTGAGTCGGCGGCGATGGTGGCGTCGGTAGGCTCTTGCGGTTGCGCGCCGCCGAGCATCGCGGGGACCCCCACCATCTGGGTCAGGTCCGCCGCGCTGTCGGAGCTGCTGGGCGGCGTGATCCGCTTCGGTGAGAGATTCGGCTTGCCGTCGAACGCCATCGTCATATCGGCGCCCGCGAGGCCGCCCTCGATGTCGGCCTCTTCCCGCTCGATGCGCGCGAAGTGCCCGAAATCGACGGTGGCGTCAAGGCTCTCGCCGGGGCTGCGGTCGTCGAAGAGGTCGCGCTCGTCGTCGTCGCCGCCGAGCAGGAGCAGGTCTTCGGAGTCCTCTTCCTCGCGCTGACGCTGCCCGAAGGCCATCGTCACGTCGTTGGAGTCCTCGTCGCCGAGGTCGTCGTCCAGATCATCCTGCGACGGCGCGCCGTCGGAGGCCTGGAGGGTCGCTTCCGCGCGGTCGGCCACCGACGGCGGCTCGTCCGACAGCATCTCGCTATCGGCAAAACCCGACCCGGCGAAACTCGAACCACCAATGCCAGACCCCTGCCCCGAGTCGGGTCGATCCAAGTCGGGTCGATCCAAGTCAGGCCGCATCGTCGAGTCCGCCGGCGCGCCGCCGAGGCTCGACATGCCGCCCAACTCTTTGGAATCGGCGAGCGGGCCGCCACACACGGCGCAATACAGGTCGCCGCTCCCTTTGAGCGTTTCCGAAGTGAGCTCGGCGCTACAGTGAGGGCACTTCATGGTCGCGGAGCCCTCGGGCGAGGGCGGGCCAAGTGGGAACGGATCGGATGCCAGTGACAGGCGTGGAGCGCGGGGTCCGTAACGCTCGGCCGGAGTTCCCCCGAGCGGCTCTGGCGCCCTCTAGTTTAGTCACGGCCCACCGGAAACCACCGCGGGAATAGCGGGCTTTAAGGGCGGTTTAACCGAATCGCAACAGCTGGCGGAGCCAGCGGAACGCCCAGCCCCCCAGCGTCTCACGCCCGGTCACGACGCGGGCCCGGCCGACCGCCCCAGGCTGGAGCTCGGGGGTCGTATCCCCGATCAGCTCGACGCTCAAGCGGTACGCGGCGCCCTTCTCGAGCGGCGATCGCAGCGACTTCTCCAGCAGCCGTTCGGGGTCGGCAATCGCTTCGTCGGCCGCCGCGAGGGCGACCCCCTCAACCCGGCCCGCGAGCGTCTCCGACGGCGCCCGGTCCAGGATTATCCGCACCGGATCACCGATACGCACCAGGCCGCTGTCGTCCTCGCTCAGCAAGAGCACCACCCGCAACCCGGCGCCGGTCACCCGGCAGACGGCCTCGTCCGCTTCGAGCCAGCAACCGTCGTTCGGCGGATCGAGCGGGGCGCCGCTCCAGGTCGGGAGCTCTCCGTCGGGGGTCTCCCCGGCGTTGTTAGCGGTGAGTTTCACCGGCGGGTCGATGCGGCCGCTGATCGGTGCGCGGAGCCTGCGACGCTCCGTGAGGTCGTCGTGGGTGCGGATTTGGCGCCGCACCTCGGCGAGTGTCGGCTCGAGGCGGGTCACTTCGGCAAGCAGCCCCGCGTCGCGTTGCGACCGCGTCCGCAGGCCGGCGATTTCGGCGGCCAGTTCCGCTTCTCGCTGGAGCAGCTCGAGCCGGCGAAAGTCGGCGCTGGTGTCCACGAGTTCGGCGACAAGGTCACCCGCTTCGACGACGTCACCATAGCGGACATGGGGCCGAAGCACGCCGGGGCTCCGCGACACGATGTCGGCGTAAGCGACACTCTCGAGGCGGCAGACGCTGTAGAGAGTTTGGTCGATCGGCAATGACGCCAGTCCGCGGAGTAGCAGCGCGGCCAAGGCTGCGACGACCGTGAGGCGGAGCAGTACGCCCGGCATGTGGCCGCCGGAGGCATGCGGAATCAGCGCCACCAGCCGACGGACCCCCACGAAAGCGACGCCGCCCAGCGTCAACACGACCAGCAGGTCGCCCGCAGCGCGAAAGCCGACCGCGGCCAGGGCATGGTGCAGCCCCCAGAGGATGAGTCCGAGGATGAACCACCCGTAGAGGGTGGACGCGAGCCCGAAGGCGGCCAAGGCCCGCGGCGAAGCATCGAACGCTTCGATCGGGGCGTGGTCGCCCCGCACCCAGCGGCGGAGCGGCCCCCATAGGGCCTCGCGGCTCTGCGAATGGAGGTTGGCGACCCCCCACGCGTCGGCCACCACGTAGTAGCCGTCGTAGCGTAGCAGCGGATTCAGGTTCACCAGCAGTGTCGATACCGACGCAACGACCATCACGTAGAGGCTCAACATCCGCAGCGGCCCCGGTGCGAGCGCCAGCCATGCGGCGCCCGCGGCAACGGCGAGCATCAGCTCGAAGTAGACGCCCGCCAGCGCTACGACCGCGCGGCGCCAACGGCTGGTGAGCGACCAGGCGTCGGAGACGTCGCAGTACAGGCACGGCAAGAAGGCAATCAGCAGGACTCCCACCTCGTGGCACTCGGCGCCCATCCGCCGGCAGGCCATGGCGTGCCCCAGTTCGTGCCACGCCTTAACGACGACGACTGCGACGACCGCCATCGTCGCGTGCATCGGAGTGAAGAGGTCGAGCATCCGGCTCAGCTCTTGGGTCAGGACCTCGGCCTTGCCGAGCAGCCCTAAGGCGACGATCGCGGCGACCACCAGCAGCAACGCAACAAACGCCTTGCTGAACAGAGGCGCCGCGAACGGCCGCAGCACACGCAGCAGGGGCGTCGGATCGGCGCCGGGCAGGCGGATCGCCAACGGGCTGGCCATCGCCGCGTACCAGGGGGGCTTGCCCGACGGACGGCGGGGATCGGTCGCGGCGTCGGACAACAGCAGGGAGCAATCGTAGAGCGACGCGCAGAAGCCAAGCACCTGGGCGCCGGTCACGCGTTCATTCGGGAACCGCCGCTGGAACCGCCGCGTTAGATCAGCGACGGTCATCGGATCGCGGAGCGTCCGGAGCAAGTAGCTCTCACGGTCGCCGAGGCGGAAGTACTCGAGGGACAGCGGGTCCTTGACCACCGTGGCGTCGCCGCTGGGCGTGAGCACGAGGTCGCGCCGGGCTCGCAGTCGGCCTTGCGTCAACCAGGCGGCAGGACTCACGTGACGCTCGAGGGGGATGGTGGAAGAGTTCAGTTCGCGAAGTAGGCCACCGGTCGCACGGGCCCGTCGCTTGCCGCGTTGTCCGGCCCCTCGCTCGGAGGGGCGTCCAGGATCGTCACCCGCGCCGCCAGGCCCGGGCGCAACTGCATGGCGCTGTTATCGACGTCCGCCCAGAACCGCACCTTGGCGTCGACCGGCTCTGCCTCGGGGCTGATGAAGACGACGTGTCCCTTCGCCTGGAGTGTTTCGCCGCCGGGCAGCGAGGCCTCAACCACGACAGGGCGGTTCACCAGCCCGGCTAAGGCGTCCTCGATGCCGACGAACCCCTCGACCCGCAGGCGATCGACCCGCACCAGCCGCGCGATCGGATCGCCGGCGTTGACCCATTCGCCCGCGTGGCAGTAGAGCTCGGCGACGACCCCGGCGATCGGCGCCGCGACCCGCATCCGCTCGACCTTGTGCTGGGCGGCCCGCAGGTCAGCCTCGATACGGCCGAGCTTCGCCGCCAGCAAGTCGCGCTCGAAGTGGGCGAACTCGATCTCGAGCTCCGACTTCTCCATCGTCAGCCGCAGGCGTTCTACCTCTTTGGTCGACACCGTGTTGGGCAGCTCGGCGTTGATCGACGTCGCCCGGACCAGCTCGGCCTGGGCGACCTTGTTCTCTTTTTGAGCGAGACGCACGCGGACGTCGCTCTCCGACTCGCTCCGCGCGATGGCGAGGTCCTGACGGATCACTTCGGCGGCGAGCTGCTGCTCGCGCGCGTCGACCTCGCCGATCGCGACCCCTTGCTCGATAAGCATCCCCTCGTGGACCACGAGCTCGCGCAGCACGCCCGAATCCGGAGCGGGGATTTTGACCATCTCGCTGACCGTGAGGATCGACGACGGGACGTCGATCTGCTTGGCGCTTAGCGTCGAGGGGCACAGCGCCAGCGCGAGCGTCACCGCCACGAGGGAGACCTTAGAACCAGCGGCGGCGGATCGCATCGAATGCCTCATGCAGCCAGACGTACGCGAGGGAGTAAGTACCGCAGTCGATCTTAGCCGAGACCCCCAGTCCGCTGCGAGGATTCGCCATGGCCGGGTCCGTAGGGTCCGCTATCACCCGCACAATCGGACTCCCCTCCTCGTCGGCCTGGGTGGCGTCGGCGATCGCCGCGACGACCGCCGTGTGCGTCGCTGACGGGTCGGCGCGGACGACGTACTCGACATTCAGCGGCTCGCCGGCCGCCTGGGCCCGCAGTAGCGGCCCCACCCGGTAGTCGGGCGCTTCGAGCTCGAGGCGCCAGCGACCGTCGGCCGCCACCTCCAAGAGCCGTTGACCGTGGCGCACGGGGCGGTCGGCCAGGTAGTCTTCGGGACGCCAACTGACCACAGCGCCGGCGATCGGCGAGACGATGACCAGCTTCGTCGCCTCGGCCGCGAGCAGCTCGCGCTGCTTCTGTTGGTGGCCGAGACGCTCGCGTAGCGCCGCTGTGCGGCTGGCGAGCGTCGTCGGGTCGTCTCGACCCTCGCCGCGACCGGGCAGGGACGCGCGGAGCTTCTCGGTCTCGAGCGCGGCGATCTCCGCCTCGGTCGCCGCAATCGCCTCGGCTACCTCTTCCTGCTTGAGCTGAAGCTCGGGCGATTCTAGCCGCACCAGCGGCTGGCCGGCGGTCACCCTGTCGGCTTGCTGCACCAGCACGTCGCGGACAACGCCGTCGAGCGGCGCAAAGATCCGCGCCTGTTCCACCGGTTCGAAACGCCCCTCGACTTGCAGCCACAGCGTCGCTGGCGTCATGAAGGCGATGATGGCCGCGGTCGTCAGGGCGCCAACGATCCCTAGAGCGGTCGCCAATCGCCCCAGCGACCACCACCCCCAGCCGCCCGAGCGGTCGCGCGTCGCCGCGACGCCCATATGCCGCGCGAGCGCCGCCAGCAGCGGATCGG
>JBGSJY010000705.1:0-13121 GCA_041741515.1 Pirellulales bacterium | reverse complement strand
GCGCGTCGAAATCGACATTGCCCGCTGCCGCCAGCACCAGGTTGCCAGGCGAGTAACGCCGCTCAAAGTACGACCGCATCGCCTCGGGCGTCAGCGCGGTGACCGACTCGGCGGTGCCGAGCACGCTGCCGGCGATGGGGTGATCGCCGAAACAGAGCCGCTTGACGTAGTCGTCCATGCCGTAGGGCGGCTGGTCGAGGTACATCTCGATCTCTTCGAGGATGACCTTCTTCTCCATGTCGAAGTCCTCCGTGCGGAGGCCCGGCCGGAGGATGTCGGCCAACAGGTCGATCGCCGGCGCCTGGTGCTCGGGCAGCAGCGACGCGTAGTAGACGGTGCTCTCCTCGCTGGTGAACGCATTGTAGTGCGCGCCGAGCTCGTCGAACTCGCGGTTCACGTCCTCGGCCGTACGCCGCGCGGTCCCCTTGAAGACCATGTGCTCCAGGAAGTGGCTGACGCCCGCCTCGACGGGCGCCTCGTCGCGCGAGCCGGTCTGCACGAACATCCCCACGGCAAGCGATAGCGCCGACGGGTCGCACTCGGCGATGACTTCGAGGCCGTTGGGGAGGGTGTGACGTTGGAATTGCATGAGCGGGTAGAGGGCAGCGGGCAGACGGCAGGATTTCGAATGGCAACCGGCAACAAAGCTTGGGGCGCTACTGCCCGCTGCCCGCTGCCCGCTGCCCACTCAGGCTAAGCGGCTCAGGCCCAAGCGTGACGATCGTGAAATCGCTCGGCGGGTTGCGCTGCAGATAGTCGTTGATCGATTCGGCGGTGACCGCGTCGACCAGCTCGTTCACTTCCGCCAGCGAGCGGATACGTCCCAGGTGGCGCCAGTCGCGGGCGAGGACGCCGGCGCGGGCGTGCGTCGACTCTTGCTGCATGATCAGGGCGCTCTTCATGCGGGCCTTGAGTCGCGAGAGCTCTTCGGGCGTGACGCCGTCGGCGAGCCGCACCAGCTCGTTGTAGGTGACGTCGAGCGTCTCCTGGGCGCGCTCGGCGGTGGTGCCGGCGTAGCAGAAGACGGCCGCCCGATCGTGCTGCGTTTGCAGCGACGCGTAAACCGTGTAGCAGAGGCCGCGTTTCTCACGCACCTCGGTGAACAGCCGGCTGCTCATGCCGCTTGAGAGGACGCCGTTGGCGCCCCAGGCCTGGAAGTAGTCGACGTGGTTGTACGGTGTCGATGGGTAGGCGATGCCGATGTGGGCCTGCGACGAGTCGTAGTGCACATGGCCGTCGCCGGCGCCGGGCGCCTCCTCGATTTCGGCGGGCGCTTCGACGTTGACCCAGTCGCCGAAGAGCCGCTCGACGTGATCGACGGTCGCGTCCCAGTCGAAGGCGCCGGCCACGGCAAGGATCGCGCTGTTGGGGGCGTATCGCTGATGCTGGAAGTGTCGGACGTCGTTCAGCTTGAGCGACTCGACCGACTCGATCGTGCCGCTGGCGGCCCGCCCGCAGGGGTCGCCATAGTGACGGCGGCGGAGCTCTTCCATCAGCTTCTGCGACGGCTCGTCCTCGATGCCACGCAGCTCTTGCAAGCAAACTTGGCGGCCGGCCTCGAACTGGTCCTCCGGGAGGTGCGGCCGCCGCACGAGGTCGGCGTAGATCGACATGGCCGCGGGCAGGTTCTCGCTGAGCGTGCTCGCCCACAGCGAGGCGTGCGACAAGCCAACCGACTCGCCGCGTTCGACCCCCAGGGCGTCGAGGTCGTTGACCAGGGCGCGGCTGTCGCGGTCGCCGGCGCCGCGGAGCGCCATCTCGCACGTCAGGTTGGCCAGGCCGAGCTGGCGCTTGGGATCGTGACGGCACCCGGCGGGGACCATCAGCGAAAAGGCGGCCGACTGGAAGCCTGCAACGGGCTCCCCGACGAGCGTCAGGCCATTGTCCAGCCGGTGGACACGAGCTTCACGGGACGTGGGAGCGGCGGAGGGGGCGGCTGTCACTCGATGGGGGCTCGGCGAGGCGGGGGCGAGGAGAGGAAGTGTCTTCCCTAAAAATAGGCGACAACCGGGGCCTGCGGCGAGCCGCCTGTCCCCAGCGGCAACCTGGGGGGCGGATCGGGGAGCAACCCCGGATGCACACGTGGCATAGCGCCGGACATAGGCCAAACGTAGGGACAGTAGCGGTCCTAGGGCCCTGAGGCAACGGCCGCCGCCCGCCGCGGCAAGGCGATTCGTTGACGTTCCCAGGCTCCGTTCGTAAGGTGGAGGGAGATGGCGGCGTACCCGATCCCGAAAGGTTTGGCCAATCCCCAAAGGCTCGGACCGTCCCGGGATGCTCTGGCGCTCCCACCCACCTGCCCCACCCAGCCCCGCTCCCACGGCCGGCGGGCGCCTTCCACCTGAGACCCACCATGTACGGCGAGCTTGTGCCGCTCGGAGGCGGAGACCCGATCCCGCTGCTCAAGAAAAAGCTGCTCATGGGTCGCCGCGAGAGCTGCGACATCGTGCTGCGGTTCGCCAACGTCTCGGCCCACCACTGCGAGTTGTGGATCGAGGGGGGTTACCTGTACGTCCGTGACTTGCAGAGCCGCAACGGCATCAAGATCAACGGCATCCGTAACCCGGAAGGCCGGCTCGACCCGGGCGACACGCTGTCGGTCGCTAAGCACAGCTACCGGGTGGATTACTCGCCAGCCGACCTGGGCGCTGTCGGACCGCCGCCCACCGAGAACCGCACCAAGGAGATCATGAGCACCTCGCTCCTGGCGCGGGCCGGCCTGCAGAAGACCGACTTCCGTGGCAGCGACCGCTCGAAGCGGTTCGACCCGACCAACAACAACGCCGGCCAGATCAAACTGCCCGGCGATAAGCTCTAAAGGCCTGGCTCTAAAGGCTTGGCTATAAAGGCTTGGAACCGCCAAGACGCCAAGGCTCGCCAAAAGCCGTGGGGGCTCGCCAAGAGCCCTGGGATGGAGCCGATAGCCCATCGATACTCGTGCGAAACGAGGGGTTATCGAGGGAACAGTAATAAACGCTAATCTACACGAATCCACCTACGGCGGATTAGCGTTGATTAGTCGCGATTAGTGCTTTCCCTTCGTTCTTCCTGGCGAGCCCAGGCGCTCTTGGCGTCTTGGCGGTTCCCTTTCTTATGGCAAAGAAGCGCCGCAACGTCCGCGCTGATTTCCGTAAGGGGCACGACACCTCGAAGCGCGAACGCGGGCTCACGCGCGACTTCGAGGTCCACGGCGACGACTCTCACCACGAGCGTGGCGATCGCGTCAGCGGCAAGGGGCGGCTCACACGCCGACGAACCGTCGCCGGCGCCGAAATGACCGAGGACAGCTCGGGACAGATCGTGCTCCCGGAGATCGACCACAAGACGTGCGTCCTCGGCCGGGTGCTGCGGGTGCAGGGGCTTGTGAGCCGCGTGCTGGGAGAAAACGGCCGCCTCTACGCCTGCGCGACCCGGCAGTTGCTGAAGCAGCTCGCCACCAACCTGCGGCACGTCGTCGCCGCCGGGGACCTCGTTTGGGTGCGGCCTGAAGGACCCACGCCCCAGGAGGGTCTGCCCCAGGAAGGGATCATCGAACGCGTCGAGCCGCGCCACGGCGTCCTCAGCCGCACCAGTCGCAATCGGCAGCACCTGATCGCCACGAACATCGACTTGATTGTTGTCGTCGCATCGGTCGCCGAGCCGCGGCTGAAGCCGAACTTGGTGGACCGCTACCTCGTCACCGCCGAGAAGACCGGCCTGCGACCAATCGTCTGCCTCAACAAGGTCGATCTCGTCGAACCAGCGGACCTCGTGCCGATCATCGGCGTCTGGTCGCAATTGGGTTATGAAGTGCTCCCCGTATCGGCAGATACGGGCTTCGGGCTCGACCGGTTGCGCGATCGACTACGTGGCAAGGAGACCGCCTTTACGGGCCAGAGCGGCGTCGGCAAGAGCTCGCTGCTCAACGCCATTCAGCCGGGCCTCGCCCTACGCGTGCAGACCGTCAGCAGCGAGAGCGAGAAGGGCCGCCACACGACGACGACCGCCGTACTTTATCCGCTGGGCGACGAGTTGGGCGGCGGCTTCTTGGTAGACACCCCTGGCATCCGCAGCTTCGAGCTCTGGGACGTGATCCCCGAAGAGGTCGCCGGCTACTTCCGCGAGCTCCGCCCGTATGTCTCGAAGTGCCGCTTCCCCGACTGCACGCACACGCACGAGGACGACTGCGCCGTGAAGTACGCCGTCGCCGACGGCTGGATCGACGCGCGGAGATACGAGAGCTACGTGCAGATCCGCTCGGGGGAGTGAGCCCAGGGCAAACGCATGAAGTCTCTGAGCCGTTTCGCGGGATTGTTCGCGTCCCATTTGCCTGAGTGAAGGCTGGCAGCGGAAGACTCTCGCCTTGGACGACTGTTGGTTGGTTCACGGAGGTGATGGAAGGGGAAGCGAGTGGCGCCGTTGGCGGCGTGCTTCTCGGGGGTGGTGGACCCGCGTAGCGAGAAGGCTCGGCGGCACGGTTTGAGCGACATCCTGGTGCTCGCGGCGCTGGCGGGGAATCGCCGGGGCCAAACGACAATGCAGTCGGCGTTGCACGCGGTGGGTGCGTGGAGCGTGGCGAACCACGTCGTGCTCGGGCAACAGGCGTGCGAAGAGAAGTCCAACGAGATCACGGCGATCCCCGAGTTGCTAATGCGGTTGGAGCTACAGGGCGCCGTGGTGACGCTACTACCACCAAGCGGCGTTGCCGGTGGAGTTCATTCCGCTCACCGGAGGCTGGAGGGTCTCTAGATGATCGGCCAGGAGATCTCGATCACCGAGCGGGACGGCAAGGAAACCAGCGACGTGCGGTATTACCTCAGCAGCCTGCCGCTCGGCGTGAAGCGATTCGCCCTCGCCGTCCGCGGCCCTTGGGGGATTGAGAACTCGCCGCAGTGGGTGCTGGACGTGATTTTCAACGAGGACTAGAGCCGCATCCGCAAGGACTACGGCCCTGACAACTTCGCCCTGCTGCGTCGCTTCGCGTTATCGCTCATCCAACGCGACACTTCGCCCGGAAGCATCAAGCGAAAGCGAAATCGGGCCGCCTGGAACCAAGACCAACTCGCAAAGCTCCCCGGGCTAACGACTTAACGTGCGGTTGCCCTGGGTCGCTACGCTTTACCGCTTCAAGGGAAGGTCCATGGTATGGTCCCCGTCGGGGCTAACGACCAGCGAGAATCCCGAGGTAGCGGCGTCGGCGTACTGCTTCGGCAACAAATTGGGTGGGGCCGCGGCGAGGCCTGTCGCCCCATCGAGATCGAGCTTGCGGACGGTAACGCGATACTCGCCAGGGAGAGCGCCCGGCCGGTAGACCTTCCCCGAGTCGAACGCCGTCTCCACCGTGAACGCCCCGTCGAGACCCGTCACCCCCTGGCAGCCTTGGCCTGCGCCCGAAGGGATCAGTTCGACGTCGGCGCCCTCGACAGCAGCGCCATTGAGGGTCACGACCCCCCGGACCGGGTAGGTCGCGGGATAAGATTTACCGGCGCCGCATCCGCCAACTGCGAGCCCAAGCAGGGAAAGACAGAGGAAAGCGGTGAGGGACTTCATCCGTTCGGGCCTGGGTCGCGGAGCGGGAATTCGCTCGGAGCCTTAGAAGCTGCCGACCGTTTCGGCGTCATCACGGGCGCCGAGCCTTTGGTAGACCGTGTAGTCGATGGCCTCTTGAAGGAAGTGGACCGAGCCGTCGCAGAAGACGAAGTTGGCGCCCCCCGTATGGAGCGACTTGAAGCCCATCGCCGTGTTGAAGTCCCGGTCCCAGTCGTGGCCCGGTTTGATCCGGCCCGATGCGCCGAGCATCGGCGCTTCGCCGAGGCAGGTGTTGAAGTTGATCGGCGCCGTGGTCGCGAACCACAGACCCTCCGAAAGAGTCCAGCCGCGGGCCCACTGCGCGCCCGAGCAGGAGGGCCGGATCTCCCCCATCGCAATCGTGCTCGATGTCCCGTCCGTGATCTCGCGGAACTTGGCCGCCCACGAGCTACGGGCGAAGACACCGGAGATAAACTTGGGGACTGGGCAGTCGGAGCGGATATTCCCCTTGCCAGCGGAATTGCACGACGGGTTCATGACGGAGGTCTTGTTGAACCAGTCCTCGCCATCCTTGTCGAGGTCGTAAAGGGTTCCCCCATCGGGAACAAAGTTGCGCATCACACCCGACCCGAAGGTCTGCATGATCTGCGAACCGATGGAGCCCGCGTAGCTGGTGACGGCGATCGACTCCCCACCCGTTAGCTGCCAGAGGGAGTTCCCTTCCGTCGGATCAATCTCGCCGGTTTTGGGATCGCTCGGGCATTGGAGGCCCGGCACGGCGTACTGGCGGATGAGCTTCGAACCCAGCCGCTGATCGCCCGGGCGAACACAACCGGGTTTGGCCGGGTCGCAGAAGTCGATCGCGTCGTGAAGGGTCGACTCCTCCATCATCGGAGCGAGGTTCACCAAGTGCGACGCGTAGTCACGTTGCTCCTGGTTGATGTTGTTCACGTTGGCGGGAAAGCCTCCGTTGGTGCTGGCGTAGTTGTGCAGCCCGATCCCAAGTTGCTTGAGGTTGTTGGAGCACTGCATGCGCCGCGCCGCTTCGCGCGCGGCCTGGACCGCGGGGAGCAAGAGCGCCACCAGAATCCCGATGATCGCGATGACGACCAGCAACTCAACCAGGGTGAATCCCCACGCCCCCTGAGCGGTGACGCGGGATGTCAACCGGACCCGATTAGACGACCGTGACCGCATCGGACGGGCCCCCGAAGAAGGATGTTTTTGCCGAAAGTGGATTTGCCAAACGCAAAGCGGCAGATTTTTTAAACGCCTTTTACAAAACGGTTTGTAGCGACGGAAAGACCGAGGTGCAATGCAATTTCTCGAATTCGCTGCTCCGAAGCCACGCAACCGCCCTGGCAGTCGGGAACGTGACGGAAGAATCCGTTGCGATCGCAGCAGTCCTCGAGCGGAGATGCCTCACTCACCCTGACTGCGAGCCACTTCGCCAGCGCCGATGTCGTTCGCGATCTCGAAGCGGAATGTGGCGTCGGCGCCCCAATCGGTTGGGCCACCCCTTCGACGACCCCCACGATCTAGCGGCCGGGACGACGCCCTCGCCGACTGGGCCGACCTCACCAACGGCGACCTGGCCGGTTACCCGCTGCTGACCGTCGGCCAACTGCCGGCGCTGCCCGCCACTACAACGACGACGGCGTCGTTGATGCGGCCGACTGCACCGTCTGGCGCGACCACCTCGGCCCGAGCGTGACGCTCCCAAACTAGGCGACGCCTGGCTCGGTCACCGAGCATGACCGCGACGTGTGGGCCGCCAACTATGGGGCCACGCTGATGGGGAGCGCCATCCCCGAGCCGAATACGCTCGCTCTCGCGACGTTCGCGCCGGGAGGACTCGCGGTGGGGCGCCGCTCATCGCTCGTCCCTCTTCGCGCTGTCACCGGCGTCTAGCGCCGTACCGCTAAAGGTGGTGTCGGCGTGTCCCGATCGACTACGATGGGTGAGGTCCGGCAGCCGGGCCGCTGCCCCCCACTGTTCCGCCGATGCTCGCGTATGACTCTTGGCTCACTTGCTGCCCGCGGGCCGCTTGTTGCTCTCGGCCTCGCCGTGACGTCACTTGCCGGCGCCCAGGGTCCGTTCGACGCCCGATCGACCATCCTCGTTCAGGGGATCGGCAGCGTCGCGACCGAGACCGACTACGTGCCGAACGTGGTCCAAGCAGAGAACGGGCTTGCGTCGTTCGAAGCGCTAAAAGCCCAGGCGGTTGCAGCGCGGACCTACGCCTACTTCCAGATGCGGGTGAAGGGCTTCCTCGCGGATGGGACCTCGGATCAAGTCTACTCCAACGGCTCCGACCCCGACCCGCTCCACGTCCAGGCCGCCCGCGCCACCGAGGGGGAGATTCTCTGGGTCAACGACAACACGGGCCAGTCGCCGAACGAGGTGCTGGTGGCGGCGTTCTATGTCGCGGGGTCGATCCCCTCGGGGCCCTTCGATCCCGACGCGCCCGGCGTGATCAGCCAGCCGGGCGACCCCGACCCGACCGCGACCCAGAAGTGGGTCACCTTCCCTTACGCCAACGACTTGTTCGGCGAGTTCAACCGCGGGACACCGCTCGGGTTCCGGGGGAGCGTCTCGACCCCGAACTGGCCCAATCGCGGCGCCATGAGCCAGAACGGCTCGGACTACCTGTCGGACCGTTCGGTAGGTTACCTCGACATCCTCAAGTACTACTACGGCGCCGACATCCAGGTCCGCACCGCGACGACGGCGGGCAGCGCCGTGGGCTTCGGCCGCAAGGTGCTCGCCGGGTTCGACGACTATAGCGGCGGCATCTTTTCGAGCTCCCTCGTCGACGGGAACGAGGGGGTGTTCCATCGCTCGCCCACTTACTCTGCGGAGACGACGCCCAACCTCACAGGCTCGGACGCGGCGCGCGACGGCTCGCAGGCGCACGAGGGTTCGCACTCACAGCGGATCGACATCGTCTACGACGAGTCCTCTGGCGAGGAATTCTTCCTGCGCCACATCGCGGGCGCACGGTACAGCGACACCCGCGGCACGTCGGTGAACCCCACCCGGTCGGGCGACTTCAGCCGAAACGGCGTCGTCGATGCGGCAGACTACACCGTGTGGCGTGACAACCAGGGCCAGTTCGACATCGGCAACCCGGCCGACTTCAACGGAGACGGGTTCGTCGATATTGGCGACTACACGCTATGGGCCGGCAAGTACAACTCGCTGGTCAATAGCGGCGTCGCCGACAACGCCGGCGAGCCGGTGGCGAACGTCCAGTTCGAGGCAATCGGGTCGGTCGGTTTGTGGCTTAAATCATCGACACCCGGCCTTGAGGTTTCGCTCGCGATCGACGACGCGACGGGGGGAGAACGGGGCGTCCGCACCGCGGTTGTCGCGGATGGCCAGTGGCGCCGCTACGAATGGCGGCTCGATTCTGCCATCGACTGGGAAGCGTGGGCCGCCGGGGGCAACGGCGTCATCGATGGCGTTACCGACGGGGGCCGCGTGTCGCTCGACTCGGTGCAGTTCTTCGGCGCCACGGACGCCACGGTCTTCCTCGACACCGTCTACTGGGACCCGGCCGGAGGCTCGCCCCCCAGTGCGACGGTCCCCGAACCGGCGGGCTGGGCCGCGTCGTTCGTCGGCGCGCTAGGCATGGCCGCCCGCCGGCGCCGCGTCCCTAGTTAAACAAAAAGTGACAAACGTCCCCGTCACGCATCACGTAGGCCTTCCCTTCAACCCGCATCTTGCCCGCTTCGCGGATCGCTTTCTCGTTGTGGTACTGCACGAGGTCGTCGACGGAGTACGTCTCGCAACGGATGAAGCCCTTCTCGAAGTCGGTGTGGATCACGCCGGCCGCTTGGGGGGCGGTGGCGCCGACGGGGATCGTCCAGGCGCGGACTTCCTTTTCGCCGGCGGTGAAGTAGCTCTGCAGGCCGAGCAGCTTGTAGGCCGCCCGCGCCAGTGACGCAAGCGCGGGCTCGGTGAGGCCAACCGACTCGAGCATCTCGGCGCGGTCGGCCTCGTCGAGTTCCGACAACTCCGCTTCCAATCGCGCGCAAACCGCGACGACCTCGCCCTGTTCGGCCGCGGCGCGCTCGCGGACGCGTTTCACAAGCTCGCCCTCGCCTAGCAGATTATCCTCTTCCACGTTGGCGACATATAGCACACGCTTCGACGTGAGCAGTTGCAGCTCGCGCAGGGTCTTCGCAGAGGCAGGGTCGTCGTACACGAGACCGCGTACGGGCGTGCCCGCGGCGAGGCGGTCGTGGCACTCCTGGAGGATCTCGACCTTGCGCTTGGCGTCCTTGTCGCCGGTGCGGGCGTTCTTCTGGGCGCGGTGGATCTGTTGCTCGACCGACTGCAGGTCGGCCAGCATCAGCTCGGTGTCGATGGTCTCAATGTCGCGGATCGGATCGACCGAGCCCTCGACGTGGATGATGTCCGGGTCGTCGAAGCAGCGGACCATGTGGAGGATGGCGTCCACATTGCGGATGTGAGTGAGGAACTGGTTGCCGAGGCCCTCGCCCTCGCTGGCGCCGCGGACGATGCCCGCGATGTCCACCAGCTGGAGGATCGCGGGGATCACCTTCTGGGTCTTAATGTACGACTGGATGGTCTCCAGGCGCGCGTCGGGCACGGGGACGGCGCCGACGTTGGGCTCGATCGTGCAGAACGGGTAGTTCTCGCTAGCGATGCCGGCCGAGGTGAGGGCGTTGAACAGGGTGCTTTTGCCGACGTTCGGCAGGCCAACGATGCCAGCTTCCATGAAGCGAAACGGGAAAGGGGAAGGCGGAGAGGGGAAGGTAAAGTGGGTGGTGGGCAGTCGGCAGTGGGCAGTGGAAAGTAACGAACGGCTGCTTTCCGACGGGACCTGAGCCGGGCGGCGTCAGCCCCCGGAGTGCGTTACGAGGTAATGACGAATCGCAGGGCAGCGGCACGATTCTAGGCCGGCACGGCCCCGGGCGACACCGCTCCCGCGTTACGTCTAAGTCGATCCGATGGCCGGCGCCCTCGCCGGGGCCGACTTTTGCATCCTGATTCCTGATCCCTGACCCCTGATACCTCGCCGAAGGCGCGTAGTCTCCGGGGCGGCGACGCGTCATAATGTCCCTAAGCTGCCCCGATCGCTAAAGAAGGACTCCCCCCAAGATGCCGACTTCTCTGCTGCCCGCCGTTTGCCTGACCCTCGCCCTGCTGCTGGGAGGGGCCGTACCCGTCGCCGCGCAGACAACCGCGCCGGCGCCCGCCGAGGAAACCGCGCCGCCGGCTGAGAAGGCAACTGAGAAGGCAACTGAGAAGGCCAGCGAGGAGCCCGCCGCCAAGGCGACCGAGCAGCCCGAGGCGATCGCTGAAGAGGCGTCCCCCGCGATGGAAGCGGACCCAGCGCCAACGGAGGGAGAGGAAAAGGCCGCCGACGAACAGCCCGCCGAGACGAAGCCCACCGAGACGAAGCCCGCAGAGAAGCCCGCCGAGCCCGAGGACCCCAACAACCCGGGCGCCGCGGACATGAACCGGGCGATCGAGCTGAAGCTCGACGCCGACGACCTCCAAGACCTCAACGAAGTCGTCGACCTGCTCGACAGCGCGATCGACAAGGGACTCGACCCCGAAAACTCCGACTTCGCCGAGGAGATGCTCGTCGCCACGCTGCTGCAACGCGCCGCCAGCTTCTCGCAGGTGGTGCTCAGCCAGCCGATCGCCGACCCGCGTCGCGACCCGCGCTGGATCCAGATCCGGCAGTACGCGCTGACCGACCTGCAACGTGTTGTGGCGCTCGACCCGAAGCAGTCGCAGGCATGGCTGCTCACGGGCCGCTTGCAGTCGCTACCGCTCGGCAGTCCCAGCGAGGCGCGGCGTGCGCTGACGCAGGTGATCCGCCTGGCCGAGGAGGCGACCAACGACCCCGAGGCCGAGACGCCCGAGCCCACGACCATCGCCCAGGCCTACGCGCTCCGCGGCGTGACCCAAAAAGACGGCGCGAGCCGGCTGGAGGATTTCAATAAGGCCATCGAACTCGATCCCGGCAAGGAAGAGTACCTTCTGCTACGCGCCCAGGCCCACCGCGCCGACGGCGACGGCGAGGCCTGTCTGGCCGACATCGAGAAGGCGATCGAGGCCGCGCCGGAGAACCCCAAGGCCCACGAACTGAAGGCGCTGGCGCTGCTGATGCTCGACCGCCAGGACGAGGCGCTAGCCGCCTTCAACAAGGCGTCGGAGCTTGCGCCGGACTTGCTGACGCCGTACCAGTACCGCAGCGAGCTGTTCAACCAGCAAGGAAAGATCGAGGACGCGATCGCCGAGCTCGACAAGTCGCTGAAGCTGCAGCCGAACAACCTGGCGTCGCTGCTGATCCGCGCGCAGTTGTTGTCGGAGAATGAGGAATACGACAAGGCGCTGAAGGACGTCGAAGCCATCCTCCAGCAGCAGCCCGCGCTGGTCCGCGCCCACCAGATGAAGGCGCAGCTGCTCGACAAGCTGGGCCGCACCGACGAGGCGGTCGCGATGCTCGAGAAGCTGATTGCGATCGACCCGAACCTGACGGAGCTACAGCTCCAGCTCGCTGCGATCTACACCGACAAGCAGATGGCGCCCGAAGCGATCGAGGTGCTCACTAAGATCCTCGACGCCGACGAGGGGAACAACCTGGCCCGACGGCTGCGGGGCGACATGTACCTGTACGCGGGAGAGCACGAGAAAGCGATCGGCGACTTCGAGAAAGCGCTGGAGCAGAACCCCAACGAGCCCGGCGTGCTGAACAACTACGCCTGGACGCTGGCGACGAGCCCCTACGCGGCGGTGCGCGACGGCAAGCGGGCGGTCGAGCTGGCCACCAAGGCTGCCGAGGTGACCGAGTATGGCGCGCCTCACATCCTCAGCACGCTCGCCGCCTCGTACGCCGAGGCGGGCGACTTCGAGCAAGCGGTCAAGCGCTCCGAAGAGGCGATCGCCAAGGCGACCGAGATGAAGACGCTCGACGCCTACGACGGCCAGCTCGAGGCCGAACTACGCTGCTACAAATCGGGCGAGCCGTGGCGCGAGCTGCAGAAGCTCGAGGTGTCGGGGCCGGCGAGCGAGGCCGACAAAGAAATTGCCGAGGCCCAGAAGAAGAGCAAGTCGGATAAAGAGGACGAAGCCGAGTCTCCGGCCGACACGCCGACGCCCCCGCCGGCGACCGTCGATGACACGCCGGCGCGCTCGATCGATTTTTGATGCGGGGAATCGGGCGTCGATCCGGACCCCACCTTTTCACCTACCGAGAAAGGCGCAACATGCGTAGCGGCATCCTGGTGGTTGTGTTGTTGGCGGCGAGCGGCACGTCCGTGGCCGATCCGCCCCCGCAGCAGGTCGTCGATGACCTGAACGAGCTGCGTGAGCAAGTCGGCCCCGTCACATCGAGCCCGGCCGAGTTCGCGCAGGCCCTGGAGAGTGCTTTTGAAGGGAAAGGGTCGATCGACCAGCGCGACGGGTCGCAGGCGGTCCAGGCGTGGGCGGCGGACAAGTGGGCGCCCGACAACGCGCCGCAGCGCGATCCGAAACCGGTTCAAAACTTTTGGAATCCGTTCGGCTCCCGGCCCACGCCGCCACAGCACCAACTGCCCGGGCCGTCGCCCGGGCCGCCTCACGGGCCGGGC
>JBGSJY010000704.1:0-6198 GCA_041741515.1 Pirellulales bacterium | reverse complement strand
TCTCGGTCGGCGCGGCGGCCCGCGGTGTGGCCAGCGCAGGGGCCAGCGGGGTGATTGGTTTGGCGGTCCATCAGCAGCGGTGGAGGGCGGTTCGATCCCTGACGCACGCCCCGACCGGCAATGGCCCTCCGCCAGCAATGCCGGCGCCACCGCTACGATCGGACGGTCTCCTGAGGACTGGATCGACGAGTCCCGACCCACCAGCCCGCCGAACTGCCTGAGCATCGGCCAGCCCCCCCAAACCGCAAGGTCGCCCCCCTCAATGAACCTCGAAGTTCAACCGCAAAGTTCAGCGGGTAGCCTCGTTCCTGAACCGCACTTGGGCGAAGAGCGGGTAGCCCCGGTTCTCGAACCGGGGTGGCGAAGCCACAAGAAGCTCCAAGAGGTGCTTCCACCCCTTCGGCCCGTCGGCTCTCCGCGGTGCTTCTTGTCGCCTGCGGCGACCCAGGTTCAAGAACCTGGGCTACCCCCCGCCGCGTCCTCAAGCCTGCCCCCTCAAGCCTCACCCCCCCCCAAAAAAAAAGGCCCGCGGGCGAACCCACGGGCCTCTTTGCAGTTTTCAGCTATTGGTTCCACCGGTGAGGGTGGTCGTTAACTCAGACGCGACGACGAGCCGCGACGCCAACCAGAGCCAGACCGGCGAGGACGGAGGTGGTCGGCTCGGGAACGATGAAGTACATATTGCCGCCCGCAATTGTCCCAGCCGGAACGGCTACGGCGCCCGTGCCGGAACTGCTGAAGAAGAGAATCGAACCTTTGGCGTCGTTCGACAGGGTGAGCCGCGCGATCAAGAAATCGATCCCGCCGTTGACAACGACGCCCGGCGCCGGAGCCCAAGCGATGTTCACACCCGTGGTGTCGAACTTCAGCGGGCCGTTCTTGCCGAGCTCGGTCGAACCACCAACGACCAGTACGTTTTGCGACGTGCTGGACGTCGGGCCGCCAATCGTCACGAACGAGTCCGAACGCAACGTCTCAAATCCCGGCAGCGATAAAAGCGCGTCGTTGGGAGCCGTATTGCCGCCGAACGTGTTTTGGAAAATGTTACCGCTGGTCAGCTCGACCACCATCTGCTGGCCGAAGAGCTGCCCATCGAAATTGATCTTGATGTCGTAGACCGTGTAGCCAGCGGGCGAGCCGGCAACCGTCGGGTAGGTGACCTCCGGTGAGCCGATTAGGCCGGCGTTGGCGCCGGTCGTCGAAGCCAGTATCCAAGCAGCGAAGAGGAACTTACGCATGGTTGTCTTGCTCTCTTGAAGTGCGTGAATTGCGTTCTTGGGAATGCTCGAAATCGGCTTTCGGAATTATGTGAGAGCGCGTCGAGAAAGACTACCTAAAAAGAAAGAGGCCCGCGGGCGAACCCACGGGCCTCTTTGTCGTTTTAGCTATTTGCTACCCCGTTAAGGGCAGCTCCACCCGTGAGGGCGGTCGTTAACCAATTCAGACGCGACGACGAGCGGCGACGCCAACCAGAGCCAGACCGGCGAGAACGCAGGTGGTGGGCTCGGGGATGGCGGGTACGAACGACAACACGCCATTCGTGATCGTGCCTTCGTAGATACCCGAAGCAGTGCCCGAGCTGTGGAAGAAGAACGCAGAGCCGTTGGCGTCGTTCGAGAGGGTGACCTGAGCGACCGGGAAATTGGCGCCATTCGGAATCACAACGCCGGGAGCGGGAGCCCAGGCGATATTGATGCCGGCGGTGTCGAACTTCTTCGGGCCGTTCTTGCCGGGGATCTCAGTCGAACCACCAACCACGAGGACGCTCGACGAAGTGCCGGACGTGAAGCCACCCATCGTCACGAACGTGTCTGAAGCAACATCCGCAAACACCGGGATCAAAGCATCGGTCGGAGCAGTCTCGGTGCCGAAGGTGGCCTGCTGGAAAATGCTGCCACTGGTCAGCTCAACAACGAGCTGCTGGCCGAACAGCTGAGCATCGAAATCGATATTCAACGCGTTGACCGTATGACCAGCCGGGGTGCCAGCGACCGTGCGCTGAGAAACAGTCGGGTCGCCGATCAGAGCGGCGTTAGCGACGGTCGTCGAGGCGAGGATCAAAGCAGCGAAAAGGAACTTACGCATGGTTGTTTTGCTCTTTTGAATTGAGGGTATTGCGTGCTTGGGAATGCCCGAGATCGTTCTCGGAATTATCTTTTTAAGGCGAATCGAGACAGTGGACTGTTGTCACACTCACTGCGGCATTAGCAACCCATCTCCCTAGTAATGCAGGTCATTCCCACCATCAAGGCGACGGCCGGTGAAGGCCGTCGCCGATGGCGACAAATATTTCAGGCCGAGCGACGGAAGCTCAGGCACGCAACACCAATCAAGCTCAGCAGAGCGGCGGTCGGCTCGGGAATCGAGACGGCCGACGCCGCGCTCTGACCCCAGGTGCCGAGGAGGCCGGTCAACTCATCGTTGCCAATGCCCGGAACGGTGGGCTGAGTGCCAGTCCAGCCAGACGGAACCGGAGGAACCGCAGCTCCCCAGTTGCCGAGCAGCAGCGTCAGGTCGCCGTTGCCGACCGAACCGTTGCCGTCGAAGTCACCAGCTAACGTCGGACCACCAGGCCTTATGGCCACGGCGCCGCTGGTCAGACCCGAGGTCGTCACGCCAACCGAGGCGGCGAGGCCCGTGGCGGTCGCGGTGCCGCTGCCGGTGAAGCTGAAGTCGAGCAGCTTGTAGGTGCCGGCGGGCTGGCTGCCCGAGCCGAACGAAGCGAACAAGCGGTTGTTCGGCAGGCCGAGGACCAAGCCGTTGGCGTCGCCACCGACCGGCGAGCCGGCGATGAACGGGCTGTCGCCGGGGTTGGCCGTGTCGAAGATGGCCGAGTTGATGGTCGCGCCCGTCAGGGTCGCTCCCGACAACTGCAGGGCCACTTCGGCGCCGATCGAGCCGGCCGCCGTCGTGATGATGTTGACCGAACCCATGCCGCCGCCGTTATCGACAACGCTGATCGACGGCAGGGCCATGGCCGGCGCCGCCATGGCGCCCAGTGCGGCAATACAAGCAATGCTCTTCCAGGACATTCGTTTTCTCTCCACCCACTTGAGAAATGAGATTCACCAGAGTTGCCGAGCGGGTTCTATGTGCTCAACGCCCTGCGGAAAACTCAAAGAAATGAAAATCGACAATAGGGGTCTGAACTGCGGCGCCGCTTCTACAAGTGATTCGTCGCCAGTCGCTGTTAGCAGCTTCTTGCTGCTGGGGAACTCGTCAGCGACGAGACTCGTCCGTGCCGCGTAGCCTAGTTGGTGTCTGTTCGTTTGGTGTCGTGCTTGGCTTGGACGGGCCCACTAGGGGAGAGCCTCACTTGGAGGCGGCCGTCCATTGTCGGTTGAGCGAAAGGAAACTTCGATTGTCTGCCACTGGGGCCTGACCGCTCGCTGCGTCCTTGTGCCTATTCAACTCGGCGTCGCGACCCCTTTCAAGCTTCTAGTGCGAAATTGGTGAGTTTTTTGCGCTATCCTCACATTCGCCGTTGAACGTCGAGCTGGCGACGGTCGAGCGGCGAAGGCCAAGTAGCACGCCTGTTCTCGCGATTTGTCGGTAAAACGCCCAACGCGGGGTGTCGAACCATTCCGGCAAGGGCCGGCTCTTCGACTGCCGTGCGGCAGGGCGATCGCGGCGGATCGCAGGGACAAGTTGCCAGGAGTCAGACTCCCGAGCCGCTCTGAATATGCTCGGACTTCCGCGAACTGTCAAGCAATCCCGCCAAGGACTTTCGCAATTCTCCGAGCTAGCAACGGGCCTCACAGCCGTGCGTCCGCCGGGCGCCGACGAAAAGTAAGGAAAAAGCAGCGAGAAAAGCGGCGGAAGGCTCGGGAATCGAGGCCGCCAACGCAGCGCCGGCCGTCCTGCCGTAATTGTTCCGCCAGAGGGTCCAGTCGGCGTCGTTGACGACCCCGTCGCCGTTGCCATCGGCGCTGGTCAGCGCCGGGACGACCTGGTTTTGCCGGTCCCGCCAGAACGTGTAGTCGGCGGCGTCCACCTTGCCGTCGCCCGTGTAATCGCCCGTGGCGACGCCGAAGCCGAGGTTCGTACGGACCGACGTGTTGATCAGCACGTCGAGCGTCGTCGCGCCCGGCGCCGTGAGGTTGCCGACGTTCGTCAACAGCGAGCCCTGCAGCCCTCCCTCGAGCGACGCAAACGCCGGCGTTGCCCCCGCCGCGAACGAACCGCTCGCCACCGTCACGCCGGTCGCCCACAGCGTGTCGTCCAGCGCCCAGGGCGTGTCCTGCACGCTGGTGAGCGTTGTGATGTTAGGGCCGAGAAACGCCGTGCCTGTCACGCGCCCGGGAAAATTAGGCGAGCCATTGTCGAGCGTCCCCACGCCGTAGAAAACGCCTTGCTGGCCAGCGCCGGCGGGCGTCACTTGCTGGGCGAAGTAAAGCTGCTGCGCCGAACCGATCGCTTGATTGACGAAGATCGAGAAGCCCGCGTTGTCGGTGGCGCTGCCGTTGACGCGGCCTCGCGGCAACTCATTAGTGATCGCGCTGTTGACGCCCGTCAGCGGCGCGCTCAGCGAGAACAAGCCGGACTGGTCGGTCTTCGCGAAGAGCTTCCAAAGGCCGCCCGCCGAGGGATTTGCGCCGGCGTAGGTCACGTCGAGGCGCAGGTCGATCGTGTCGGCCTCAGCCGGCATCGCAGCAAAGCACGAGGCGAGGGCGAGCAAGAGCAGAGCAAGCTTCGTCATGGTAATTAGCCCCCGGTCAATGACCGGGGGTTGAATGCGGAGGGATGGCTGCTTAGCCCACGGTCATTGACCGGGGGCTAAGTACATCGTTGTGGGGGCGTCGTTGGCCTTAATCCGTGGCGAGAGCGATCCATGGCGACCGCGTCGCGACCGCGCCGCCTCGCCATAGCCCCCAGGTTAACCGGTCCCGGCGCGATTGGGCGACCTTCCGACCGGGTCAAGTGGCTGATTTGAGGGACGCTGGCGTCGGTTATCGGGCCTGGGAGGGTGATCGGGTGCGGTGGTGCGGCTGAGGAGGGTTCGTCCGGCGCCCGGAGCCCTATTCCGACGGCCGAAAACGGCAGATTTTCGCCGATCGTTGTACGCCCACCAGCGGGCCGAAAAACTTCCGACCTAGACTCCAGATTGAGCCAAAAAGCTTTGACTCGCCTCGCCGACCAGGAGTAACACTTCACTTGTCGAGACGACATGAAGAGTGAGGGCTGGCCAGCTCGCTCTTCTGGTAACTCCGGCGACTCGCCGAGGCGATCCTGGAGCCGACTCACGCCGCTTAACCGTGGCAAAGGAGTCGGGAACTCGCTCGACAGCGATGGCGTATCACGAAAGGCGGGCCTGATAGGGGCCCGCGACGGATCCCAAACGCTCCAGGAGGATTGAACCGCTCGTTCGTTTGTCTTCGTCCGTGTTCCTGCGGCCAGCGCCCCCGTGCAAGGGGGCGAGCGTCGCCTGAAGCAACTCGGGCGTGGCGGCGACCGACGGCGCCGTGAGGCGCCCCATCAACCGCGACCTTAACCGTGGCGTGCTCGCCTGCCTGTGCAGCCTTGAAAAAGCTGCCGGGCGCCCTCCGATTAATCGAGGGTGTGCGGCCGCCCGCTCATAGCCGAAAGCACGGCGCGGGTTGATGGGAGGCCAAAACGACTGCCGGCGAGTCGCCCCCGCGCATCTTGCGAATGCATCCAACTTCCCGAGCAGGAGTCATCTACCTTTTCAAAAATCGCAACGCGGCGCAAGACGCCGTTATGGCTGTTACTAAAACCAACAGTACCCACGGGCTGGCGACGCGCTTAACGCGTCGCCAGCCCTTGCTTTTTTAAGCAACCGCCAAGACGCCAAGAGCGCCAAGGATCGCCAAGGAGTCTTTGACAGGATTTACAGGATCAACAAGATAAGGCTTGCTGATCGTGATCCAGAGAAGCCTGTCGATCCTGCCTAGCATCTCTTGGCGATCCTTGGCGCTCTTAGCGTCTTGGCGGTTCTTTCTTTTTAGCCGTTGCCTAAGATGGCTTCGTTCATCCCATCGCGGACGCGTCGCCTATGGCCCAACTCACCACCTTTGTGTTCACCGACCTGGTGGGCTCGGTGGCGCTCAAGGGGCGGATGCCCGGTGGGGACGCCGCGGCGCGGGACGCGGCGTATGTCCAGCGCGTGTTGCAGCCCCACCGCCAGCGGATCGAGGCGGGGCTCGCCGCGGCCGAAGGGCGGGTCGTCTCGACCGCCGG
>JBGSJY010000703.1:0-3328 GCA_041741515.1 Pirellulales bacterium | reverse complement strand
CCTGGCGCTCTCGATCCTCAAGCTGGACACCACCCTCCGTGAGACTCTCCGCGGGAAACGGCTCCGCGCCGGGTGGAACAACAACACCCTTCAAGCCATTCTTACCGGGATCGCTGCGTGATTAGATGCGATTGCCCTGCGCCAGGGATCGCCAAGAGGTTTGACGGGATTCAGACGGTCTCCTGGAGAAGAATCCTCTCAAAAAGTCCTGTCAGTCCTGTTCATCCTGTCTAGTTTTCCTTTGGCGATTCTTGGCGCTCTTGGCGTCTTGGCGGTTCCCTTGTTTACCGAAGTAGTAAGAGCGTCATCCCCGTGATGACCACGACGCCGACCAGGTTCAGCACTAACCCCTCACGGGCCATTTCACGGGCCTCGACGCCGGCGCCGTAGACCGCCGCGTTCGGAGGGGTCGCCACCGGCAGCATAAACGCGAAGCTCGCGCTCACCGCCGCGGGGAACATCAGCAGGCCCGGCTCGAGACCCGCTGATAGCGACATCGCGGCCAATAGCGGCATCAGCATGGCCGTGGTAGCCGTGTTGCTAGTGATCTCCGTTAGGAAGGTGACCATCAGGCAGATGGCGACCACGAGCAGCGGCGCCGGCAGCACGGCCAAGGCGTTCAGCGAGCCGCCGACCGCCTCGCTCAGCCCCGAAGCCGTGAACGCCTTCGCCAGCACCAGCCCGCCACTGAACAGCAGGAGCATCCCCCAGGGAATCTTTGCCGCGGACTCCCAGTCGAGCAGCTTCGGGGCCGGCTGATCCCCGGCCGGGGCGGGCTCGCCCGAGGGGATCAAGAACAGCGCGACCACCGCCAGCAGGCCGACGCACGCGTCATTGGCGCCTTCCAGGCCCAAGCCGCCGCTCCAGCCGCCCAACGGTTCTTTACGAGTCATCCACAGCAGCGCCGTCACAGCGAACACGGCCAGGGTCCGCCGTTCCGCGGTCCTCCACGGGCCCGGGTCCGGCAAGTGGTTCGCCATTGCCCGTCCCTGACCGCGCGACAGCCAAAACGCGGCGATCGGCAACATGACGATGGCGATCGGCAGGCCCAGCGACATCCACTCGGTAAACGTGACGTCGCGGCCCACCGTGTCGGCGTAGACCTGCATCGCGATCAGGTTGGGGGGCGACCCAATCGGCGTGGCGATGCCGCCGATGCTCGCGCCGTAGGCGATGCTGAGGAGCAGCGCGTTACGCACACGCCGGTCGGTCACCCCTTCGAGCGCCGCGATCGCAATCGGCAGCAGCATCAAGGCGGTCGCCGAGTTCGAAACCCCCATGCTGACGACGCCCGAGGCGAACATAAAGCCCATCACCATGTGTCGCCCGCTGACGACGGGCGCGGCTTGGCCAGCGGCAGGCCGCGTCCATAACGCCCTGGGCCCCAGCGCGCACAGACGGATCATGCCGATCGCCAGTCGCCGGTGGGCGCCGCTACGCTCCATCGCCATTGAGAGGATGAAGCCGCCGAGGAAAAGTAGCACCATCGGGTCGCCATACGCCTCGCCCACTTCTTTGGCGGGGAGAGCGCCGACCATCGGCAGCACGGCGATCGGCAGCAACGAGGTCACGGGGATCGGGATCGGCTGCGACACCCACCAAACCGCGCACAGCAGCGCGACCCCTGCGGTCCAGGCGGCCGGTGCCGGCAAATCCCGCGATTCCAAGTAGCCGCCCAGCGCCACCGCGGCGAGCGGGCCGAACCAGAGAGTCCAGTTACGCATGCAGGGTCTCAGACAAGTAGATCGTTGAGACGCCATCGTAGCCAGAAGCCAGCCAAGATTCAGCCGTGAGCCGTCGCACGTTGGAGCCGCCGATCGGGCGCCAAGGTTTGGCGGATCGCGGAGAAGCCGCTACGCTCCTGTAGCAAACGCCTTCTTATTGCAACGGGAGCAACGATCCATGCTCAGACTTAGCCTCTTCGTTCTGTCACTGCTCGCTGCCGTAGCGGCCCACGCCCGCGACTGGCCGCAGTTCCGCGGGCCGGGGGCTGACGGCGCCGCCGAGGGAGTCGGCGCCCCGAGCGCATGGAGCGAAGGCGAGAACCTAGCCTGGCGGATCGACATCCCCGGTGAGGGCTGGTCGGCGCCGATCGTCGTGGGAGAGCGCGTCCTGCTGACGACCGCCGTGCCGGTCGTGGGGACCGACGCCTACCGCTTTGAGGTCCACTGCTACGCGCTCAGTAGCGGCGACCTCCTGTGGAAGCAGGTCGCCCACGAGGGAAAACCCCGCGAGCCGACGCACCGCGACAACACGTTCGCCAGCGAGACGCCCGTTACCGACGGCGAGCGCGTCTATGCCTACTTCGGCATGAACGCGTTGGCGTGCTACTCGCTCCAAGGCGAGCCCGTCTGGAAGAAGGATCTCGGCGCCTACCCCATGGACAACGACTGGGGCACGTCGAGCGGCCCGGTCGTTCACGGCGGCAAGGTGTTCGTGCAAATCGACAACGAGACGGATTCGCACCTCGTGGCGCTCAACAGCAGCGATGGCAGCGAGGCCTGGCGCGCCGAGCGGCCCGACGAGGTCTCCAATTGGAGCACGCCGATCATCTGGCAGAACTCGCAGCGCACCGAGCTGGTCGTCAGCGGCCGCACGGTGCGTTCGTACGATCCGGCGAGCGGTGAGCTCTTGTGGTCGCTCAACGCCGGCGGACGCAGCTGCGCCGGCGCCACGGCCCTGGGCGACATCCTCTACGTCGGCAACGAAGACCGCAGCTCCCGAGGGGGCCCGCCCAGCGGGCTGTACGCCGTGAAGTCGGGCGCGTCGGGCCGGATCGACCCGTCTCAGCCAAACGAGAGTTTGTTGTGGGCCAACCCCCGCGGCGCTGCGGGCATCTCCTCGCCGCTGGTGTACGACGGTTTGATCTACGTACCCGAACGCCGCGGCGGCATGATGCGCGTCCACGATGCGGCGACCGGCGAGCAACTCACCCGCAAGCGGCTCCCCGGTTCGGGGGTGGTCTGGGCGTCGCCGCTAGCGGTCGATGGCCGCGTGCTCGTCATGGACGAGAGCGGCAAGACCTTCGCCATCGAGCCCGGCGCCGAGCTGAACGTCATTGGCACGAACCAGCTCGAAGGGGGCCGGTTCTGGAGCACGCCCGCAGTCACCGACGGCACGATCCTGATCCGCAGCGACTCCAAGCTGTACTGCGTCCGCGACACGGGTTCGACCTAGCCACGACAGGGATACTGAAAAACCACCGGCTGGAAGCCGGTGGGTTCAAGCGTTTCGTGAGCTACGGACTGAAGTCCTTCACTCACGAGGGGTGACCCGAAAGTTGTCGTCGCCGTCACTCGGTTCTGTTCCGTCTTGCCCGCGGATGTAC
>JBGSJY010000702.1:0-13659 GCA_041741515.1 Pirellulales bacterium | reverse complement strand
GTACATCCGCGGGCAAGACGGAACAGAACCGAGTGACGGCGACGACAACTTTCGGGTCACCCCTCGTGAGTGAAGGACTTCAGTCCGTAGCTCACGAAACGCTTGAACCCACCGGCTTCCAGCCGGTGGTTTTTCAGTATCGCTAGGGCGATGTTCTTCTCGTTGTTGGTGCACGAGTTACGCCGCGCGGCCTCGCGCGCCGCCTGCACGGCCGGCAGCAGCAGCGCCACCAGGATGCCGATGATGGCGATCACGACCAGCAGCTCGACGAGCGTGAACGCCGCGTGCCGGTAGTTGCTCGTCCTGTCGCCTCGAGCCATGTTCGTTCCTTTTTGTGCCTGTGCGGCTTCCGTAGTAAGTACCCGCCTGGGTCCACCCCGCAGAAACGCGGGCAGCTTCTCTCGTTACGAACTGCTGGCGGGGGTTGTTCCCCCTCGCCATCCTCGGGTCACCGCAGGAGGCGTCGGCGACGCCTCCCGCGTGACCCTCGTCGTTTGCCGTCGCTTACCGCCGCCGCGCCGCGGCTACCAGGCCCAACGCCACGAGCACGAGGCTCGTCGGTTCGGGGACCGTCACCAAGGCGGGCCCGACGATGTCCTCCAGCGCCAGGTAGAGGTTGTCGAAGGAGGCCACGCCCGAGTCGCTGGTGACGCCCGACGGGGCGCCGACACGGAGGCTGTTCATCGGCGCCGGGTCGTACTTGAATGGCGGGTTGTTGAAGTTCTCGGCCATCGAGATCTCGACCGTCACGGTCGAGTCGACGCCGGGCAAGCCGGTCGCGTTGTTGATGCCGTCGGCGAACAGGTCGAGCGTCAGCGTGGTGCTCGTTTCGCCGATGGACGCCTCGTACGTGTGCCAGCCCGTGCCGATGTCGGCCAGCGTCGTCCGGCCGTTACCGTTGCCGACCGTTCCGTTGGGCTTGACGCTGGTAGCCGCGTCGAGGGCCGGGTCGAGGGGGAAGTACTGCCAGTTGGGGCCTTGCAGCATCGTCCCTTGATCGACGCCGTTCTCGAAGTAGTTGCCCAGCGAGGCTGTGTCGAACAGCACGAGCCGGAAAGCAAAGTCGGTCTCGGCGCGGAACGCCGGATCGACGGGGGTTCCGTAGTTGGTCGTCCAGGTTTCGTAGTCCGACCCGGCGCCCGGGCCGTCGATGACGCCGTTGCCGTTGCCATCGGCCCCAGTCCCCGCGGTGACCGTGTTCCCTAGCGTGTCCCGCCAGATCGTGTAGTCGGCGGCGTCAACACCGGTGTCCCGGTTGTAGTCGCCGGGGCCGGGAACGGCGCAAGTGGGATTCGTCGGCAGGCAAACATCGCCGTTCCAAAAACCCATCTCGATGAGATTGAGGCCGAAATCGGTGACCGCCGGGTCGGGGTTGCGATCGAAGCGGTCCGACCGCAGGCCGATCGACTGCCGCATCGTCGCGGCAAAGGTCGCGTCGGCGAAGATGTCGCCCCGGACAACGATGTTTTGCGTTGGCGAGGGCTGGAGCAGGTAACCGGTGGGGTTGCTGATCGGGTCGAAACCGCCGGCGTGTTCGTTGATGAGGCCCGCCGGTCCGGCGACCGCGTTCCCCATCTGTCCGACGACCCCCGATCCGGCAGGCACCAGCAGGCCGCTCGGTCCGGGAGGGGCTGAGAAGCCGTCACCGGCCCGCGCGGGCCACGCGGCTTCGTAAGCGGATTGATCGCCGTACGACTCGAAGTCGTCGTCGACATAAACCGTCGTGACGGCGTTCACCGCCGTTGGCATCAGTGTTGTGAGCGTAGCGATCGCGAGACGTGGTCCGAATTTCATGGCGGGTGGTCCTTGGTCGATTCTCGGCGCCGGGATAGCTCGTTCAGCGGGGCTTCCCCAGCCGTTGCGGAGGAAGGACGCTGCGAGGGGGTGAAGAGTGCTGAAGACCGGGGGTTGACGAAAGCTCCTCCGCCTGTCTTCAGACTTCCCACATCGTAAGCAGAGATTCCAAAAACTGCGCCTATTTTTGTGCGCAACTCTGTCGCCAGTTCGCGCATTTCCGTATTTCTGCGCACGGCGTTCCGTCGCAAACAGCAAAAAAGGGCCTGCGGGGTCGGTTTCCCCGCAGGCCCTGAAGTATTCGTCGTCGTGGCGACGTGAACGCCGCCATCATCGGCTCGCCGAGCCGGAAGCGTTCGTTTAGCGGCCGGCCGTCATGATGTGCGAGGTAACGTCTCCCTCGTCGTTGCGGATCGCCTGTTCGCGGTGCAGCGTCGAGTCGATGTCGTACGACACCTGCTGGACCGAGCCGTCGCAGAACGCCATGTTTAGACCGCCCGCATGGGCGCTGCCGAAGGCCGACACGGTCTTGATCTCGTCGGTGGGCGCGTCGCTGTCGGCGGAGGGTTGGAAGTCGGCGGGGTTGTTGGCGCCGTAGACCGACAGCGAGTGGCGGGGGCGGTAGGCGACCCGTTGGTTGTCCCACTCGTAGCCCGAGTACATCGACTGGTTGTCGCCGTAGCGACCGACGCTGTTCGGGCCGTAGGCCGACGGGTCGCTGTAGACCTTGGGGGCGACGAACTTCTCGCCGACAAGATAAGTCTTGCTCAAACCATCGACGATTTGTGAGGGCTTGACCTCGCTGTGAAAGCAGATCACGCCGTTTTGATAGTTGCCGTTCTCCTGCGTTCCGATCGCAGGCGCCGACGTGTTTGGCCACGGGAAGGAGGCGGCGGTCGCCAAGGTGCCGGGAGCGGGGATGTTTTCGGCCGCCGTGGGACCCGACGTGGCGTGCCGCTTCGAGTCGCCGCTGTTGCCCGCGTAGTCGCCCTTGGCGGCGGGCTGTCCGTTGAGGAACGCGAACTCGCCGCCGTGGCCGCCCGCGACGCCCACCGCGATCGAGCGGCGGCTCGGGCAATTAAACGTGCCGACCGGCGTCGCCACGAGTTGCAGCAGGGAGGTTTGCCACGCCGCGCTGCCTATCGCCTGACCCCGACCGAGGTCGCGAAGGCCGTTCTCTTCCAAGTAGCTGAAGACGCTGTAGTACCAGCTGCCGGGCTGCTTCTCACCGTAGCCGCTGTTGGGCTCGGCGGAGAAGGTCGTCCCCCAGCCGCCGGAGGGGAAGGCGCCGTGGGTGTCTTCGTGCAGCAGGCAGGCGAGCCCCATCTGCTTGAGCTGGTTCTTGCACTGGTTGCGGCGAGCGGCCTCACGCGCTGCCTGCACGGCCGGCAAGAGCAGCGCGACCAGGATGCCAATGATGGCGATCACCACCAGCAGCTCGACGAGCGTAAAGCCGCCGCGACGCCGGTGGGGTTGGCCCCCGTTAGCGGTTAAGTTTTGAGGGTCCGTCGTGCGCATCGATCGCTCCTAGCCAGGTAAACACTTGCCTGATTTCAATGTGACTCGCACCGCGGGGCCCCCGGATTCCGTGCCGTGGGGCGGACGGCGAGTGCGGATCACGGTTTTTCCAACTCGAACAATAAGTCGCTGCGATCGCCGGTGATCTCAACGGTGAACGGGGTGTCCTCCCGGTAGGTGTACTTCTCGGGGACCAAGAGGCCGCCTTGCTTGGGGTCCTTGAGGACCATAAACGTGACGGCGTACTTGCCCTTGTAGACCCCGTCGCCGGGCTTCCGCGTCACCAACGTGAACGAGCCGTCATCGGCGAGGGTCGCTGACGCCGACTTGCGGAGCTCGGCCGTTGTGTCGTCGGTCGGCACAAAGATGATCGAGCGGACTGCGCCTTTGATTGGCGAGCCATCCTCGAACTTCGCGTGGCCACTCACCTGGGCCGTGGGACCACCACATCCGGCGACGCCCGCCAAGACGCCGAGGCCCGCAAGGCGGAGGGGACCGAGCAAACGGGCCAGCGTGAACAAGCGGCAGGGGCGGGGGCGGGATGTGATCAAGGGCCGGTCGTGGTATTTGTGCTACGTGAGGAAGACTGCTGCGGTTCGTGTCTTACCGCGGGCCCGATCAACGGCCTGCCTTGGCGGGCGCGAAGTCGCCGTCGGAAATCATGATCAAGTGGTCCCACGGGCTGCAGCAGCGGCCGAAGCGACCGGAGGTCTCGATGTCGTCGGTGAGAAACTTGACGCTGCCGTCGACATTCGCCGTGGTCACGCCTCCGGGGTGGAGAGACCGGGGGGCGGCTTGCGAAAAACCGTAAGCATCCGACTGATTAACGCAAGTCATGCACTCGCCCTGCAATGCGGTGGCGTTGGCGGTGCAGCTGAAGTTCAAGAGGTTCGACGAAAAATCGTCCGCGCTCCCCTCGGGGTAGCAGTTGTTGGGGCCGTTATCGTCTCCCCCGGAGCCGTGCCCGGCGAGGAGGCTCGCGCCCGGATAGGGGAGGCCCCAGACGCCGCGCGGGTCGCCGGGGTCGATGCCGCTACGGATTTCGGCGATCATCAGGGTCTTGCTGGTGCCATCGGTGACCTTGGCGATCGTCATGGAGGTGTTGGGGCCGAAGACGCCCCGCACCTGAGCGGGCCAGTTGGTGTTCGCCGAAGTGCCCTTCCAGGGGGCGCTGGGCGACCCGTCCTTGGCGGCGACCGGCGCTGCGGTAACCGCCGTACTATCCCCGGCGCCGGCGGCTAGATTGTTGTACCAGTCGCCGGGGCCGACGTTGCCCGCGTAGTTGCCGCGGGCCCAGTTGCCGCCGAGCCGCGTGCTCGCGAAGGGGACGACATTGTTGGGGTCCGAGGGGCACCTGAGGACTGCGATCTCCGAGCTGCGGGCCTGGATATTGGAGTAATTCGCGGCGCCCGTGTCGGCGAGTGTTCCGCCGGGGATGTTCTGGGCCGGATTGATCAGGTCGTAGATCGCCTGCGACTCGAGATAGGGCAGCGTGTCGATCATCCAAGTGCTGTCGTACGTCACGTTGACGCCCAGATCGGTGATCGGCGTTTTTTGCGAGATTGCTGCGGGAAACTCCTTGCGTGCCGACTCGTAATTGAGGACCGCGAGGGCGACGTTCTTGATGCTCGCCATGCATTGGGCGCGGCGGGCGGCCTCGCGCGCGGCCTGGACCGCGGGGAGCAGCAGCGCCACGAGAATGCCAATGATGGCGATCACCACCAGCAGCTCGACCAGCGTGAACGCCGTTCGGCTGGCATGAACGGGACGACGGACTGCTTCTCGATTCAACATGCCGCTCTCCGAGCGTAGAAACGTTGCGGTCTTGGAAGGCCTGTCTTGGAAAGGGGCGTCCCGTGAGGGCCGCCTCAGACGGGGGTGATGCGTCGCCTGCCTCGTTGTCTCGCCTGCTTCTCCGCTTCAGCCAGCCGGCGTCGAGCGGGTCGGCGCCAATCGCAAAAAAATCGCGTGGCGGGCGGATCACGCCCGCCACGCGTCGTTTCCCAAAACTCAATCTAGCGACGCGAGCGGGTCGCCAAGCCAGCGAGGCCAGCTAGGCACAGCAGCACCGCGGTCGGCTCGGGAACGGCCGCGCCGAGCGAGGCGCCCGGAGCGCCGTAGTTGCTGGCCCAAGCCGCGTAGTCGCCGCTATCGACGATGCCGTTGCCGTTACCGTCGGTCTGCGTGCCGGCGAGGCGGCTGCGGCCTTCGCTGTCACGCCACAGGGTATAGTCGGCGGCGTCAATGACTCCGTCGCCGTTGTAGTCGCCCGTTTGCAACGCCAGTTCTTCGATCGAGAAGGTTCCAGCGCTGGAGGTCGTCGCGACGAAGCTGCCGCCACGTCGGTAGTATTCCAGCCGCTCCGAGATGTTGTCGGAGAAGTAGAGGTTGCCGGCGGCATCGGTCTGGATGTCGCTGTTCGAGCCGGTCGATCCCTGGGCGCCGAGAGTGAAGATCGGCGTGATCCCCGTGAGCTTGTCGTCCGTCTTGTCTTCAGGCGTGCCGCCATCGTCCACGCCGATGATCGGGAGCCCGTTCTCGTCGAGTTGGATCGCCAGGATCTTGGCTCCCAAGCCCGTCAGGCTCGTCGCGCCGAGGATCGGGTTCTCGCCGTTGACGATCCGCCGCTGGACGTACATCACCGTGTTGTCCGGCGAGAACGTGACGTTGTGCGCCTGGCGGAGAATATCGCTTGCGGGGTCTTCCGAGAGCGGCTCGATCGGATCGGTCGTATCGACGTAACCGTCCAGGCCGTTATCGATCGAGAACTGCTTGGACGACCAGTCCACAACGATGTCCTTGCCGTCGCCGCCGGGGCCCTCGGGCGTGAGGATCACGAGGCTCGACGAGTCGTTGCCGTTGGCGCGGGCGCCGGCCAGGTACCACTTGTCGAAGTGTTCGTTGTAGATGGCGTTGGCGGTGACGCCGATGTTCAGATTGAGGAAAACGGGGGTGCCGTCGGTGTGCTGGCCGGTGGCGGCTCCGGGGCTGGTGAGCGAGCCGACGCCGACTTCAAGCGACGGGGCGCCGGCGAAGTTGGTCAGTGTCGAGCCGATGTTCCAACGCCAGACGCTGTTGCCGTCGTCGGCGGTGTTCAGCACCAAATCGACGTCCATGTCCTCGTCCATCGCGGCGACCGAGAGGTCAACGCCCCACGTGCCGGTGGCCTGGGGCTTGCCATTGATCGAGCCGTGCAGCGGCAAGAGACCAAATTCGTCGGAGTCGTCGCTAAGCGGGATATTAGGGCGCGTGCCCCCCTCGCCACGGAGGAGGACGCCGCCGGTGGTGAGGTCGGCCGACATCACCTTGAGGCCACCGAAGGCGTCGGTCCAGTCGGCCAGCAGCAGGTTGCCGTAGTCGTCCATGCCGATGCGGTAGATCGAGCTGGAGCTGGTCGTCGAGAACTGAATTCCAGGCGGCAGCTTGGCGAGCGAGGTGTCGTCAGGATTGGCGGGGACGGTCCAGTCCGTCAGGTTGACGCCGTTCCGGTCGGCAGTCAGCGAATAGACGCCGTTGCCCATCGGCCGGCCCGAGACCGTGCTGACGGGAACACCTACGGTGACTTCGCTGCGATTCACGTTGACGTAGACCGTACCGAAGTAGGGGCTTGCCGGGTTGCTGTTGACGGCGAGGCCGCCGGGCCGCTCGAAGTGAGTGAAGCGGTTGGCGTTGTCGTCGATGCGAGTGAATCCCGGCGTCGAGCTACTAGCCACCGCGATGTCGAAGGCGCCCGGGGCGGTGAAGGTGTGGCGACCGGCGCCGAGGGCGCCGAGATTCGTCGAGCCGCCGCCGGCCAAGTTGACGGTGACGTTCGAGGCCGCCTCGTTGAGGATGAACTCGTAGTTCGTGCCGCCGGTGTTCCGAATGCCCGACGCGTACGACGCGGCGAAGGCGTCACCGGCTAGGCCTACTGCGGCCACTGTCGCGGCCGAGATGGCGAATAAGTGCTTCTTCATGGGTGGAAAAATCCTGCTGGTCCGGGGGAATCGGAGGGGGGTATCGAAGTTGTGGCAGGGCCGTCGGGGGGCGACGGGGTATGGCAGCAGAAAAGACAGCTCCTTTCAGGCTAACGAGAAAGTTCCCAATCTCGTCATCTAATCTGCGCATTTCTGTCTTCGAAGTGCGCAGTGAATTTCCGTCAGCGGAAAGCCTTTGCTCGTCAGAACTTCCGACGGAACTCGGCCCAGCTTTCATTGTCAATTAAGGGAGCACTCTCCTCGGAATGCGCAAGGGATGAAAGCGATTGCAGCTCGAAAGGCTCCGCTGCGTTCGGCGGAACCCCCGAGCTCGGGACCAGTAGAAGCGCCGCGTCGAAGGCGGCCGTTTGTGGCGTGGGCCGGAACACCACCCGGGTCGCGCTGCTCGCAAGCGGGGCGTCGGCTACGAGGGTCGCGAACCGAGCGATTGGCGCCAGGCCGGCGTCGGAAGCTGGCAGCCGCTGCGGAGTCCCTTCGGTGGTGGCCACGACGACGGGGGCCGCCGCGAACGCCATGGAGACGCCCGCCGAGCTGGGCGCCGCTACGACCAAGCCGTAGGTGTCGAGCCAGACCTGGCGGTCTGCCGCATCAACGATGCCGCTGCCATCGGCGTCGGCGCCGGAGTACGGAATGACAGCTTGATTGAGGGTGTCCCGCCAGACGGTGTAGTCGGCGGCATCGACGACGCCATCGTCATTGAAGTCGCCGTTGGGCGCCGGGGCCACGCCGCTGACGTCGATCCGCACTTGGTCGGCGATGAGTATCGAGGCATTGGCGCCGGTCGAGGCGTCGGCGTCGAGCCTTACGGTGACGAGGCCCGAGGCGTCCGCGAAAGTCCCCAGGGAGACCCACGTGAAATCATTCTGTTGCTGATTCACGACGGCCACCCGGGTTTGGTCGCCGACCGTGACGGTGTAGTGCGCTCCGCTGACGCGGTTGGGGCCGGCGTCGAACTGCACAAAGACTTCCGTGTCGCCCGCGAAGGGGAGCATGCCCGTCCAAGTGGCGGCCGTGCGCGTGCCCAGCAGCGCGAATCGCTGGGTCCCGCCACCGACGCCGGGGTCGGACAGCGTGGTCCACGGCGCAGTCTCGACGTAAGTCGGCGCGCCGTTGTCGTTGTCGAGAATCAACGACGTGGTCTGGACCGGCTGGGTCGCGAACCCGAAGAAGTCCAGGACGCGCGTCATGACGTCGCCCTGGTTGCCGCTGCCCGTGAGCGACTCGAACGGGAAGCCAAGGACGACGAGCTGCTGGCCGGCCCCCGGGGCGCTGTGCTGGATACCGGCGGCGCCGCCCGTGCCCCCGTTGTAGGCCAGCGCCGAGGTGGCGCCGCCCAGCGGGGCGATGACGTCCGGGAAGGCGATATCGAACGCGGCCGAGCCGTCGTCGAACTGGAGGCTGAGGCCGTCGAAGATCGAGCCGGCGACGCCCGCGGCGCTGTGCGTGCCCGCGTCGTCGGCGACGTAATCGGCCTTCAGCGAGTTGTTGTAGAACGAACGGCCGTTGTTGAGGTTGTCGAGGTCCCAGGCGATCTCGGCGCCCGAGATGAACAGCTTGCCACCCGCGCTGAGGTAGGCAGCGACGGCCGACTGCTCGGCGGGGCTGAGCGACTGGTCTTTGGACGACTCGGTCCCACCGATCCAGATGACAGCGTCGTAGTCGGCGAGGTCCACCGCGCCAGTAGCGACCGCTTCGTTGGAGGCGCTGGCGATAGCGGCGGCCGAGCCGGCGGCCCGGATCGCTGTGGCGACCTCGATCACATAGTCGCGGGTGTTGCCGCCGTAGAGCCGCACGCGATCGGACGTCTGTGTCGCGCTATTGCGGTACTGCTCCTTCTCGACCATCGAATTGTCTTCGCGGTCGAAGCCATTGACGATCAGCACACGTTCGGCAGACGCCGAGGGCCGGACGGCCACTACTTCCGATCCCGCCGACGCTCCGCCGCCGTTTACCGCTACGACGCGGAAGTAGTAGGTCTCGCCGGGCGTGAGGCCGGTGAGGGTGTGAGTGGTCGTGGCGCCGCCGGCGACGTAGGTCCCGCCGTCGAAGCCGTAGCCGCCCGTCGAGGCATAGACCATGTATCCCGTCGGGGCGCCGCCCGCGTAGCTGGAGGGCGTGCCCGCCGTCCATTGCAGCGTGACCTGCCCGGGCAGATTCGATTCGCCGCTCAGTGAGGCGACGGTCGGCGGGGCGTCGATGTCGGGTGTCGTAGCGCCGTCAACGGCGCGGAAATAATCGACCAGTGACTGCGTCGTCGCCTTGGCGACGGCCTCGCGGACCTTGGGATCGCGGAGCAACTGCGCGTCGGTCGCGTTGTCGTGGAAAGCGACCTCGATGATCGTGGCGTCGAACTCGTTGTTGATAACCGAGTTGTTGATCTCGCCGTAGTTGAAGTCGGCTTGGTAGGTGATATTGTTTCCGCGATTGAACCAGTTGGCGGTGAACTGGCCGTTCTGCGCGACAAGGTCGTCGTTGATCTGCTTGCCGGTCAATTGGGCTAACAGAAGCTGGTTGGGCGTGGCGCCGCCGCTGGCCGTGTTGTGCAGGCCGACCGTGCCGCGTCCGCCGCCGGCGTTGGAGTGGTAGCTGATATACACCCGGTCGGACAGCGAGCCTGCGCCCTGCTGGTTCATGAAGGTCGCGTAGCGATTCGGCGCCGAGACGGTCGATGTGCCGACATTGCTGATCGAGATGCCCTGGCTGTGCTCGACGTGCCACTGGAGCCAGTAGAGGGCGGCCTCGTTCTCGCGCGACTCGCCGGACACTGTGCCGCCCACGACAATGTCCCCCATGCCATTGCCAAAGCGGATCATGTCGGCGATGACGACCTTGCCCGCCTCGCTCGATTTGTTGGAAATCTCGACGTAGCCCTCGGTCCCTTCGTCGAAATAGAAGGTGCCTAAGTAAACGAGGCCGTTGCCCACCATCTGGTGGTTGACCTTTACCTCGGTCGCGCCACCCGAGTGATGGACACGATAAAGCTGGTCCGTCGCGCGGTCGGTCCCCGGACGGGCCCAGGCGTAGACCGGGTAGAAGCCCGCCTCGGGCAGGTCCGGGCGGTACTGCGCCGTGGCGGTCTCGGTCAGCGACGTGGAGGCGAAGCGGTAGGGCACGTCCCCCGCATCGCCGAAGTAGATTGGGGAGGTGCTGTTGCTCCAACTCCCCGTAAAGGTGACGCCAGCGTCATCGTTGTCGACGATCGCTTCGTTGAGCTGGTGACCCACAGGGCGTAGCGGGACCACCGTGGCGCCGGCGTTCCACAGATACTCCGCCAACTCGGACATCTGGTCCTGGTTGCCATGGTCTTCGACCATGTCCAGCAGCAGCGGTCGCTGGTAACCCCAACCGCTTCCGCTGTTGGTGATGCCGTGACCGCCATGCAGATAGACGACCTTTCCCGACAGGGCGCCTTCGGGCTGGGCCCCGACCGGGACGAGCCCCGCGGCGGCGAGCATCTCGCGCGTCTCGAGCGGCTCGGCGGCGAGCACCCGGTGCTTGGAACGCGGCGAGTCGGGCGCAGCAAATAACGCAGCAAATAGCGAAAGCATCCAGAATCGCCTTGATCTCATGTTCCTTGACAGAGCGAGCCTGTAGAGAAAGCCCACAATTTTGGCCCGCGTGGCGGTACCTTTAGAGTAGTCAGGATAACGGAATTAGCCCACGTTTTTGCGCACGCCCCTCACGTCTCCGGGGCCAAAGAACCCGGCGAATGCAATCGGTGGATCGGCGGCTGGAGCCGAGCCGACGGTTGTCGAATCGGCCCGTAACGTGATAGGGAAAGCGTCAGACTAAATCTCTGCCCTCCCATTCGACCCGCCGATGCGCCTCGCGATTGTCCATCACCACCTCAACCGTGGCGGAGTGACGTCGGTCATCGTCAACCACCTGCGCAGTCTCGCGACGCTGCCCGTCGAACGGCGACCGGAGCGTGTCGTGGTCTTCTACGACGGACAGCGCGGCGGGTGGCCTGAGAGCCTTCCCGATGCGTTTCCGATCGGGCTGGTGGTTGAGCCGGCCCTCGCTTACGACCCACCCGGCGCTAAGGCGGACCCGGTCGCACTCGCCGAGGCGCTTGCGGAGCGGCTCGCCAGATGCGGGTTGGCTCCCACCGACACGCTCCTCCACACGCACAACCACTCCTTGGGCAAGAACTCCTCGCTCCCCGGCGCCCTGCGACAGCTGGCTGACGCGGGATGGCGGATGCTGCTGCAAGTCCACGATTTTGCCGAGGACAACCGGCCCGAGAACTACCGTCACTTGAAGGACGTGATCGGCGAAACCGACGCGGATCGGCTCGGCGCCGTGCTCTACCCCCAAGGAGCGGGCGTCCACTATGCGACGCTGACCGAGCGGGACGCGGGCCTCCTCCGCTCGGCCGGCGCTGCGGCGGATCGGCTGCACGTGCTGCCGAACCCAGCCGCCGAGTTCGCTGCGATGCCTTCGCAGGACGAGGCGCGGGAGCGGGTCTTCGGGGCCCTCGGGCTGCCGCCCGCGGCTAGGCTGATTGTGTACCCCGTGCGGGGGATTCGGCGGAAGAACTTGGGGGAGATGCTGCTGCTGTCGGCCCTCGCGCCGGAGGGGACGTTCTTCGCGGTGACGCTGAGGCCCATGAACCCCGTCGAGGCCGTGTCGTTTGACCGATGGCGCATCTTGGCCGAATCACTGGGGTTGCCCTGCCGGTTCGACACGGGGTCGCCAAGGGACCAGGGAGGCTACGGCTGCGACTTCCAGGAGACGCTCGCCGCCGCCGACGCGATCCTCACCACCAGCGTCGCCGAGGGATTCGGCATGGTCTTCCTCGAAGCGTGGCTTGCCGGCAAACCGCTGATCGGCCGTGATCTGCCGGAGATCACCGGGGAGTTCAAGGCGGAGGGGATGCGGTTTCGTTCCCTGTGGACCGAGTTGCGAGCGGCGGCCAGCCTGGAGTCGGACTTCGCCCGGCTGAGCCCCGCCGAGCAGGCCGGCGTCATCCGCGCGACCAAGCGGCCAGCTGTACCGCTCGACCTGGGTATCGAAGCCGCGGCCGCCGACATCACCGCCAACGCGGCGATCGTCCGCGACGTCTGTAGCGTTACGCGGCTCGGCGAGCGGCTCGAAGAGATCTTCGAGGCCGTGATCAACGACTCAGCGAAAGCGGGTCGGGGCTTGAGGGGTTCGAAGATCGTCGAGTATTTCGCCGCCCCCGAACGACAGCACGCCCTCCGGATCGAGACCGCCGAAGCCGCCGAGGAGCAATTGCTGGCCGCGATCATCCACCGCAGCCGTCGGCCGCTCGAACCCCATCCCACGGGCGAAGAGCCTGTGCTGCCGCGGCTTTCTGGCATCCGCGCCGTGGTGTTCGATATCTACGGCACGCTGCTGGTCAGCGCGAGCGGCGACATCTCTCTAGCGAGCGAAGGCGCACGCGGCGCCGCCGCGATCGAAGCGCTCGAGGCCGTTTTCGGCCAAGATGCGCGAGCCGAAGTCGAGCCGGAAGCGTTAACGCCCGGAGTGAAGCCGGCCCCCGGGGTCGCTCCGGGGGCTAACGCTTCCGGGTCGCCAGCCGGTTCACGCTTCTTCGGCGACGAGATCGTCAAACACCTTCACGCCGCGATCCACGCCTCGCACGCCGAGTCCTCCAGCGATCATCCGGAGGTCGATATCGTCGAGATCTGGAAACGCGTGCTCGCCAAACTTTCGATCGCGGGAACCGATAGGCAGGTCAAACGTCTTGCGGTCGAGTTCGAGGTCCGCGCGAATCCCGTTGCGCCGATGCCCGGTCTGGCGGAAATGCTCGGCGGGCTAAACGAGGCGGGACTGACCCTGGGGATCATCAGCAACGCCCAGTTCTACACCCCGATGGCGATTGCGGCGTTGAGTGGCAAGCCGCTCGAAGCCTGGGGCTTCGAGGCCCGGCACCGCCACTGGTCCTACCGCTGGAGCGAGGCCAAGCCGGGACGGTTTCTCTATGAGAAGTGCGTCGAAGCATTTGCGCAGGAGGGGGTCGCCCCCGAAGAGGTCCTCTACCTCGGCAACGACGTTCGCAATGACATCGAGCCCGCCCGGGCCCTCGGGATGCGGACCGCCCTCTTCGCCGGCGACGCCCGCAGCCTCCGCTGGCGGCGTGACGACCTGCGGTTGGCCGACGTGCGACCAGATGCGGTCGTTACCGATCTCCGGCAGGTGCTCGAAATCGTTTTATAGCAGCTCTGCGGCTTGCCCCGCCCCCGAGCGGGACGCATCTTAATAAGTAACCCCTCACCCACCTGAAGCGATGGTGGCTGGGATCGGTGGGAGCGAGCCGGTTGCGGCGTAGTGGGAGACGGCCTGGGTGAGGGCGGCCAGCGGGTTGTGGCCTCGGCGTTTGAGGGTGCGGAGGACGGTCATCAGC
>JBGSJY010000701.1:0-15424 GCA_041741515.1 Pirellulales bacterium | reverse complement strand
GCCGTCGGCGCTAGCCGCGGGTGAACCCGCCGTTTAGATGTGAGTGCTGGCCGCCGCAACCCGCGGCTAGCGCCGACGGCTCACGTTGTTACCACGGAGCCACGGAGGGCACGGAGGACGGCACTGAGTAAGAAAAGTAAGAAAAGCTTGAAAAGGATCTACAGGATTAGCAGGATGTCAATTCAATCCTGTCGAACTTGTTAATCCTGTCAGAGATCCTCTGTGAGTCCTCCGTGCTCTCCGTGCCTCTGTGGTTAGGTCCCAATGCATGCTGCGCGACGGTCACTACATGGCGGTTGTTGGCCAGGTCGGCCAGTACTTCGCTCAAGAGCTGTAGCTTGATCGTGCGAGGCAGCCGCATGCCGGGGAAGTAGCCGAGTTGGGGTTCGTCCTCCTCGCCCAAGAAGTCGAGCGGGTGCAGCAAGAGCGAGGGGCCGACGTTGCGGACGCGGCAGAGACGCATGGCGGTGCGCCAGTAGGCCCGGGCGAGGGCAGGGGACTTCTGGGCGAGGAACGAAATGTAGGTGAAGTGGATCGGCGCGCGGGTGACGGGCATCGTCGTCACCGGCAGCTCGACGATCGACCCCGCGGCGGTTTCGATCCGGTGCGGCCGTAGCGTACGGAGCGCGTCACCGAAGGAGCTGAAGCGCTGCTCGGGCGTCTCGTCCGCGGCTAGCGGCTTGGCGGCGCGGAACCCCGATAGCTTCACATACAGCCGCGCCGCAGGACCGACGAAAGTGGGGAAGACACTGGCGTCGTAGCGGTAGCCGCGGCGCACCAAGAGCTCCAGCAGCTCCGGCGACCACGAAAAGCCCGGGGCGCGGAAGCCGATCGGGCGTTGTCCGGTGACGCGTCGAATCGACTCTTCGGCCTCGGCGACCTCGGCTTCGAGTTCGTCGGCTTGCATCTTGTCGAGCCACGGCAGGTGCTGCTCGCCGTGATTGGCGACTTCGAACCCGGCGTCGGCAATCCGCTCGACCTCGCGCGCGCCTTCGTGGCGGTCGGCGTCTTCGCCGACGACAAAGAACGTGCAGGCGAGGCCGCGCTCGCCGAGGAAGTCGATGATCCGCGGCGTGACCTCCGGCAGGTAGCTCGGCCGCGACTGCCATGACGCGTCGCCACGCGAGCGCAGGTACGCCCACTTGTCGTCGAGGTCGAGCGAGAGGCTGGCTAACTGCATTATTTTCATTTACCGCGGAGTGCGCGGAGGACGCGGAGAAGCTTTTTGACAGGATTTACAGGATCGACAAGATTTCGGATTAATCATCGTGTCGATCCTGTAAACCTTGTCTGGCTTCCTTCTTGGCGTCCTCCGCGGTAATTAAACAAGAGCCGCGGCGAGGGGCCCGGCGAGGGCTTGGTCGGCGACTTGGATGGTTTCATTGACGTTGAGGTTGCCCTTAAGGATGTGGGCCGAGTTGACGGCCCACACTCCCGGCACGCTGGTCTTCATCGGTGGCAGTCGCTCGCTGTAGCCAAGCGTCGGCAGCGCCATCACGCTGCGAACGCGGCTGAAACGCATTGCCACCACGTCCTCACGCGAAAAGTGCGGGTGCATTTTTTCGAGGGCGGAGAGCCACTCTTCGCAGAGCTCGTCGTCGGTGCGGTCGAACAGCTTATCGTCGGCGGGGCAGTACTTTGGCAGGTAGACCAAGTAGCGGCCGCCGAGTTCTTCGGGATCGACGATCGTCGTCATCTCGATCACCGCGGTGAGCGGGACCCAGCCATCGGTGATGTTGGTGACGTAGTACTCGGTGATTGGCTTCTTCAGCAGCAACGACGCGCAGACGATGCCGAGATACTCGACGCCCTCGTGTCGCTTGCGCTCGTCCTCGCTCAGGCCCGGCACGGCGCGGGCGATGACCGACGACGGGGTCGTGAAGGCGACCTCGTCGAAGTGCATCGTCGAGCCGTCGGCGAACTTTACCGCCACGCGGCCATCCGTTGCGGCGGTTGCTTCACTGACCGGCGCGTCGGTGAGCAGTTCGACGCCACGCTCTTCGAGCGTGTCGGCGAGCGTCTGCAGGATGCGCGGGTAGCCGCCGCGGACGTAGCCGAACATCTCCTTCTTGTGACCCGACCGGCGGGCGGCGTACATGCGGCTGATGTGAGCCCAGATGAACGCGGCGGAGACGCGCGTATGGGCGTCGCCAAGCTTGGCCTTCAGCAGCGGCAGCCAGACCTTCTCGAAGGCGCCGACGCCCGACCATTTGCGGAGCCAGTCGGTGACAGGAATCTGTTCGAGGCGCTTCCAATTCTTGATCTTCGACGCGCCAAAGATCGTCATCCCCAGGCGGAACTTCTCCCACAGCCGCAGCGGCGGGAAGGTGAGGAACTCGAGTGTCGAGGACATCGAGTACATCTGGCCGCCGCTATAGAAGCCGGTCTTGGTCTCGATCCAGCGCATCTCCTCGGCGAGGCCAATCTCGCCGAGCAGTTGACGGAGCCGTGTGTCGGAAAGGAGCGTGACGTGGTAGTGGCGATCCCAGGTGACCTCGCGGTCGGTTTCGGCGTCGTGCAACTCCCAGGGGCTGGCGAGGCCGCCGAGCTCGGGACCCGCTTCTAGCACGGTGACGCGGACGCCGCGCTTCTGGAGTTCGTTCGCGAGCGAGAGGCCGAGCATGCCGCCGCCGACGACGCACCAGTGGCGGCGTTTCGTGCCTTCACTGGCGCGGGGCGTGGTGGTGGGGGCGTCGGATTGAAGGGTGGTGGGCACGGCGGAAGGGTGCTGGCGGGGGTTTCTTGTGGCGACGCTCCGGGCGCTGACGCGTTCCGGCTCCCTGCCTATCGTTACTTCCGTGCCTTGCGACTCGTTTTCGCTTACGCCCCGCCGACGGTGCGGCGGGCGACGAGCGACAGCGTCTGGCGGATCGTGCGGAGGACCCGCATCTTGCTGACGCCGCCCTTCTGATCGTAGCGGAGGACCATCGGCGCCTCGCCCATAACGATCGGGCCGCCACCGACGCGCAAGCGCCGCATCTTCAGCAGCACGTCCACCATGCACGAGAAGCCCTGTTCGCTGACGAAACGGTCGCCGTAGTGGTCGATCGCAGCGGCAAGCGGCTCGACGCGGTACGCGCGGAAGCCGCAGGTGTAGTCGCGGACGCCGGGGATGGGCTGCAAGAGCTTGAAGACCCATCGCGCGGCGACGCTCAGCAGCACGCGATCCAGCGGAACGCCGATCACCCGCGCGCCCGGCTGGAAACGCGAGGCGATGACGACATCGTGCCCCTCAGCGATCATCGCCAGCATCCGCGGGATCAGGCCGGCGGGGTGCGTGTTGTCCGAGTCCATGGTGACGATGACGTCGCCAGGCGTGGCGTGCTCGACCGCATCCACCAGGCCCGACCGGAGAGCGGCCGCGAGGCCCCGGTTCCGCTCATGCTCCACCAATCGCACTGGCATCGCGAACGACGCCTGGCTAGCGATCAGCGCGGTGTCGTCCTGGCTGCCGTCATCGACAACCACGATCTCGTGCGGCAGGCGGGCGAGGGCAAGTGTCGTGTGCAGCGATTCCAGAAGAGGCTGCAACGCCTCGGCCTCGTTGTAGGCGGGCAGCACAACGCGGACGGTTCCGGCTACCGGCTGATCGTACGACGAGGTCACCGGAGCGAGCGCCGGCGCGCGGAAGGGTTCGAGCGTGGCCGAGCCACCGATTGCGTCTGGGTGCATTGGGCGAGGGTGAGTGCGGGACGAGCGGAGAGCCGCTCGCGGGTAGGCCGGGGGTTGAATTGCGATCTAGCGGCTGTGGATCAGTTGTTCGCGTCCCTCGCGTAGATTGAGCGAGGCGTCGTGGCGGCCACGGTCCGCGTCTCCCTCGCGGAACAGCGACCACGCCCGGGCGAGATAAGCCTGGGATCGCCACAGCAGAGCCCTCTTGCCGAGGGCCTGCTCGCGCCTCCCCATTAGCTTAGTTAGTGCATAGCGCGGAAAGTAGCTTCCCGCCGCTTGGAGGGCGCGAATTCCGATCATGACGCCTAGTTTAGCACGGCCCCATTCCCGGTACTCTCGCAGGGCCAGGTGCTGGCCGTGCCGGGTGGCTGTCCATTTCATGTACGGGTCCGCGAGTCGCGGCGCGGGGATCAGGTGGTAGACGATCGCCTCGGGGGTGTACCAAGCGTCGTAACCGGCCGCCCGAATGCGGCGGTAGAGGTCGGCGTCCTCGCCGCCGTCCTTGATCCGGACGTCGAAGACGCCCACCTCGTCCAGCACCGAGCGGTGGAGCATCAGGTTGTTCGTGCCGGGGATCCGCTTGCGGCTGTAGGGCTGCTCCTGGTTCCAGCCGACCTTCTCCCCGAGCAGGACGCGGCACTCGGGGGCCAGCTCGCGGCAGTTGTCCGCGGGGAGCGACAAGTGGACCGCGCCGCCGACTACTTTGAGGTTTCTGCGGCGGGCGAGCTCTTGGAGTTTGGCGAGCCACTGCGGGTGGGCGCGCTGGTCGTCGTCGTGGAAGGCGATCCACTGGCCGGCCGCGTCGCGGAGGCCCCGGTTACGGGCGTGGGTCACGCCGGGCTCAACCTCGTAGAAGCCCCGCACGCGCTCAGCGGCGCCGCGTAGCGCGGGATCCGCGAATCGGGCGAGGACCTGTTGCGTTTCGTCGGTCGATGCGTTGTCGATCGCCACGATCTCGTAGGTGAACCGCCCGCCCCCCGCGAGCGACGTGTCGAGTGCTGTCAGGCTCTCGATCGTCTCAGCGAGCATCGCGGCGCGGTTGTAGCTGCCGACGACGACGGTGACGTCCACCGGCGGCAATGCAGTGCTAGGGGAGGGGGCGTTCATACGAAAGCCGCGCCGTCATGCGGCGGACGCTTCGGGCGCCTCGGCGCCGCCGGCGGGAGTGGTGCGGAGCGGATAAAACAGCGTGACCATCAGCAGACCGATCATCGCGATCACGGGCGTGTAGCGCAGTTTCACAAACAACGACTCGAGCAAGCTGTTGATCATGCCGAACATCACCACGCCGAAGGCAAAGGCGTAGCCCGGGTCGCGCGTCAGCAGGTTCGCCGCAGCCAACGAACTCGTCCCCGCCAGGAGGAACCAGACGGCGAAGAACAGCCCGACGTAGCCGAGCTGCAGCACGATTTCGAAGTACGAGTTGTGGGCGTTTTGCAGCGACCACTTCTGGCTCTTCATAATGGCCGCGATCCGCTTCTCGGTCCAAAACCCCTCGTAGCCGTAGCCAAGGAGGGGCTTCTTCGCCGAATAACCGAGGAGCTCTTCCCACAGCGGCACGCGGCCGGTCAGCGAGCCCGCTTGCTGACTGCGTCCCATCAGGGCCGCATCGACGACGCCATGGCGGGCGCCGCTACCGACGCTGCTGTAGGCCACAAACAACCCCGCGAGGCAGGCGACCGACAGCCAGGCCCCCGCCCACTTCAGCCCCGGGGGCAGCCTGACCATCCAGGTCAGCGAGAGCGCCGCCAGCGCCGCCATCAGACCGGTGCGCGACTCGGTCAGAAGGATCAGCCCCAGCGCCGTGGCGACAAGCAGCCAACGGACCCAACGCCGCCCCCACCCCATCGGCTGGCAGCTTGCCGCGATCGCCAGGACCGCGCAGTAGGTCGCTTGCGCGTTGGGATGGAGCGTTCCGCCGAAGCGGTACTCGCCCGACCAAGGCCGTCCGCCCGCCAGGACGTCGACGACAATGCTGCCGGTGACAAACAGCAGCAGAGTCGCCAGTGAAACCGCGAGAAACTCGCGGGGAGTGAGCATCCTCGCTAAACCCGCGCAGCCCGCCAAAACACAGATCAACACCACCAACCGTTTAGCGGTCAACGCCGGCTCCGAGGTCCAGATCACGCTCAAACTGGCCAGCGCGACGAGGGCCGCGAGCGGTCCCAAGACACTCCAGCGGAGGTTCCAAGACTTCTCGCGTGAAGACGTCAATCCGACGACCCCCAGCAGGCCGAACCCGAGCAACGCCACTTGCCGGAGGGCGCTCCCCTGCTCCATCTGCTCGAGAAAGAGATCACGGATCTCTTTCTCGTCCATCGACGCAATCGCCGCGTTCGCGAAGATCCGGTCGTGCTCGACGGCGCCGAACACCGCTACCAGAAAAACGACGAGCCCCGCATTCCGCGCGGAGCGCACCCAGGCGCGGACACGCTCGGGCGACGTGACGACAGCGGGCGGCGCAGTGGCGACGACGTCACGCAATCTGACGCTCTCCTATCGCTTCGCTCAACCGGCCTGTCCGACGATCGGGCGCGGCGGCGCGCTTCCGCAGCAGCGGGCGGCTATCGCCCTCGCCGGAAGGGTCCACGGGGTAGAAGGCGATGACGCTGCAGACGCCGATCAGAGCGATGACGGTGGGGTACTTGAGTTTGGCGAAGTTCGACTCGAGCAGTCCGTTCGTCATGGCGAAGCCAAGCACGCCATAGATAAAGGCGTACCCGGCAAACCGTGAGCGCTGGTAGGCGCTCTGAGCAAGATTGAAACTGGCGAACACCGTCGCGCAGGCGAAGGCGAGCCCGGGGAGGCCGAGCTGCAGCACCGTCTCGAAGTAGGCATTGTGCGCCGACTGAAGGGCCCACTTCTGCGACTTCATGACCGCGTCGATGTTGTCCGGCGTCCAGAACGACTCGAAGCCGTAACCCGTCAACGGCCGCTGCGCCGCGAAGCGGCTCAGTTCTCGCCACAGCGGCGCCCGCCCGGAGAGCGTCCCCGCTTGCTCGGTGCGACCCATTAGCGCGGATTCGGCGAGCCCCGCCCGCTGGCCTTCGCTGAAACTAGCGACGGCGATCGACGCCACCGACACCAGCGCCAGCAGTAGCCACGCCGCTTGCCATCGCAGGGCGGACGATAACTTGACCAACGACGCAATCACGAGGCCCACGATCACGGCGAACATGCTGGTCCTCGACTGCGTCTGGTAGAGCAACACCAGTCCGAAGACAAAGAGCGCTCGGGTGACCCACTGGCTCCCGTAGCGCGCCGGCAGGCAGTACGCCGCGAGGCAGAGCATGCCGCAGTAGGTGGCTTGTTGATTTGGGTGGAGCGTCCCGCCGAAGCGATAGTTGGGGTTCCACGGCTTGCCCCCGCCCGAGATGTCCAGCAGCAGGCTGTAGGATACGAAGCAGCCGAAGGTCGCCAGTGCGACCGCCAGCAGCTCGTCGGGCCGCAGCAGCCGCGCGTAGCCGACCGACCCGATCAAGACCATACCGGCCGCGACAAGCCGGCGGACGGTCAGGCCGGGGTCAAGGGACCAGAGCACGCTCAGCACCATCCACGCCACCAAGGCCGACATCGCCAGCGCCGCGAATCGCTGCACGTTCCACTGCCGGCGGCGGCAGTGCATCAGGCACGCGATGCCGCACGCGCCGTAAGTGATGAGGACCAGCTTGCGGAACCCGCTGCCGATCTCGATCTCGTCGACGTACTGGTCGGCGATATCGTCCTCGGGGGTGTCGGCAACCTGCCGTCCGGCGAACGCCGCGGCGTCGTGGTCGAGGTAATAGAACGTCAGCAAGAAGTACGCCACGACTGCCGCCACGCGTCCCCAGCGGATGCCGCTGTGGTCGGTCGCGCCGTCGTCGAAGTCGTCGAGCTGGTCGCCGAGCTTCTCGCCAAACGGCAGGGTGAAGCCCGAGAGCTTCAGGGTGCTACTCACCGCGGGCCTCCCGCGCGAAGGCCGCCCACTGCCAGGCGAGGGCGGCGGAGCTCCCCAGGAGCATGCCGACGCCGATCGCCTCGGCGCCGAATAGTCCCACGAGGCCAAATCCTAGCGAAGCATTAACCGCCAACCGCATCAAGGCCGTGTAGAACATCAATCGGACGCGTCCCCGATTCACCGAGGCAAACTCGATCGGGATCAGTAGCGCCTCGGACAGCACTCCGGCGCTGAGCGTCAGCAGCAGAAGCGTGTTCACGCCCGCCGCGGCTTTGCCGAAGATGAGGTGGACGACCGGCGCCCCCACCAGCGACACGGCTACCAGGAACATTCCGATCGCCGCCGCCATGATGGATGTCGTGCGGACGGTGAAGCGCCACAAACCCCGGAGGCCGTCTTCGGCGTAGACCTTCGCGCTGACCGGGCCGAGGTAGTTGGACACGCCGATGACGAGAGGATTGGTCACCTGCACAATCACCCGAGCCGCCCCGAGTCGGCCCAGTTCGGCGATCGAGGCGATGGCGGACAAGAGCCAGTTGTAGCCCTCCTTTCCTAGCAGCACCGCCGAAGCCCCGCCGGCCAACCACTTGGTGAGCGACCAGTTCTCTTTCCAGTCGGGGATGACGCGCCGCCAATCGATGCGCCAAGCGTCGCCCCGTAGCGCGAGCCAGGGAGCCGCCAGAAGCGACGTCGCCGCCAGAGCGAGGAACGCGTCGTTCGCGCAGACCGTTCCCCGCATGGCCAGCCACACCAGCAGCAGCACCTGGGCGATGGACACCAGCAGGTCGAACACAAAGACGTCGAAAAAGTCGAACCTCGCCAGGCCGAGCCGGCGGACGTGTTCGCGCAGCAGCATCGCGGCGGCGCAGGGCCCGACCAGCGTCAACAGCCAGGCGTAGAGCGCGTAGCCCAGCGCCCAGGCGGCGGTCGCCGCCAAAAGGGTCAGGCCGCAGGAGACCGCGCAAAAGACGAGCAAATGCACCGTCGCGCTCCCGGCGTAAGCCGGCCTGTCTGCCACAGCGAGTTGCGGATTACGGCGTGTATAGGCGGTCCACACCATGGCCCGCGCCATCCCCAGCGAGAACAAATAGATCGAGAAGCCGAGGACGAAGTACCCGAGCTCTTCTTGACCCGCCGAACGCCCCACGGCGATTGGCGCCGCGAAATTAGCGAGGCTCACGACCGCCTGATCAACGAACACCCAGAGGCCGCGCGGTAGACCGGCGACCGCGCGCCGCCACCGCGGAAGGGTAGCCCCTTGGGCGCCGAAGGTTTGCGGGGCGTGCAGCGACAAGTCAGCGGGCCCTGGGTGAATCGGTGAGACCGCCCGTACTCGGCGGCGGCGTATTGAGGAGTCGACGGTTTACAGCCGCCGTCGCAGCCAGGAGGGGACGTACTGTTTGTGGGCGCAAACCACCGATCCTACCAAGTTGACTCCGTCGGCCTGGAGCTGGGAGGTCGCGCTCTCGAGCGTGCTGGCCGACGTCGTTTCGTGACGGATTGCGAGAATGACGGCGTCCAGCCGGCGCGCCACCAGCAGCATGCTGTGGAGCTCGCTCACTTGCGGCAGGTCGAAGATGACCATCTGGTGCGACTCGCGCAGCCCGCCGACGATTGCCTCGACCAGCTGGTAGTCGAAGCCGACGCGGTCCATGAGGCCCGCCGTGCCGACCGGCATGACGTCGAGGCCGTCAATGCTTGTCGGGTGAATGGCTTCGGTGACCGAGCAGCGGCCGGCGAGCGCGTCCGCGAGACCCCTCGCATCCAGTAAGCGGAACTGTCTGCCGACGGTCGGCTGCTGGACAGCCGCGTCAATCAGCAGAACCGGACGCATCCGGTGGTCGGACGCGCGGATCGCCAGGTTCGCGGCGACGGTGCTGACGCCGCTCCGCCGGCCGCAGGAGGTGACGCCTACCAGAAAACCGGCGCCGTCATTCCTCTCACGCGACGCTTCCAGCCGCGGCTGGAGTCGCCAGAGCAGCGTATCGTACGCTTCCGCACCGCGACGGCGCGGCACGGCGCGGGCCGCGTCCTCCGGCGATTCGTACACATCGAGGGGTTGGGGTGGATACATCGAACTCGAAAGGGCTGACATGGCGGGGTGGGTGAGTGAGGTCGGCCGTTGGTTTGGCTCAGCGGTAAAGCCCGTCGCGTCGGCGCCTAAGGGGCGAGTACGCGACCGTAGACACCCGAATCGGGGATGACCGCCAAGACCGGAGCGCCAGTAATTTTTTCGATGGTCCGTTCGTCGCGGACCTTTTCGCTGAGTTGTTCGAGGCCGAGGATCGTCGCGGCGGTCCCTGCGAAGGCCAAGACGATTGATCCCAAGGCGACGACCAGCTTCGAGGGGCTCACCGGCTTCTTAGCGAAGGTGGGCTCTTGGGCCGTGCTGATGCTCGACACCGATTGCTCTTCGAGTTCTTGGTCGATGCGGGTCTGTTCGAGGTTGTCGGCATACCGCGAGTACTTGCGGGCGAGGATCTCCTGTTCGCGTTCGAGCTGCGCGATGTGCATCGCGTCGAGGTTAACCTTCTCGAGGTCCTGGCGGACAGTCTCGTCTTGGTGGCGGAGCGACTGGAGTCGGGCCTCGAGGCTTGCGAGTTGGCTGCGCTTCTGATTGGCGGCGAGCGAAAGTTCGCGGTGGAAGGGGTTGATGTCGTCAACGGTCTCTTCGCGGACGTTGGACTGGCTATCCACGACTTTCTCCGCCTCGTCGATCTGCTGTGAGATCGCGATCACCAGCGGGTGGCTGCTACTGTAGCGGGCCTTCAGGTCGGCCTGCTTCACTTGCAGGGAGTAGAGCTGCTCCCGCAGCAGATCGGCGCCCTCGTTCGGCATCAATGTCTTCGACGAGATGAGCCGCTCGGGCATGGCGCCGATCTGGAGATTCAAGTCCTTGAGTTCCGCGACCAGGGCGTTGCGTTCCGACTCGGACTGGAAGGCCGACATCGTGATCGACTGCAACTGGTTCTCGAGGTTCTGCCGTCGCGTGTCGATCGACGCCACACCGATCTCGTTTTTCGCTTTGCGGACCCGGTCCATGGCCGCGTCGAGTTGCTCGCGGATCAGCTCTTCTTGTTCCTGAAAGAAGTTCCGCGACCCTTGGTTACGGTTGATCCGTAGGTGCTCATTGCGATAGACGTCGATCAGCGTGGCGAGGATGTGCTGCGCGCCCTCGGGCGTGTCGGTGCTGTAGCTCACCAAGAGGAGAGTCGAGTCCCGTTCCGAATCGGCCACGAGATTTCGTTCGATCTCGATGACGGCCTCTTCATCACGATCGATGGGATCAATGCTCTTGAGCGCGGCGATTGCGCCGTGCATCGCCGCCCCGAACGTCGCGTCGTACACTCGCTGCACGGGACCCGCAGGTACGTCATCGCCTTCCCCGGCGGGGCCGCCACGGAGGACGTAGTCGGCGCCGACGCGCTGGACGACCTTCGAGAGCACGCCGCGGCTCTTGATAAGGTCCAGGGCGGTGATCACCTCGGCGTCGCGTCCCATCTGCTGGATGCCGATGATCTGTTGCCCTGTCTGGGCGGTCGGGTCGAGGTTGACGCTCTGCCGGCCGATCTGCAGAGCGAGCTTTGCTTCTGACCGGTACTGCCGGGGCGCGAACAAGGCGATTCCCAAGCCGGCCGCGAGGATCAGCGTCGGGATCAGCACCGCCTTGATGCGGTGGCGGAACAGTGTCTCGACCATCGACAGGACAGACGCTTTTGTCGGACTGGCGCGCATCGGAGGTCTCTTGAGGTTCGGCGGTCTAGCCGATGGAGGGTTGGTTGGAAGGGCCGCCGGCTGACACCTGACGGCGGCGTTGGGCGGCGCGCCGCACGGGAGCGCACTGGGCAGCGGCGGCAGGCGATACGGCGGCGTCGTACCAACGGAGGACCGCGTCGGCCTGTCGCTCCCAGAGGCGGCGCTTTGCTTCGGCCCGTGCGCCCTCGCTAAGGCGACGCCACGTGTCGGGCTCCCGCGCCAGACGCGTCAGCGCGACCGCCAGGCCGGTAATCGTGTCCCGGGGCGTCGCAACAGGCGCGGGCAACGCGCAGTCGGGCGTCATGATGTCCGCAGCGCCCTGATGATCGACGGCGACGATCGGCGTGCCGGCCGCCAGGGCCTCTAGCAACCCGGTCCCCGAGGTGTCCCGCATGCTGGTGAACGCGAAGGCGTCCGCCCACTGGTAGTGGGGCAACGTCGAGCGGTAGTCGGGCCAGCCCAGCCATTCGATGCGGTCGGCGACGCGGAGCTTCTCCGCCTGACGCCGCCACGCCGCCTCGCTCGGGCCGACGCCGAGAATCCGCAGCCGCCAATCCACGTCCGGCGGCAATAGCGGCAGGGCCTTCAGCAACAGCGGCAGCGTCTTCCACGCCCGGAGCCGGCCCGACCAAAGGATGCGCAGCGGCTCGCCCGGCTGGCGCGGCGTTCGCTCTTGGACGATGGGGATATCGAGCGCCGTCTCGAGCAGGACCGGCGCATTGCGGCCCGTCGCCTGTCGGAGGTCGTCGGCCGCTTTCTGCGTGGCGGCGATCACGACAGCGGATCGGCGCATCGCCCGATGGACCCGGCGGCTGTAGCGCAGCTGGAGGGCGTTGATCGCGTTGCGGCAAAGCTCGATCCAGACGTCGCGCGGCCCGAGCTCTCGCAAGTAGGCCGCCGGAAACGCCTGCGTGCCGCCCACCGGACCCCAGACGAAGGGCACGCCGAGCCGCCAGGTGTCGCCCGGCTCTCGGTAACCGCAATAAGTCGTATGGTGGGCGACGTCGAACGGCTTCTCGTCGTGCATCCGCTGAGCCACGGCAAACGCGCACCGATGCCAGAGGCGGTAGCCCAAGTAGTAGGTCGTCGCCCAGCGGTTGAAGAACTCGCCCCACGGGCAGCGGTCGATGCCGACGAAGTGCAGTCGGTCTCCAATCCCCAGCCGCTGCGCTTCGTCACGCAGCAGGCCGTCGTTGTCGGCGTCGCCATGAAGGACGGTCACGTCGTGGTGGCGGGCCGCGTGGACGGCCCGGTACCAGCCGATCCGCGTCTCCATCGACTGGTGCGGGTGGCAGGCGTAGGCGACTTGCAGCACGCGCAGGCGGCGTCCCCCCACCGGGCCACGCACTGCGTGACTGTCGGTCGATGGCGGTGCGGCACGATCGCTCATGTCGTCGTCCGACAGCGGCAAGGGGGGGATCCCGGGCATGGGGAGGGGCGCGTCGCAGCTGGAAGAGGTCGCCAGGCAGGCTTGGCAACCGGGTGGCGAATCCGGTTGGGGCGGTGGGAATCAGCTACTCGGGGCGCGGCGATTGGGGCGCGGCACGGGGGGCGCAAACCGCTTCAACGTCCCTTCTGCAGCAACACGCAGGGTCCTGTCTTGGCGACGAGCACCATGTCGAGCCACGGGCTACTCCGGTCGGCGTAATCGAGGTCCATCCTAATCCAATCATCGAAAGGCACCACATTTCGACCGTGGATTTGCCAGGTGCAAGTCAACCCGGGTTTGACGTGCAAACGACGCCGTTGCCAGGGTTTGCAGGCTCGCGATTCGTGGAGCGGCAACGGCCGGGGGCCCACCAGCGACATGTCGCCTCGGAGCACATTCCAAAGTTGGGGAAGCTCGTCGATGCTCGCTTTCCGCAATACCCTTCCAACCGGCGTAACCCGCGGGTCGTTGGCGATCTTGAAAGCCGGTCCGTCCTGCTCACTTTGGAGGCCAAGCATCGACTTCAGTTGCTCGGCGTCGCGACGCATGGTGCGGAGCTTGTACATCCGGAAACTCCGGCCGCCAAAGCCCTCGCGCTCTTGAACGAAAAACGCCGGTCCGGGGCTGGTGAGCTTCACCGCGACCGCGCCCAGGGCGATAAAGGGCGCAGCGACCAACAGCCCCGCCGAGGCGCCAATCACGTCAATCGCTCGTTTCCAGCGGGGACTTTGGCGCAAGAAGAAGGCGTCGTAAAGGCTCAGGCCTTCCGCCACAGGCGCCCCTGCTGTCGGCGGAGCGACGCCCACCAAATCTTGCGGATCGACTTCGCGGGGAAGGTCCCCGTCGCTTCGATCCCGATCCGGGTAGACGGCAACTTCGCAGTTGGGGCGGTCCTCGCCAACGGGGTAGCGCTCGCAGAGGTCTTCCGCGACCTTCCATGCGCCGGCCTCGGGCGTATCCGGCAACAACACCGCGAGCCGTCCGTCGTGCATCCAGCCGGCCGTGTCGGTCAGGCGGAGCCGCGCGGCGAAGAGGCGTTCAAGGTCCTGGATGTCCCGGGGCGAATTCTTCGTCCGCGAGGGCTCGATCACCAGCAGCGAGACCACCGAGTGATTCCGATCGACCCGCATCCTCTCGGCGGTCGCGGCGAGTTCGAAGCGATCCGGTGAGAGAAGGTAGCCATCGGCGGAGCGACGGCGCGCGCGTGCTGACGTCAGCTCAAAGAGCGAGCGCACTAAGGCAAGCATGGAGAGAACGGTCGTGGAGGGGGGCGAACCGGTGGGCGGGGGGCTCAAAAGCCAGTCGATTCGGCAGAGGAACGTGATGCAGGGCGCCAACGACCGGCCGCCAAACTCGGTCATTGGGACGGCGCCGGCATCAGAGCCTGGGTCGGAGTATAGTCAGATTGAGGGTGATGTCGATTTTTCCTAGTATTTTTTCTCTCCTCGGCGGTCTAAGCCCGCCCGCAGCTTCGTGCATCAACCTTCCTACTCCGCTGCCGAGCTGGCCCCGCTCGTCCTGGACGCCGCAACGGCTGCCTACGCCCTCTTCGACCACTCCAGCGGCGACGTTGTCTGGGCCAACCGCCGCTTTTGCGAGGCCTTTCCGACCGACGCCGACGCCGCCGCGCTGCTGACGCAGCCCGACGCCCCGGCCGGGTGGCGGCGAGAAACAACGCCGTTTGCTTTGCCCGGGGATTCCGGCATGCGGATCCTGCTGGTCGAACTCACCCCGGCGGCCAGCCGTGACAACCCTACTGCCGCGACGCAGGAGACGGACGCCGTCACCGGCGTGCTGATGCGGCGTGCCTTGATGGCGACCGTCGCCGAGCGCTTCGCCAACCGCGCCCAACGCCCTTTCGCGCTGGTTTTCCTTGACCTGGTCGGCTTCAAGCTCGTCAACGACCGCCATGGGCATCTGGTCGGCGACCAGTGTCTCCGGGAGGTTGGCTCGCGGCTGCAAAACTTGGTGCGGGCGGCGGACGCCGTCGGCCGCTTTGGCGGCGACGAGTTCCTGATCCTCCTCGACGGGGTCCGCGACGCGGCGACCTACGCCCCGATCCACCAGCGGCTGGACGAAGGGATCGCCGCGCCCATCGCCGTTGACGATGTCATCTTGCATTTGGGCGCGAGCGTCGGCGTCGCCTACTCTCGGGACGGCTATGAGAGCGTCGAATCGATGATCCATGCCGCCGATGCGGCGATGTACGGGCAGAAGCGAGCCGCCAACGGCCGTGCCTGAAGGCGTCCACCGCGAGCGCCGACGCCGGCAGCCGTTGCCGAAAGGGCCCTTCTTGGCTAGCTTCACTAGTCCTTACAGCTCGTTGCGGCCGAACATCACAACTCCTTGCGTCACGCGTAATCCTAGGGAGGGGAACGCTATGCGGCTCGTTGAACTTGTCACTCAGAGCGACGCCCCTGCTGCAAAGGGTTGCGCGCTGCGGGCGGTCTCGCCCCTACTGGCCGCCTACCGGTGCGACTCGGCGGAGGGGAGCGGGTCGGTCGTGGGACTGCTGGCCGAGCTGCTGTTGGGGACCGAGGACGTCCGCTGGGTGTCGGCGCCGTGGGTGGCGGGCGAAGCGACGATCTCGATCGCTTCGGGCGATCTGCGGCTGCGGCGAGCGGGGAGCC
>JBGSJY010000700.1:0-4383 GCA_041741515.1 Pirellulales bacterium | reverse complement strand
TGGGCCGGCCGGACGAGGCGGTCGAGGCGCTGGAGCTCTGCGTCCGGCAGGCGCCGGGGATGACGGCCGCTCACCGGGAGCTGGCGACCGTGTACCGAGCGGTCGGCGCCGACGCCAAGGCGCGGGAGGCCGAGCTGCGGGCTGGCCGTTTGCTGGCCTAGCGAACCAACGTGTTCATTGAGACAGGCAACGAAATGGAGATCGAGCGGATGCTCACCTGCCCCAGCCTTCGGGTCACCAGTCCAGGGGTCACCAGCCGTAGGGTCGCCCGGCGAAGCGCCTTCACCCTCGTCGAACTCTTGGTCGTGATCGCCATCATCGGCATCCTCGTGGCCCTGCTGCTGCCCGCGGTGCAGGCGGCCCGCGAAGCGGCCCGGCGCAACGCCTGTACGAACAACCTAAAGCAACTCGGCCTGGCGGCGCTGAACTACGAGGCGGCGCGGCAGACGCTGCCGCCGGGGTATCTGGGGACGCCGCTCTTCGGCAGGCCGTGGGAGGATCAATCGACCGTCAACGGCGTGACGCAGTTGCAGCAGGGAATTGGGGTCTTGGTGTTCACGCTCCCCTACGTCGAGGAACAATCACTCTTCGATCAGTTCACCGAACAGTACCCGATCGCGCCCGATTCGAACGCTACCTGGTACTACAACGATTCCTTCGACAACAGTCGGAGGCGGCGGCTGTCGGGCGTCAGCGTGGCGTCACTGCGATGCCCGTCGATCTCCGACGAGCCGCCGCAATCGGCGTATCTCGACAAGATGTACTTCATCGCCACCACCAGCGCGCTCAACCGCGGGTCGGGGGGCAACGACCCGGCGGTCGCCGCGCAAGGGCTGACCAGTTACGCCGGCGTCACCGGCGTTGTCGGGACGGCGGGGCCGCAGGACCGAATCAATGACCCCGCCATCCCCTACCCCCAGCTCGCGACCCGGAGCATTAAAACCGAACTCGTCGGCGTATTTGGGCGCCGCAGCGTGACGCCACTCGCAAAGGTGATCGACGGCACATCCAAAACGCTGATGTTTGGCGAGGCGCCAGGGACGTTCGGCTCGAACGTCGGAGACACGTTGACGTTCTCGAGCGATCAGTACGACGGCTTCGTCCAGGGCTTTGCCTGGGCGGGCTGGGCGTGCCTACCAACTTACTTCGGGCTCGACGCCAGCACGGCCGACGGCGACCCCAACCCCGAGGCCCGCTACCAAACGCACTGGCGGCAGTTCGGCTCGGTCCACTCGGGCGGCGTCGTGCTGTTCACGATGGCCGACGGCTCGGTCCACGGGTTGACGAAGGACATCGACCTTTTGACCTTCCACAACCTGTCGACCATGAAGGGCGAGGAGCCCGCCAGCTTGCCCTGAGCGACCGTGCTGCTTCGAGCGTGATCGGTTACGCGTTGCGTTTGAGCCGGGAGACGTCAGTCCCCGGAGCGCAGCGGGTACCGACGCCCCTCCGGGGACTGGCGTCTCCCGGCTCGTGTCTACCGGCTCGTGTTTACCGGCTCGGGGGCGTCTCGCGGCTATCGCTTCTCGATGGCGCGCCGCTCGCTACAGGTCGCCGACGACCTCGCCACCGTCGGGCGTGGCCAGGGCGTGCCATAGGCGGAGGTCGATGTCGTCGCTGACGAATTCGCCACTGGCGTCGAGCTTGAGGGTGTTGACGCCGCCGGCGTGGTTGCTGCGCGCCATCTGTTGCCACTGGCCCTGCCACTTGCCGGTGCCGTCACAGGGTGCAATACCGTCCACGCTCACGCAGTGGCGGGTGAAGTCTTCCCAGCTGTTGGTGGTGCCGCGGATCGTGGCCTTGATGGAGTTGGGCGCCTGATCGTGCATGTACATCGCCGCCGCGCCGAAGTGCAACGCGCCGCGGGTGTCGAGTCCTTCGACCGTTATCAACTCGCTGACGGCGTTGGTCTTGCTCGTCCCGTCGGTCGCTTTGGAAAGCTTCAATCCGCGGTTGACCTGGAAGACCCCCTGCCTGAGCAATGAGCTGCGTTGGCCGGGGCACCGTTCAGCGTGGGCGCCGACGGTGGTGATCCCGGTGCCGTACGGGTCACCCGCGATCACCGTTGGGATCGCGAACGGGTTGGGATTCATACACTGATTCGGATCAGGATCATTCATCCATATCCATCCGATGCCACCATTGCCGACATAGTTGCCACGGGCGCCGTAGAAGTTGTCGCCGTCGGGCACCGGACCGACGTCCTGGCTCGAAGGGCACTTGAAGGTCTGAAGTTGAATATGATGCGAGAGGTCCTTGCTGGCGGCGCGCTCGGCGAGCGGGATCGTCCAGTCGGCCTGCGCGAAGACCGACGCTTCTTCGATGTACGGCATGATCAGAGTTACCCAGCTGAACTGGGTGGGATTTGTAGAAACCCCCGTACGCTGCGTCGCCCCTTCGGGAAGTTTGCCCTTCGTGCTCTCATAGTTCATCAGCGCGAGCCCCACCTGGCGCATGTTGTTCAGGCACGACGATCGGCGAGCCGCCTCGCGGGCGGCTTGCACCGCGGGCAATAGCAGCGCCACGAGGATGCCGATGATGGCGATCACCACCAGCAGCTCCACGAGCGTAAAACCAAGGCGACGCGACGGGCTTTCGGCACGTTGATCGGCGCCGCCCTGATTGGCGGGGCTCTGAATGGCAAGACGTGTCACCGAGACCAACTCCCACAGCGAGGAACGGCCGCGCCGTCAGCGTCCGGGGGAAAAGGTCCTCGGAGCGGGCGCGGGATTCGCCTGATTTCTCTTCTACGCTTCCACGCAGTCTTCTACGCAGTCGAGACTTCACTTCTTCTCGGCCCTGATTCTAGTAGTCGCCTCACCGCCGGGAAAAGGCAAAACCGACAAAAAACAGGGGCGCGACTGCGAGTCCCTGCCTCTGGCGAAGGACTTTTCCGCAAAAAATGTTCCGTCGAGAACGCTCGGTAGCTATAGTCGGCTGGTTGCCGCCGGCGGCGGGGTATTTGCCGTCACGCCGGTGATTGAAAGAGAATTGCGGAAGAGAAGCAGGCGGAGTTTTCCGGGGACAAGCGGGCTCGACGGGCTGGATAGGCCCGCGGGGCGCGTCCGGGGAGGCTCCGCCTTTGTCTTGCGCTGGTGCTTAAGAAGATTATTCCCGGGGTCGTTCTTGGCGACCCCGCTCGCTGTGCCTCACCTTGGAGATGACTAATGCAAGCAGCAGCCCCCCGAATCTTTCTTGGCCTGGCGGCCCTCACGGCGACGGCGGCGCCCACCTCCGCGGCCATACTTGACGTCTTTAACGCCTCGACTCTGATCGCCGATTTCCAGTTCAACGACGCGGCCGGCACGGCCATCGAGGCGGCACAGAACTCTGCGACGCCCGGCATGAACTTCGATGTCAATGCGCCGCTCGCGGGAGTCGTCACCAATGGCGTCGGCCAGCTCGACGCCACCCCGAAGTCGAACATCGACCTCGGATCGACCTACATCGACCTCCCCGGGGTCACTACTGGCCGCGTGCTGGGTCTGTTCGAGCTCTCTTGGAACTTCAACGAGTCGGTCTACGACCCGGCCCAGGACGAGGAGATGCGGATCTCGCTCACCAACAACGACCCGCGGGGAACCCAAGTCACCGCTGAAACGTTCTTCACCCGCACCTCGGCGACGGAGGTCTCGCTCCGCGGCAACGCGATTGGGACCGGCGCCGCGGCGACCTCGACGGTCGTCTTCGGCAGCAGCGTCCCGCGGATGCTGACGATCCTCGACGCGGACCTCGACGCGGATACCTACTCGCTGCATTACTCGATCGACGGCGGCGCCACGTTCCTGACGCTCGGCCCCGCCGCGCTCGATCCGGCGCGCGGCGTCGAGGCGCTGCGGTTGGTGCTCAACGAGAGCTTCGCGGACGATACGGTCCTTGTGGAGCGTGTCGCGTTCGCCGTGGTTCCGGAGCCTGCTGCGGCATTGCTCGCGGCGCTAGGCGCCGCCGTCGCTCTGTCCTCACGTCGCTCGTCGGGACGGTGAAGCGGCTATGCGGATTGCGTCCTTAGCGATAATCGTCGGCGCTGCGGCGGGGCTCGTGGGCCCCGCCGTTCGCGCCGAGCTGACGGTCGTCTGCCGTGACTACGCCGTCACCAGCGGCCATCCCGAATCGACGCGTATCGGGCTGGAGGTGCTCCGCGCGGGGGGCAACGTCGTAGACGCGGCGGTCGCCACGTCGCTCGCCTTGGGCGTAGCCGAGCCCTACGGCTCGGGCCTCGGCGGCAAGGGGATGCTGCTCTATCGCGAAGCGGCGACGGGCGAGGTCTATGCCCTCGAAGCCATGTGCCAGGCGCCCGCCGGGATCGACGCCGAGGCGTTCGCCAAGCTGCGGACGCGCGATCGCTACTACGGCTACAAGGCCGTCGCCGTGCCGGGGCTCGTC
>JBGSJY010000699.1:0-1740 GCA_041741515.1 Pirellulales bacterium | reverse complement strand
GACGCCAGCAGCGGGCGCGGCTCGACGGCCGAGTTCGACGCCCTGCTCCGTCAGATGGAGACCGAGCGCACCAAGAGCGGCTTTCTCGATGCGCGTAGCGACGAGCGCTACGCCGACGCCTCCTTCGACCCCCGCTCGCTCGCCGCCGCGTACGCCAACACGCCGGGAGGCCGCGGCGATGGTTGACCTCTCCAAATCCGTCTCTTTGATCGCGCTAGTCTTGCTCGCCGCCTCTTCGGCGCACGCGCAGGACGAGTTCGACGCGATCACCGCGGCCGTGGGCCTCCCCTCGCCGGGCGTGGCGGTCCTCGATCCGACCATCGCCAGCAAAGAGCCCGCAGCGTCGCCGGACGGCCAGATCGTGTCGCTCTTCGGTATGGGCGGCCCTGACGACTGGACCAAGCCGCAGCGCCTCAGCTCGACGCTGCAGGTGATGCTGATGATGACCGTCATCAGCCTCGCCCCGGCGGTGCTGCTGATGACGACGTGCTTTGTGCGGGTAATCGTCGTGCTGGGTCTGCTGCGTCAGGCCCTCGGCACCCAGCAGGCGCCCCCCGGGCAGGTGCTCACGTCGATCACGCTCTTCGTGACGTTGCTGGTGATGACGCCCGTCTGGACCAAGAGCTACAACGACGGCATCAAGCCCTACACCGACGGGGCGATCACGATCGATCAGGCGTTCGCCAATGCGTCGGCGCCGATGCGCGATTTTATGGGAAAGCAGATCGCGCTGACCAAGAACCAAGAGAGCGTGCGGATGTTCCTCCGCCGGCTCCCCGACGCGATCGACCCCGAGACAGGCGAGATCCGCACCAGCTACGCACTCTACGACCTCCAGGAGGGCGAGGAGTACGTCCCCCTCGCCGCGATCCTACCTGCCTACATGCTCAGCGAACTGAAGACCGCGTTCTTGATCGGCTTCCAGGTCTACCTTCCCTTCGTGATCCTCGACATCGTCGTCGCGAGCGTCACGATCTCGATGGGCATGCTGATGCTTCCCCCCGTGCTGATCTCACTCCCCTTCAAGCTCCTCCTGTTCGTGCTGCTCGACGGCTGGACCCTGGTGATCGGCATGCTGATGGAAAGCTTCGCCTGGTGAGGCCTGCGGCCTCAGGCCTGAGGCTTGAGACGTGAAGGCTGCGCTACAAGCCGAAGACCATCGCGGAAAAACTCACCGCCACAACCCTGCAGCCTCACCCCTTAAGCCTCACTCCTCCGCATGGACCCCCAACTCGCCATCGACATCAGCCGCGACGCGCTTTTCATCACCTCGGTCATCGCGGCGCCGGTGCTGGTCGCGGGCATGTTTGTCGGCTTGGTGATCGGCCTCTTGCAGGCGCTGACGCAGGTCCAGGAACAGACCGTCGCCTTCGTGCCGAAGCTCGTCGCGATGGGCCTAGCCCTGGCTTTCACGCTCCCTTGGATCCTCGCGCAGTTGCTGGACTACTCCGACAACCTGCTGCGTAGCATCCCCTCGACGCTGTGAGGTCTCCGTAACGCCAGCGCGCGGCTAGCCCCGACGGCTCCCACCCTGCCCACCGCCCAACGCCCACTGCCCACTCCTCCATGTCCGGCCTCGAAACGCAACTGACGGAACTCGGCGTCACCTTCGCGCTGATCCTCACGCGGGTCGGCGCCGTGGTGGCCACCGCGCCGATCCTCAGCGACGCGACGCTGCCGGTGCGCGTCAAGGGGCTGATGGCCGTGGCGCTCGCGGCGCTCGTCACCCCGGCCACGCTC
>JBGSJY010000698.1:0-4585 GCA_041741515.1 Pirellulales bacterium | reverse complement strand
TCAACGCGTCAAGCTCGACCCGGCTCACCGACCAGGGCGCCTCTAACCCAAGGATCTTCTCGTACAACTCGCGGTCTTGCATCGGGACGCTCCTTTCCCGCGAAATCCTAACCTACCCACAGAGAAACCGGATGGACCTTTGTTATGCCGTTACATTGTTCTGCTCCGTAATCTTAAACGTTGCATCTTGCCCGTCCGCGTTGATCACTGTGTTACGTTTTGTCGCAAAAATCACGAGACACAGTCCAGTGGCAAGCGAGATAATTGCGCATGCGGCACTGGCTTCAGGCCCGAACGAACCGCCTGTCCATAAGTCCGGGCCAGTAAGGTGCGATACCACCAACGATGGGAGTTGAACCCCAGAGACTGGCAGGCCAAAAACAACCGCCTCACTAACGTTCCAACCGATATGCAATCCGGTTACCAGCCAAATACTCCGTGTTGCGATGAATGCCAAGCAGAACACGGCACCAGCAAATGCAAGTGCCAGCGTTGATGTCCATGTTGACGATGGGTTTTGCAGATGGGCACCCGCGAACAGGAAGGCGATTAAAGTGATCGCCCCCCATGACCCAGCCAATTGCTCGACGAACCGAAACAAAAGAGCGCGAAATAGGAATTCCTCAAACAAGGCAGTAACTGACAGCACCAAAACAGCGGACGCAATGGCGGATCTATCAAACCCACTTGACGACACGCGATACCATCCTGCGATGGCGTAAACGCCAACAAGACTACTAATCAACCCAGTTCCCAGCACCACACCAACGCCGAACTCCAACAGTCGCCTCTTCTTTCCAAACCCAGTTTCCGTGAGCGGACGGCGTTCGACGAACACGCTAATTGTCCACCAAATTGCAATCGCCACCGCCAGAAACAATAACTTCTCGACGATGGAAGCAATTGGCTCTGCATCGGCGATCAACCTGCCACGAAGCGAAAGTACTGGGATTCTCGCCAGCAACACAGCGCAAACAACGAGCATGAGCCGCGCAGTCGGCGACACGATCCGTCGGAACCACCTCTGAGACTTGAAGCTGAAGCTCTCCATCACGAACTGCTCATTGAAGGCATAACGACACGCTTAACCGGGCCGCGGACAACCAACGTTGATTTCAGAAGCTGTCCCGAAACGCTGTTTACGCCCTCGTGAGTCTTCGAGCCATGAGTCGGATCACTGCGAGGTGGACGAAGGCTTCGGTGGAGGTGGTGGTCTTCTCGTGGTCGCGAGTCGTGCGTCGGTAACGTGAGAGCCAGGCGAAGGTCCGTTCGACGATCCACCGCTTGGGGAGCACGACGAAGCCCTTCACGCCGACCGGCCGCAAGACCGTCTCGAGCAGCCAGCCGTACGTCTGCTTGACCCACGCGGGGAGGCCGTTGCGGCCGTAGGCCGAGTCGGCGAACACGACCTTCAGCCGCTTGAAGCGTGACTTCATTCTCGCCAAGACGGGGACCGCCCCGTCGTGGTCTTGCCAGCCCGCCGAGGTGACGACGACCATCAGCACCAAGCCGAGCGTGTCGACCGCCACATGCATCTTGCGGCCGGTGATCTTCTTGGCCGCGTCGTAGCCCCGTTCTTCGCCCCCTTCGGCGGTGCGGATCGACTTGCTGTCGAGGATCGCCACGGTCGGGGTCGGCCTCTTGCCGGCCGCCTTGCGGACCTTCTCCCGCAGGGCGTCGTGGACCCGTTGGAGCACGCCGTCGCGACGCCACAGCCAGAACGTGTTGTAGACCGTCTTCCAGTGCGCGAAGTCGTGCGGCAGTTGCCGCCACTGGCAGCCCGTCACCGTGACGTACAGTATCGCGTCGACGACCCACCGCCGCTCGGTCGGCTTGCGGCCCGTGCTCTTGGGCTCTGGCAGCAGCTTCTCCACCAGCCGCCATTGCTCGTCCGTCAAGTCGCTGGGATACTCTCGGTCCTTGAATACGCTGCGGTTCCTCCATCCGTGGATGCCAGTCCAAAGGAGGAACCGTAGCGGTTCTTGTCACATCGCGCTACACGTTTCGGGACAGCTTCTCAGTTTGAGGGGGGGCTCGGTTCTATCGTCACTAGTTGCGTAGAGTTCCAACGAACAAGGCCGACAACGGTCGCCGGGCCACGGCAAGACCACCCAGGGCCAGCAACCACAGAGTTGCTGGTTCGGGTATTCCTTCTCCGTTGACACGCATTTGCATGCGAAAATCTGCCGTTGCCGCAAACGCGAAGTTCGGCTGCAACAGTTGGGGCAGCGTATCGTTGGGCGCGGGAAAGGCCTGCGTCTTCAGCAGACCCTCGTAGCTCGAGGCGCCGGCCGTTCCGATATTGAGGAACGCCACCATTTCGTCGAACGAGAGTCCATTGCGATTCTCGTCGGCGGTGGCGTAGCCGTCCTCGTCTACTGCCAGAGCGTTGAGCAGGAGTTCAGTGAAATGCCCTTTGCCGCCCGTTGTCGTCCCGGCCAGCGACGTATCGGTCGCATCGCCGAAAATGGGCGTTAACGACTCGTTGAGCTCGGTTGCCGCGGCCAGGACCGCAGTCTTTGGCAGTCCGAGCAGATCAGATTCTCCTGGCTTGTCGTCGTTACCGCCCATGAAGCCGCCCGACGAGCACGAATCGAGGATGAACAGCTTATTTACTTGGTCCCATTCGGGAGTGTCGAACCAAGAGGTAAGCTGGTCGTCGGTAATGACCACGCCATCTTGCACATGGATGTTGTCGTCGCCCGTGCTGGCCCCGCCGCCATGCCCGGAAAAGTAGAAGATAAACAGGTCGTCTTTCTGCAATCGAGATCCCTGCGTCGCTACCGCCCGCTTAATGCGATCGATCGAGTTCGATGTGGGATTGTTCAAGTAATTGAAAGTCAGCAGGTCGATCTCAACGAACTGGCCCTCATAGAATTCGATATCGCTCATGAAAGAGTTGTAATTACTTAACTCTTGCTTCAATAGGTTGGCGTCGAGTCCGCCCGCGATGCGGACTTCTCCCTTGTCATCGTATTCTGTTGAACCAACGAATACCCCCCGTGTTCCTGGAACCGGCTGAAACTTGACGTCGGCGATCATCTGACTCGACGCGGTGGCGGCATGATCGAGGATATAGCCATTCGCACTGGCCGTGGCGCCGATGCCAATGGAGTGGGTTCCCGCCCGCAGCCCTCCTGAACCTCGTAGCGTGCCGATCTTGACACCATTGCTTGGAAGACCGGTTGGATGGGTGGACTGTACGACTTGGAGGCCGAATTCGCCAAGCACCAGCTCTGCCTCTGCGCTGGAGTCGACTCTCGTGCCTTCGTCATCGACTTCGAGCCGGTAATGGACCGTATAGTCGTAGCGGACAGGCCGGTCGAATGTGATGGTGGGAAAGGGCGCCGCGTTGGGGATCAGGGCCAGCGCGTCTGTCCCAGCGGGGAAGAACGGGTTTCCACTCGACGTTGCTAGTGCGGTTGCTTTTGACCGGCCGCGAAACGTATTGGCGGTTGTTTCCCACGACCAATCCGCAGTCGCTGTGGAGCCGAACCCGCTGCCGCCCATATAGGTGACGCTCAAAGTACCTGCGGTCTCGCTCGACTCGTCGGAAGTTCCGAATCCACGGCCGCCGGCGCTGACATAGGTGGCGCAGGCTTCGTCGAGCAACGTGAATAGGAAACATGCCAGGATGAGCGGGGTCGAGCACAATCGAACCACGCGCCGCTGCAAAGCGTACTGTTGCCGAACCATGTTCCGCGTCCTCCAAAGATTTATCATGAGTGACCTGCCTCGTCCTGTTCAATAAGGTTGTCACTCGAGGAACCTCCGTCAATCGAAGGCTGGGACGGATGCGTCGTCCGCGTGAAAATCTCTTCGAAACAGTTGCTGCCACGGACCGCCAACCACGATTGCTCGTCGGACAACCCCCGGGGACTCGAGCCCACCCGATACCGCGGCGACACAGGATGCCGGCCTACCCCCCACTCATGTACCAGCCGCTCGAAGAGAATCGGATACGCGTGATGCCGCGCCGGTAGGCTGCTGGAGCGGAGGGCCTGCTAAACCGTAGGCTGAGCAGGTCCCGGAGCGGAAGCAGCCCTCCAGCGGCGAACTCGGCCGGGGGGACTTACCAGAGCGTCCCCCCAGCCCCGTTCGCCGGGTACTCGGGCTAGGCGAGAGAGGACCCCGCGCGGATGTCCCTCACGCGGACGGCCCCTCCTTCCGTCTCCGCGTCGCACCACGCCAAATCAGGAGCAATGTCGAAGCAGCGACAAGCGTACTCGCGGAGCCTGGCTCCGGTACGACCCGAGCGCTGGCGAAATGGGCCACGCCGCTCCCGTTAAAGGTCAGACCGAATACGTGTGGGAACTCGGCCGCCGGGTCCCCGGTCAATCCCCGCACCAAGAAGGCGGAGACTCCGGTCGGAGCGAACGCGGAAAAATCGACCGTTTCACCCCCCGCGACCTGAAGCGTTGTTCCTGCAAAAGAAACCGCGTACTGGATCGATGGGTCAAGGTCCGGCAGCACGAAGCTCAAGAAGTCGGGGTTGTCCGCTGAGGCGAAGAAAACGTAATCGCTGCTCATCGAAGACGCGCTGCTGGCTTCAGATAACGTAGCTTCATCGGACGCGGCGGCCGTG
>JBGSJY010000697.1:0-2061 GCA_041741515.1 Pirellulales bacterium | reverse complement strand
ACGGCTCGGGCACGGCGATTGACGATGCTGCCGCCGCAAAAGCGTCGCGCCAGATCGTGTAGTCGGCGGCGTCGATGACGCCATCGCCATTGCCGTCGCTCATGCCTGCCGACCCGTACTCGGACGCCCAATGATAGTAGTCGGCAGCAGTGACCTGCGTGTCGAAATTGAAGTCGGCGGGGTGCGTGGCGGCAGGCAACCCCATGACCATCAGCAGATCGATCGGCGTATTCTGAGCCGCGTTATCCGACAAGATCTGCAGACGGGACACCTGCTGCCACGGCCCTACGCCGATCCAATCGAGGTCCACCGAGATCGCATGCCACCTCGGATTCGAAACGACCCCCACAGCGTCCAGTGTCGTGTCACGGAGGGTCATCAAGTCGGCGACGCTGTTCGGGGCGACCGTCGCCATAAATGTTGTAGGCGCCGCTGCGGCGTTGATGGAACGCCGGAGTTCGTAGTCATCCGCATCGGCCCGGTAGACGCTTTGCGGCAGGCCGGGCCTCAGTATCTCAAAAGGGTCGGGCGCCTGTCCGTTTCCGATCGTGAGCTCGAAGAGAATCACATCGACCCCCGGCCCGTTGACGATCGGCGTATCGAAAACGACCTCGACGCCCGGAGACCCGTAGCTCGGATTGAAAACGCCGGTGCTCAGGCTGCGATCCCCGAGCAGCCGTAGGCGATCGTCACCCGCCGGCGCCACCACGTCGGGAGTCGCGAGCACCGTGATCGTGTTGGTGCTGTTGGATTCGATCACCGAGACGTAGTCGACGACCGTCGTCGGAATCAGGCCCTCGTAGGGGACCGTTCGATTGGAAAGCCCGCCCACCGACCCACTCGTAACTTCCACTTCAACAAGATGGAGCTGATTCCCGACGAGTTGGGTGTCGACACGGAGAATTGTCCCCAATGCCGTCCCTGCAAAAGAGCAGCACGCCGCTAATGCGAGCGCCAGTCGAGTTGCACCGCCACACAGAGCCATCTGGCGTTCTCTGGAGTTAGGCGTATTGAAACGGATAGGTCCTGTTGATCCCGCCGGAAGCAGTGCGGCGGGGTTTGCCGGTGTCGTCGCTGTTAAATTTGGCCCGTGGGAGGCCGCCCCGGCGCTAAATCGAGCCGCGTCTCACCGGGATTGGCCCCTCGGAATTCAACTGGGATCGCTTCGTAAATGCGACTAATATGACGACCGCCGTCCCCGTCAGTCCCTATGGGGCCCGCCGGTAAGGATACCCGGATAAGCTCTGCCGAGAGTAGCTGCGATGGGTGCACAAAGCAACGAGAACCACCACCCCGAGTCGCCCGAATTGTCAAACTGGCTCCGTCGCGCCGCTTCCCGCGACGTCGAGGCCCAAGACAACCTGCTGGCGTTCTATCGACCCCTCTTGCTAAAGCTGGCGAACGATCGCCTGCAGGGTTCGATCCGTCGCAAGGTCGCGCCCTCCGACTTGGTCCAAGTCACTTCTCTCAAGGCGACCGAAGGGTTTGGCACGGCGCGGTTCGCCAATCGCCACGGGTTCCTCGCGTGGCTGAAGACGCTGCTGCAAAACGAGGCGAACGCAATCCATCGTTTCTACCGGGTCTCAAAAAAACGCGACATCGCGCGTGAGCGGCCCCTCGATGAATCCTTGGCAGGGTCCCGCCTAGGGCCCGCCGCGCGGCAGCGGATCAGCGAGCTTGCCGCCGACGGATCCGGTCGCCACGGGATACCTTCCAGCAGTATCGACGACTTGATGCTGGCGATTACTCGGCTGCCCCCTCACTATGAGCTGGTGCTGCGCCTGCGGTACTACGAGAATCTCTCGTTCGCCGCGATCGGCAGGAGGATCGATCGCAGCTCCGACGCGGCGCGGGTCCTGCACCAGCGGGCCCTAAAGCGACTGGTGGGTGAGCTCGAATGCGTTCAACGATCGCGTCCGAGCGACGCCGGCGCCGCGGAAGGGATGGTCAGCGAATGAGCGACTCGGACGATCGGCGTGACGCCGCCGCTAGGGCGGCGCGAGCGGCGGCGCAACAAAGCGTTGATCGAATCCTCAACGCCCCGGGCGGCCCCGGCGAGGG
>JBGSJY010000696.1:0-3371 GCA_041741515.1 Pirellulales bacterium | reverse complement strand
CGCGCAGCCGGAACGACGTGTTCGTGCCGGGCGCCAGGAACGAGCCGGGGTAGATGCCGCGCACCACCACGTCGTTCTCTCCGCCGACGGTCGGCAACACCATGGGGGGCAGAGGGGTGAACTCCGGCACGGCCGGGCCCTCCTGCTGTTCGCGCGGCTGGTAGCCGGCGGGGGCGTAGTCAGCGATCGGCCGGACGGCGCCTTCCGTGTCGCGGTAGGAACGGGGCGAGTAGTACCGCGCCGGCAGGTCATCGGCGAGCGGGTCGTCCTCCAGGGCGCCCGGGATATTCTGGGCGTCGAGATAGTCGGATTCGTACTGGAGGTTGCCCGTGGATGTCTCCACGGGGGCCCGTAGCGGACCGATTCGGGAGCTTAGCGGGTTGGAGAGAGGCGTATCCGCAATGGCCGGTAGCCCAACGCCAGACGCCTGCGCGGCGGCGGGGCGTGCGTCGATCAAGGCGCAAAAGAGCGTCAGCGCAGTGATCAAGTGAAGAGCGATCCGCGGCATCCCCAACCTCCTCTGATCGGCAGCCCCCGGCATGCAAGGTCGGGCCGTCGTCTGGGTCATCGACTACGCCGACGACTAGACGTGAGAGGTTTTGCGGATTGTAGGGATTGAGCCGAACGGAACCGGCCGCTAGCGAAATGGCTCTCAACGCAGGCAGCGGCGCCGCTACCGCGAAGCCACCGCAGCTCCGTAGCCGTTTTTCGTGACGCTAGCCTTCCACCGCGGTGGCGGCGACACGGGCAGCGCCGCCCCTGCGGAGGCCGATCGCTAGCATTACCCACGCCCAACCATTGAAGATCAGGTCGATGCCGATAAACAGGCCAATGACCCACAATCCCGAAGCCGGCCACTGCTTGTAGATGATCAGGCCCAGCATGAAGGTGATCGCGCCGTTCACCAGAACCCATCCCCGGCCCGGGAAGTGCTCGCTGACAGCAAACACCACACGGAACGCGCCGGCGACCATCAGAAAGATGGCGATGATCAACGTCAGCTGGATCGCCGCGCTCTCCGGTTGATCGATGATCATCATGCCGACCAGCGCATAGAGCACGCCGATCAGAAGGTGAATGAGCATGCCGCTCCAACGGCCGACCCAGAATGAGCCGATGATCTCGCCGATGCCCGAGGCCAACATCAAGAAGCCGAACATCCACGTGATGGAGAACGTGACGACCGTGATGCACGACCAGCCCAGGGCGAACGATCCCGCGACGATCATCGCGATTCCCAGCCCCAGGAACCAGCCCCAGTAGCCGCGTAGGGCGGCGATTTCGCTGGCGAGGACACTCTTCATGACGCTGGTTCGGTCGGTGTCCATGAGTGGGCTCTTGATCGAAGGGTTGAGATGGGGAGGGCCTGAGTGGGCCTCGACGGTTTTGCCGGGCGCCCCCTCTCAGGGAAGTCTGATTGCACCGTCGGGAGAAGTCTAGCTTACGCGGCGACGAAAGCCCGCTGTCGGGTTGCGCCGGTCGCCGGGGTTGTGGGGCCACCGTTGTCCGACTAGCTCACCGAAAACACCTGCACGGACACCTCCATCCTGTCGAAGGCGTCGCCGGGGCCGTCCCAGCTGCCTGTGAGGGGCGCCGCGTGCTGCTGCTCGCGGGCGACCGCCACGGGAATGTGCTCAATCCCCACCAGTTTATTGTTGGTGGGATCGAATCCGCGCCACCCGGCGCCGGGCAGGTAGACCTCGGTCCAGGCGTGGGTCGAGCCGTGCTGGCCCTCTTCCAGCCGCACATATCCCGAAACGAACCGGGCGCCAAACCCCCAATAGCGAGCCGCCTCCATCATCAGCACGGCGTAGTCGCGGCAGGTCCCACCGCCCAAAGCGAGCGTCTCGTGCGGAAGCTGCACGCCGTGCTCATACCGCTCACGGTAGTTGAGGCTCTGGTAGATGTGCGTATTAAGCCGATTGAGCAGTTCGAACGTGTCGATCAACTGACCCGGCTGATAGAGAGCGCTGAGCCAGTGGTGCAGCGCCGGACCGTCCAACGGGTAGCTCGGCAACCGGTAGGGGATCAGCGCAACTTGTTCGTCCGCGGAGTACTGGAACGGGTAGAGGCGGGCGATCGGGTCGATGAGGCATTCGATCCGGTTGTCGTCGAGCAGCTCGACATCAATCTGCGTCACCAGCCGCAGCAACGCAGCGGGCTCGGCGAAGGTCAGGACCGCTACTGAGTTCGCCTCGATATCCAGCAGCCAGCGGACGTCCGCCTTGGGTTCAATCTCAACGGACGCCCCCAGCACCCGCAACTCGTGCGAGGCGCGCGGCCGCAGCATCGCGCGGTGGGCCCCGAACGAGACGGGGGTGTGGTAGTGGTACGCGGTCTTGTGGGTGATGCGCAGTCGAGGCATATCGCTCGTCATCCTCTGACTCGAAAGCAGGCTCTCAATGGAAGATAGATCTCACCACGACGGACACGAAGAGCACGACGGCCGGCCTCGGAGGATGACGATGCCTCGGCAAACAAGCCGTCGTGTCCTTTGTGTCCGTCGTGGTGAAATTTTTATGGACTACTAGATTAGCGAGCGATTTTTAACTCGGAACATCAGCCGAGTTTCTTCGACATCGGCTCGTGGATGCCAAAGAAGATTGCGTACAGCACTGGTGTGACGATCAACGAGAGGACCGCGGCGAACGACAAGCCGAACATGATGCACACGGCCATTGCGCCGAAGAAGGGATCCGTCAACAGCGGGATCATTCCCAGCACGGTCGTGATCGCGACCATACAAACGGGCCGCATTTTCGCAGTTCCTCCATCGAGGATCGCCAAGTAGGGGTCTTTCCCCTTGTCCCGTTCGGTGAGGATCTTGCTCAGCACCACGATCTGGTTCTTGATCTGCTCTCCGCCCAGCGCCAGCACGCCCAGCAGCGCCATGAATCCGAACGGGAAACCGGTCAGCAGCAAACCGGCAGTGACCCCGATCAGCGCCAGAGGCATCACCAGCCAGATCAGCAGCGTCGCCCGGGCCGAGTTGAACAGCGCGACCACGATGAACACCATCAACGCCAGCATCGCGGGGATCGACTGCGCCAGCGCGGTGCGGGCGTCACGCGAGTTCTCGTATTCGCCACCCCACTCCAGCGTGTAGCCCTCGGGGAGCTCGATCCGTTCGATCGACTCACGCACGCGGGCCAGCAATTGGCTCGGCAGTCCCGTGCGCGGGTCGCCATGCACCGTTAGCGTTGGAAAGCGATCGCGCCGCATCACGATCGGGTCTTCCCACACCACTTCCGAGCCCGAACTCACCTGGCTGAGCGGGATCATCCGACCGGCCGCGGGGCTCCAGATCTGGACGCTGGCCAGGGCGCTGACGTCGTCCCGCTCGGCGAGCGGCGGCCGCGCGATGATCGGCA
>JBGSJY010000695.1:0-8592 GCA_041741515.1 Pirellulales bacterium | reverse complement strand
GCGCCGCGTCCGCTAGCTACGACCGCTACGCCAACCCGGCGCCCGCCGCACCGCCTGCGACGCCCGCGGTGGATTTCGATGGTGACGCATTCAGGTCAGCTGTCGCGAATCAGGCGGTCGTTGGCGATCGTTACTCGCGTTAACACGGCGGAGGGGGCATGTCTCATCTGGTGCGCTGGTCGCTCAACGCCGCTTATGCCGCGGCGCTTCTCCTGGCTTCGCCCGCCATCGCCTGGTCGGCGTGGCGCACAGGCAAGTACCGCGAAGGGTACGCCGAAAAGCTGCTGGGCCGCGTCCCGGTGCGGATGGGCGACCGCTCTTGCGTCTGGTTGCACGCGGTGAGCGTTGGCGAGGTGAATCTGCTCGGCGTGCTGATGGCTGAGCTACGCAGCCGCCATCCCGATTGGGAGTTCGTCGTCTCGACGACCACCAAGACCGGTTACGACCTCGCTCAGAAAAAATACGGCGCCACGCAAACGGTGTTCTATTGCCCTCTCGATTTCTCTTGGGCGGTGGACGCGGCGATGCGACGCGTGCGGCCTGATCTGCTGCTGCTTGCGGAGCTGGAACTGTGGCCCAACCTGATCGACGCCGCCAAACGGCACGGCGCCAGGGTCGGCATCGTCAACGGCCGGCTCAGCGAGAATAGCTACAACGGCTACCGCCGTGTGCTGCCGCTGGTGAAGCGTTCGCTCCGGCAGCTCGACCTGTTGGCGATCCAAGACATCCCCACCCGCGAAAGGTTCATCGACCTCGGCGCGAAGCGGCGTTCGACGCAGGTGACGGGGTCGCTGAAGTACGACGGGGCGGAGACCAACCGTCATAACCCGCGGACGCGGGAATTGAAGCGACTTGCCGGGTTCGCCACGACCGAGATGGTGTGGCTCGCGGGGAGCACGCAAGCGCCCGAGGAAGCGATCTGCCTGCGGGTTTTCCGCGAAGCGATGGAAGAGCATCCGGAGCTGCGATTCGTGCTCGTGCCCCGCCATCCCGAACGCTTCGACGAGGTCGCGCGGCTTCTCGACGAAAGCGGTCTCGATTGGAAACGACGCAGCCAACTCTATTCCTCGTCCCCCGTCCCTAGCCCCTCGATCCTTCTCGTCGATACCGTCGGCGAGCTCGGCGCGTGGTGGGGCGTCGCCGACCTCGGCTTCGTCGGCGGCAGCTTCGGCAGCCGCGGCGGACAAAACATGATCGAGCCCGCCGCCTACGGCGTTGCGACCTGCTTTGGTCCAAACACCAAGAACTTCCGTGACATCGTCGCCACGCTGCTGCACGCTGACGGCGCCCGCATGGTCGAGAACGAAGCGGCGCTAGAGGCCTTCGTAATCGCCTGCCTGGAGATGCCCGAGGAGGCAAAGGCGCTCGGCCGGCGGGCGCAGGCGCTGGTCACGACGCAGCTCGGCGCGACGGCGCGGACCGCGGACGCGATCGACAAGCTCATGGGCGCCGCGGCAACAAGGCTGAGAATGGCGGCGTAGGGGAATGACCAATGACTAAGCCCCAATGACCAGTGAAAAAGGGGCTAGGGGAAGACGGAGCTAGGGGAACGCTGGTGGCCAGCGTCCCTTGGTCAATGAGGCTTGCTCATTGGGGCTTCACTTCCGCCACGTGCTCGTGGTCCTTGATATGATCGGGGCAGTAACAGGCCTGCCCCGCGCACTTTGAGCAGTACCGGAACGCCGCCTTGGGCGCCATCGCGCTGGTGAGGCCACAGACGCGGCACTCGTGGAGGACCTTCGCGGGCTCCTTGAGCGTCTTTGCCTTCCGCTGCATCTGTCGGCGGCCCTGCTTCATTTCGCGGAGGACGTCCCCTCCGAAGAAGACGAGGTAATTGAAGATGGCCGCCAGCACCGTGAGCCGTGAGAACCAGTCGCCGAAAATCGCAACGTACCAATAGAACGCCCATTGAATCCGGGCGAGCCACTTCACCTTCACCGGGAGGATGAAGAACATCAAGATTTCGAAGTCGGGGTACAGCCGGGCAAAGGCGAGGAAGAGGCTGCCGTAGAGGAAGTCGGCCAGCGCCAGCCCACCGCCGGGAGCGACGGCGTAAGCGATAAAGGCGGCGGCGACCGTCGCCAAGTAGCCCAGCGCGAGGTAGGCGTTGAAGCGAAAGCTCCCCCAGGCCCCTTCGAGCGTGGTCCCGATGAAATAGAGGAACCAGAAGTAGAAGAGGACAAAGAGCGGGAACTGGCCGAGCGGCGCGAGAAGCGGGAACGTCAACAGACGCCACCACTCGCCGGCGATCACCTGCTGCGGGTCGAGCGCCAGGGCCCCGTAGATCGCCGCCGCGGCGCCACCCGGAGCGCCCGGCTGCGCCCTCGGCCCGATGTACTGCGACACGAACACCATCGCCTGGCCGGCAAGGATCCAGAGCGTCAACCCCGGCGGGGAATAAGCTCCAAACCGCTTCTCTAATCGGTCCAGAAGACGCATGCAGCCGCGCGGGGTTGGGTGGAATGCTCGAAGGAGCCCCCAGCGTAACGGCGTGCGGGTGGGGGGCAAAGGCGGCGAGCGATGGCGATCTGCTGCCCCCTCGCTCGCTGTCCGACGCCCCGCGGCGCCTCTACAATCTCCCCATGGCTATTATCGAGATCCGCGGCTTGCGGAAGTCTTACCGCGTGTACCAGAAGAAGGAGGGGCTGCTGGCCTCGTTCCAGGGACTCTTCCACCGCGAGTTCCGTGAGGTGGAGGCGGTCCGCGGCATTGATCTGGATGTCGAAGAAGGTGAATTCGTCGCCTTCCTCGGCCCCAACGGCGCCGGCAAGACAACGACCCTCAAGCTCTTGTCGGGCGTCATCAGCCCCACGGACGGCAAGGCGACTGTCATGGGCTTCACGCCGTGGGAGCGGGCCAACGAGTACCGCCGGCGGTTCGCGCTGGTGATGGGGCAGAAGAATCAGCTCTGGTGGGACCTTCCCGCCGCCGAGTCGTTCCGGCTCCACCAACAGATCTACCGCCTTCCGCCCGACGAGTACGAGCGGACGACTGACGAACTGACGGACCTCTTGGGCGTGACGAAGCTGCTCAATCAGCCGGTCCGCGAGCTGTCGCTCGGCGAACGGATGAAGATGGAGCTGATCGCCGCGCTGCTGCACCGGCCGGAGGTGCTGTTCCTCGACGAGCCCACGATCGGCCTCGACGTGGTAGCGCAGCACAATATCCAGCAGTTCCTCAAGCACTATCAAGAACAGCGTCGCACGACCGTGCTGCTCACCAGCCACTACATGAAGGACATCGCCGCGCTCTGTCGGCGCGTGGTGATCATCGCCCACGGACGGCTGATGTACGACGGTTCGCTGGCGGGGATCGTCGATCGCTTCAGCGGGCACAAGGTGCTAACGCTGCAGTTCACCGATGACCAAATGCCGACGGACCTGGCGCGGTTCGGCGAACCTCTCGACGCTCAGTCGCCCAAGGCGCGGATCAAGGTTGAGCGTGACAAGATTGCCGCGGTGCTCTCGAGCGTGCTGGGCAGTTACCAGGTCGCCGACGTCAGCGTCGAAGACCCGCCGCTCGAAGAGGTGATCGCGGAGATGTTCGCGACAGCGACGGATGTGAGCGAATCGCAAGAGCTTGCTAAGGTGTAACCGCCAAGACGCCAGGAGCTCAACGGATCGCCAAGGTTCTTAGGGCAGCGTAAGGAAGTATGGAAACCAGCCCGCTTAGAGCCCGCGATATCCTTGGTCCCGGCGGGGCGATTGCGCGGCGGTTGTCGGATTATGAGGACCGGCCGCAGCAGTTGGCGATGGCCGAGGCCGTCGAGGACGCCATCCGTCGTAAGCGGCATCTGATCGCCGAGGCGGGGACCGGCGTCGGCAAAAGTTTTGCCTATCTCGCGCCGGCGATCCTCGCGGCTACCGAGGGTCAAGGCGAGCCGCAACCCGCCGGAGAGAAGCCGAAGAAGCAACGTCGGGTGGTGATCTCGACGCACACGATCGCGCTGCAGGAGCAACTGATCGCCAAGGACCTGCCGCTCCTCAATGCGGTAATCCCCCGCGAGTTTTCGGCGGTGCTCGTGAAGGGGCGCCGCAACTACATATCGCTCCGCCGGCTCGACGCGGCGATGAACCGCGCCGGCACGCTGTTCGACCGCGATGAGCAGGTCTCCGACCTGCGCGAGCTGAAGAAATGGGCCGCCGAGACGACCGACGGCTCGCTCGCGGACCTGGGCCGTGCGCCCGACCCCGGCGTGTGGGATGAGGTCCAGAGCGACAGTAGCAATTGTTTGGGCCGGCGCTGCCCGACTCACGCGAAGTGCCACTACTACGCGGCCCGGCGGCGGATGCAGAACGCTCAGATACTGGTGGTGAACCACGCCCTCTTGTTCAGCGACATCGCGCTGCGCCAACAGGGGGCCAGCCTGCTGCCGGACTACGACATTGTGGTCCTCGACGAGGCGCACACGGTCGAGGCGGTCGCCGGCGACCACCTGGGGCTAGGCGTCTCGGCGGGTCAAGTCGAATACCTGCTCAACCGGCTCTACAACGACCGCACACAGAAGGGCTTGCTCGTCGGGCCGGGGCTCGTCGACGCGCAGCAGCAGGTCGACAACTGCCGTGCGGCCGCGGACGAGTTCTTCGGCGCGCTGTGGGAATGGGGCGCACAGCAGGGGCCGCCAAACGGCCGCGTCAACAAGGCAGAGCTGGTCGATGCGTCGTTCGGGGCCGAGATCCTGGTGCTGGCCCGCAAGCTGAAGCAAGCGGCCGACGGCATCAAGAACGACGTCGAGCGGCAAGACTACATCGCCGCCCACGACCGCCTCAATGGCCTCGCCGGCGCGATCGAATCGTGGCGCACGCAGGCCGACGACGGCGCCGTCTACTGGATGGAGGCCCGCACCTCACGCCGGGGGCAGCCGCGCGTGTCGCTGGGAGCGGCGCCGCTCGACATCGGCCCCGCGCTCCGCGAGCAGCTCTACGACACGGTCTCGACCGTGGTGATGACAAGCGCGACACTCGCCGTCGGCGCGAGCCGCGTCTTGTCGACGCGGAGCAACGCTGCGACGAAGGGGGACTCGCGCTTCGAGTTCTTCCAATCCCGCATCGGCCTCACCCAGTGCGAGACCCTCCAGCTCGGCAGCCCCTTCAACTACGCCGAGCAAGCGCGGCTGGTGACGTACGCCGACATGCCTGATCCGACAAGCGACCGGAGCGCCTACGAGCGGGCCTGTGTCCGCCGTATCGAGCAGCACGTCGCCGAGACCGACGGCCGCGCCTTCGTGCTCTTCACAAGCTACGAGCACCTCCGCCGCGCCGCCAGCGCGCTGACGCCTTTCCTTGCCGCGTGGAACCTGCGGCTCCTCTCGCAGGCCGACGGCGTGCCGCGGAGCCAGATGGTCGAGGAGTTCAAGGCGAATCCGCGCAGCGTGCTCTTGGGGACCGACAGCTTCTGGCAAGGGGTGGACGTTCCGGGCGACGCCCTGCAACTGGTGATGATCACCAAGCTGCCGTTCAGCGTTCCCGACCGGCCGCTGTTGGAGGCCCGGCTCGAGGCGATCCGCGCCGCAGGCGGCAACCCGTTTAGCGACTATCAGCTCCCCGAGGCGGTGCTCAAGTTCAAGCAGGGCTTCGGGCGGCTGATCCGCACCAAACGCGACCGCGGCACGGTCGTGGTGCTCGACCCGCGGATCGAGACGAAGTCATATGGGCGCCTTTTCTTGGAAAGCCTGCCAGATTGCCGCCGCGAGAGCGGCGCCGCGTTGAAAGCCCTGTGAGCGGCGACTAGGTTCGACGGATATCTTTCATGTTCCTCCGAGCCCGCTCCAATGCTGTTTCGATCGCTCGCCGCGTTTCTTGCTTTCTTCGCTTGCCAGAGCCCTGCTCAATGGGCGGAGGCCCAGCCGCTGAAGGCCCACGTTCGCGTCAATCTCGTTGGCTATCTGCCTGCGGACACCAAGGTCGCCGTCATTTTCTCGCACGAGCCGATCGAAGGGGGCTTCGCAGTCGTCAACGCCAATTCGGACGAGACGGTTCTCAACGGTAAGCTCACAGCTTCCGAAGCATCGGACTGGGGGAAGTTTGCGCATCATTACTTCGCTGACTTCTCGAAGGTGACGGCTGAGGGCGACTACGAAGTGCGGCTCGACTCGAGAGGGAAGTCCGCGAAGTTCCGCATCAGCGATGGCGCCTACGGCAATCATCAAGCCGACCTGCTGCTGTTCATGCGGCAACAGCGCTGCGGCTACAACCCTTACCTCGACATGGCGTGTCATCGCCTCGACGGCCGCACGGCGTACGGGCCGCGACCGGCGAGGTCGTTCGTTGACGCGTCGGGCGGCTGGCACGACGCAGGGGATCAGCTGAAGTATCTCATCACCGGCAGCTTCGCGACGGCCGCGATGCTGATGGCTTACGAGCTCGAGCCCGACAAGTTTGGTGACCTCGTTGATGACATGGGCCGCCCGCGCGCGAACGGAATCGCCGACGTGCTCGACGAGGCCAAGTGGGGGCTCGACTGGATGCACAACCTGCACCCCACGCCAGAAGAGCTTTACCACCAGGTCGCCGACGACCGTGATCATAACGGCTGGAAGTGGCCCAACAACGACTCGTCCGATTACGGCTGGGGGCCGAACAGTTACCGCGTTGCCTACGCCGCCGACGGCAAGCCGCAGGGGCTCTCGAAGTACCAGAGCAAGTCCACGGGCATGGCGAACCTGGCCGGCCGCTACGCGGCGGCGATGGCGATGGCGGCGCGGATTTGGCGCACCGAGCTCGCCGATCATGTTTACGCCGCTCGCTGCCTGCAAGCGGCGAAAGAAGTTTATGAGTTGGGCAAACAACACGAGGGCTTTCAACAAGGCAACTCCTACGGCGCGCCGTACCGGTACGAAGAGGACACGTGGGCCGACGACATGGAGTGGGGCGCCGCCGAGCTCTTCAAGGCGACGGGCGAGGCCCATTACCTCGACGACGCTAAGCGTTACGCGGAGATGATCGGCGACACGTCGTGGATGCCGCTGGAGAAGGCGGGGCATTACCAGATGTACCCCTTCATCAACCTCGGGCACTTCGCGCTCTATCCGCTGGTCGATGAGGCGTTCCAAACCAAGCTCGCCGGCTATTACCGCTCCGGAATCGACGCCACTGTCGCCCGTGCCAAGCGAAACGCCTTCGGCGTCGGCGTGCCGTTCATCTGGTGCTCGAACAACCTGGCGACCGCGCTGGCCACGCAGGTGCTGCTCTACGAGCGGATGACGGGCGACGAGCAGTACCACGACCACCTGCTCGCTCAGCGCGACTGGCTGCTGGGGCGTAACCCGTGGGGAACCTCGATGTTCACCGGCATCCCGCGCGACGGCGAACGGCCGATCGACGTCCACACGAGTATGTGGAAGCTCGGCAAGATGGACGTTCCCGGCGGGCTGGTGGACGGCCCGGTCTACGCGGAAGTCTACAAGTCGCTGAAAGGCCTGCATCTGGAGAGCCCCGACGAGTTCGCCGAGTTCCAGAACGATTTTGTCGTTTACCACGATGACATCGGCGACTACTCCACGAACGAGCCGACGATGGACGGCACCGCGGGCGCCATTTATCTGATGGCCCACTTTGGCGCGCCCGATCCAACGTCGCCGCGACGCAGCGCCAGGCCGGAGAAACTCACCAGGTCGGAAGGCGGAGTCGTCCGCGGCCCGCGCGACGCGAGGCGGCTGGCGATGGTCTTTACGGGTGGCTCGTACGGCGAAGGAGCTAGGGCGATTCTCGACGCCCTTGAGAGCCGCGGCCTGCACGGTTCGTTCTTCGTGACGGGCGATTACCTCGCCCTGCCCGATCAGGCGCCGATATTGCGGCGGATGATCGACGGCGGCCATTACCTCGGCCCGCATTCGCACGCCCACCTGCTCTACGCGCCATGGGACGATCGCATCAAGTCACTCGTCACCGAACGCGAGTTCAAAGAAGACCTCGTAGCGAATCTCGCGGCATTGCGAAAAATTGGAGCCTGCCAAGCATCACCGGTCTATTTCATCCCGCCGTTCGAGTACTACAACCAGCAACACGCCAAGTGGTCGGGCGAGATGGGGTGCGTGCTCTTCAACTTCACCCCCGGCAGCGGGTCGAATCGCGACTGGGCGCCCGAAAGCCACCCGTCCTTCCGGCCCTCGAAGCTGATCGCGCAAGAGATTTTGGACTTCGAGCAGCGCGAACCCGACGGCCTTAACGGGTTCCTCCTGCTGCTTCACCTCGGCAGCGAGCGCGAAGACAAGATGCCGCCGCACGTCGGCCCTCTGCTGGACGAGCTGATCGCCCGGGGCTACTCGTTCGCCCGCGTGGACGAGTTGCTCGGCGACTCACAGGCCGCTTCGCCATGACCAATAACCTCCGCTACTCGACGTCGCAGCAAATCGACTCCGTCCAGTTCATCGATATTCTGAAGCGTTCAGGTCTAGCGGAGCGGAGGCCAGTGGACGACATCGCCACGATCGAAGGCATGCTCCGCGGCGCAAGCATCCTCGTCACGGCGTGGCACGGCGACCTCCTCGTTGGCGTCAGTCGGGCGATCAGCGACTTCTCGTACTGCACCTACCTCTCGGATTTGGCGGTCGATGCCGCCTACCAGAAGCAAGGGATCGGAAAAGAACTTATC
>JBGSJY010000694.1:0-3887 GCA_041741515.1 Pirellulales bacterium | reverse complement strand
TTGATCGCCCCCGCCCCGCCCGAGACCGGCGCGGGCTGCAGCTTGCGGAACTCGATCGCCTCGCCCGTCGCGCCGTAGGCGGCGATGTCTGTCTCCTCGGCCACCAGCGGCAGCACGAGCTTGTTCGGGTCGGCGTGCGTGTCGCGGACAAAGCCCCGCCACCCGGTGTTCCGCAGCGGATCGACACGGATCGGTTCGCCCTCGGCCCACGTCACCGCGACGGGCGACGGCTCTAACGCCTCGCCCTCGATCGCTTCGGCCTCGTACCCGTACATGCCCGGATCGCTGGGCACAAAGCGCCGCGGCGGGCGGCGGAGAATCGCGGCGTTGAAGAGCGTCTCGACCCCCTTGGACCACGTCAGCAGTCGCCGGTCAGCGAGCTGCATCGCTGTCACAAGGATGCGGCCCCGGCCGACGCGTCGCTCGACCAGCAGGTCGGACGTGCCGGGGAGGCTCTGCGCGCCGTCGGCGGGCTTGAGGGTGACGCCGGTCCAGGTTCCGGTCTTCGTCAGCGCCGCGCCGCGGACGCCGACGGACCAGGCTTTTTCGAGCGTCCCCAGCCGCCCGGCGGTGATCGTCGCGGCCCCTTCGGACGTCGCCGGGAGCAGCGGCTCGAGGAAGCTGCCCCGCAGCAGGTCGAGCGAATCGGGCCCGTTGATGATGAGCTGACCGCCCCAGTTGAGCCAATCGACGATCGCGTCGCGCTGCGCGGGCAGGAGAACCTCGGGATCGACCTCGTCCCACACGAGATAAGCGATCGTCGTCCAGGCCAGCGCGTTGTCGGGCAGCGCCACTTCTCCCTGCGGGACATCGGCCGCCACCGCAACGACGCGGTAGTTCTTGTCCGCCTTGAGCCGCCCCGCGGCGGCGTCGATCGCCGACGTGTCGATGACGCTTGGCAGCGGCGCCGTCACGGACGTGAGCGAATCAAGGAACGCGTAGCGCTGCGGCTCCTTGGCGAGCACGACGAAGTGGTACTGGTGGTCCGCCAGCGGCCGCAGCGCGGGGGTGATGTCCCTGATGGGAGCTTCCACGCCGCGCTCGCGGACAATCGACCGGAGGTAGGGCGTCGCCCCCCCTGTCGGCGGGCAATAGAAAAGGGCGTCCACCGTCTTGCGCGACTCACGGGCCACCACCAGTGGCCGGCGGCTCACCAGCCGCAGCGGCGTCCCCTGCGAGGCGAGCGACGCGTTGTCCTTGCCGACCACCTCGTAGGTGACGAGTCCTTCGAAGTCGGTCGCGTTGGCTTTGGCGGGCTGGAGGACGGCGTTCCAGTGCCCCGGCTTGGCGAACAGTGCGGCGGCCCCCTCTCTGGCCGCCCCCTCGGTGGCTGGTAGGGTCCGGGCCGGCTCGAGCACGACCGGACGCCGACGCTCCTCTTCTTCGCGGCGTTGCTCCTCCTGGACAATCTTTTCGGCCCGCTCCTTGGCGAGGCGAGCGGCCTTCTCGGCCGCGGTCTCGCTGCGACAACTGCAACCGGGCGCCAGCACAAGGCCGACCAACAGCACCAGCGCCAGCGCCCACCATCCGCTGCGGCCCAGCGCAACGGGTCGATTGGGGGGGTAGGCCATCGGCGGCGTGCGGGGGGCGGTGATCGTCGATATCGGGAGACGGTTCATCTTAGCCAGATTCGGCCCGGGATCACTCCCGGCGCCGGCGCCGGCGCCGGCCGTCCACCATGCTTTTTTCTCATCACGAGTTTTCTTGCATCGCGGCCGGGGGATCGTTAGGTTGCAGATAGCCGGAAGGTTACAGATTGGTAATTATCCGGCCTGCTCATCAACTTGGCGCCGGCAACATCGACCCAGCTGCGGTACAGATTGCTGCGATCGCCCTGCCGCGATCGGAAGCAGTGATTCGCTTGGGAGCGGAGTCCTAAGCGTAATCGAGCCGCCCCACCGCCTCGGCGGGGCTGTTCGGGCAGGAAGCGGCGATCAACTCGAGCCACGGAAGAGGGTTCCGCGACTGGAGTTGCTCGATGGGTTGCTCGACGAATTGCTTGACGGGGAAGAGGCAAACTTTTCCCGTTTTCGCCTAACGACTTCGCACGCTGGCAGCGTCCGCACGACGCGCCCGCGGCGGACGCTGTTGGAGTGCAGCAATCATGGGCATCAAGGTCGAGTGTCCCAACGGGCACGTCTTCAAGGTCAAAGACAAGTACGCCGGCCGCAAGGGCATGTGCCCGCACTGCCCCGGTCAGGTTGTCGTCCAAGTGCCCGACCTGCTGACTTCGCAAGAGACCGAGGCCACTTACCGACGCGTCATTGCCGAGGAAGTCCGCGCCCACAACGCGTCCCCGGCCGACTACGCTTCGTCGGTGCTCGACGACGCGCTGCACGACGACGCTAGCAGCAGCGGCAGCCTGCTCGGCTCGTCGGTGATCCGTCACCACACCAAGTGCAAGTGCGGTCACGCGGTGCCGATGTGGTTCGCGAAGTGCCCGGCGTGCGGGAACTACATGCCCCAGCGTTAGCACGCTTGCGCCGCGTCGGCCTGCTCGTTTCGCGCTCCGGGAAGGATTGACCCTCGTTTCTGCTGTGGCGGAGGCTGCGGCCCTCTGCTACGGTCCCGCCGCTTGCCGGCGTGCGCCGAGGTACTGTCCTCCTGCGCTGGCACGGCGATTCCGAGCCTCCCGAAGGGCCCGCGCTTCATGCGACTATCGACACTGCTTGCCAACGCCGTACTCGTCGCCTCCGTCACCCTCACGGGCTGCCAGTCGGGTGGTCCGCGCATGGCCGGACTGAATCCGTTCCACCACCCGGAACGCACGACTTACATTATCGCTGCAAAACGGATCGAGGACATCCGCAAGGTGGCCGAGAAGTCGACCGGCGAGGACACCCCCGCCCAGCAGGCGATCGTCCAGGACCTGGTCAAACCGCTAGAAAGCGAGACCGACCCCTTGGTGCGGCAGGCCACGCTGGAAACAGCGGCCCGCTTCAACACGACGCTCGCCGGTAAGTCGCTCATCGCGGGGCTTTCGGACGAGAGTCCTCACGTCCGCGAAGCGAGTTGCCGCCTCCTCGCGAAACGCCCGACCGCCGGCGCCCTCGAATCGCTGGCGGGCGTGGTCAGGCAGGACGACTCGTTCGACGTCCGCGTCGCGGCGGCCCAGGCGCTGCAGCCCAACGGCGCGAAGCCCGAGCAACTGCTCGCTCTGCTGGAAGACCCCAACCCGGCGATGCAGCTCGTGGGCGTCGAGGCGATGCGGAACGCCACGGGCAAGGACTACGGCGGCGATGTGGCCGCGTACGTCGCGCTGGCGCGGGGTGAGACGCCCCCCCAACGGGAGCCAACCACGATCGCGGGCCGCCTGCCCGACTGGGTCCCCTTCTTCTAAAACCGCGACCGCCTTCGCAACTCCGTCGGCTTGCGCCGACAGCGGGACCACCCTCGTGGGTGGCGCCTAGGACAGCTGACCGCCGAGGCCACCCGTGCTTCGGATCGCAACGCTTGTTTGACTGTCGTCGAGGGCCGCCCGCTCCCGATATCCCCAGTTAGGCGCGTACGACCTTGCGCCCAGCGGAGCCGGTGTCGACGGCGCTGCTAGCAGAGTCGTCAGTTTAAGGTTGCATCCAAGCGGGGGGCTGCGGGCCGTGCATTTTTCCGAACGCTTTGCACCGCTCGGTTGGATTCTCCGCGGCGTGGGCTTACGCCGCGTGCGGGGCGCGGTGCTAGCCGTCGTGCTGGCGCCCTCGGGGGTACTTGCCGCTGATGGCCCGGTTCTCGCGACGCCGCACCAGGACTTGGCCGACGTCGTCCCGATGCGGGTCATCGACGAAATCGACCTCCCCGAGGCGCCGCTCAAGGTCGCCTCGAAGCCGTCGCTCACGTGGCGCCCCGCGCTGAACCATCCGCAGCCGGACGCCAGCGTCGCACCGAAGGCC
>JBGSJY010000693.1:0-47360 GCA_041741515.1 Pirellulales bacterium | reverse complement strand
GTGTGCGGCAGCTTCGCTGCTCATGCGTGTGCCTCTTTCTTCGCGCTGCTCTTCGCCGCGCTGGGGAACATCGGGTCGTCGTGGCCCTCGTAGAGCTCCTCGTCCGTCGCGAGGTGGTAGTCGTACTGGCCGCGCGTGAGGACCGGGTCCTTCACGAAGTTGAAGGTCGGAGGCGGCGTCGCCGTCATCCACTCGAGCGCCGCCGAGCCCCAGGGATTACGCGGCGCCTTCGCGCCTCCGAGGAGCGACTTCACGAACATGATCCCGAGGACGAGGAAGCCGAGGCCGAGGATCCAGGAGCCCACCGTCGAGATCTGGTGGAAGATCTCGTACTGCGGGAGGTAGTCGTAATAGCGACGCGGCATGCCGCGCGAGCCCATCACGAACTGTACGATGAACGTCACGTTGAAGCCGATGAAGACGAGGAACCAGCCGACCTTGGCCCAGCTCTCGTCGTACATCTTGCCGGTGAACTTCGGCCACCAGTAGTGGAGGCCGCCGACGAAGCCCATCACGGTGCCGCCGACCATGACGTAGTGGAAGTGCGCCACGACGAAGTACGTGTCGTGGAGGTGCACGTCGACCGCGAGCATGCCGAGGAAGAGGCCGGTGAGGCCGCCGATCGTGAAGAGGAAGATGAAGCTGAGCGCCCAGAGCATCGGCGACTGCAGCGAGATCGAACCCTTGTAGAGCGTGGCGACCCAGTTGAAGACCTTCACGCCCGACGGGATGGCGACGAGGAAGGTCAGCGCGCTGAACACCATCGTCGCGTACTCGCTCATGCCGGCGACGAAGAGGTGGTGGCCCCAGACGAGGAAGCCGAGGAGCGCGAGACCGAGCGAGCTCATCGCGATCGCCATGTACCCGACCGGCTCACGGCGGGAGAACGTCGCGAGGATGTCGGACACGATGCCCATCCCCGGGACGATCATGATGTAGACGGCCGGGTGCGAGTAGAACCAGAAGAAGTGCTGGTAGAGCACCGGGTCGCCGCCGAGGGCGGGGTCGAAGATGCCGATGCCCATCAGCCGCTCGCACATCAGAAGCACCAGCGTGATCGCCAGCACCGGCGTGGCGAGGACCTGGATGATGGCGGTCGAGTAGATGCCCCACATGAACAGCGGCATCTTGAACCAAGTCATCCCCTTGGGACGCATCGTATTGACGGTCACCACGAAGTTCAGGCCCGTGAAGATCGAGCTGAACCCGAGGATAAAGACTCCCATCGTCGCGAGGATGACGCTGGTGGAGGTCGAGGTGCTGTAGGGCGTGTAGAAAGTCCAGCCCGTGTCGAGTCCCGAGGTGAGCAGCGTCGCGACGAAGAACACGGCGCCGATACACCAGAGGTGGAAGCTGGCGAGGTTCATCCGCGGGAAAGCGACGTCCTTCGCGCCGAGCATCATCGGCAGAAAGAAGTTGCCCAGCGCCGCGGGGATGCTGGGGATGATGAACAGGAACGTCATCACCGCGCCATGCAGCGTGAACGACTGGTTGTAGTTGTCCTGCGCCTTCTGGAGCGTGTCGCCGAGCAGGTTGGGCGTGCCGTCCCACAGCTCGAGGCGCACCGCCCCGGCGAAGATGCCGCCCAAGAGGAACGCCGACATCACGCCGCACAGGTACATCACGCCGATGCGCTTGTGGTCGAGCGTGAAGACCCACGACGAAACGGTTTGCCAGAAGGTCGTCCCGGGCGGGTTGGTGAGGTAGCTGGGCCCCTGCGGGATGAAGACCTTGCGGCTGGGGTCGTCGGCGATCGCCTGGAGGAGCGAGTGCTCGCGGGATTGGGAGATCATGGTAGCGCTTAGCGGTTGGGCGGTAGCGGTTAGCTATTCTTGATCGAAAGTGAGCGAGTCGCGTCGTGCCGATGCGGTCAATCAGCGGGGTCCGCTGGCGGGGCGGTTTCGGCTTTTTCCGCGTCGGCTTCTTCGGTCGTCGGCTCTTCGACGTCGAACTTCTGGGCTGCGGCCTGCTCGGAGTCGGCCGCGTCGGCAGGTGTCTGCATGGCGGGGGGGATGGGCTCGCCGGCGTCGAGTCCGTCGCCGGGCGAGGTATCCGCCTTCTCGGTCGCCGCGCCGTCTTCTTCTTGGCCCGGCACGCCGCCGACCTCTTCCCAGGTCGCCGGCGCCTTGCCCGCGCCGTCGGCGAGGCTCTTGATGTACCAGACCACGCCGGCGATCTCGGCCTCCTTGACCTGCCCCTGGAAGCTGGGCATCGCGACCTTCTCAAAGCCCACCTTGATCTTGGCCTGCGGGTTGAGGATCGACTCGCGGATGTAGTTCTCATCGACAGTGACTTCTGTCGGGCTCCCCCCCACGAGGACCTTCTCCTGGGCGCCGTAGATACCCTTCCAAGTCGGGCCCGACGACGCCTTGCCATCCACGGAATGGCACTGGGCGCAGCCGCGGGTCTTCCAGATCTTTTCGCCGAGGGCGACTGGAGAGCTGCCTGGGTCGATCTTCGAGGCATCGGCGAGCCATGACTCGAAAGTCCCCGACTTGTGGACGATCACCTTGGCGAGCATCGCCGAGTGGCCCTGGCCACAGTACTCGGTGCAAAACAGGTCGTAACCGTTCTCGTCCGCGCCGGTGGTGATCGGGTCGATCGCCGGGTCGAACGTGTCGGCGTTCGGCGTCGTGGCGTTGAACCAGAGGTGGCTGTAGCGGCCGGGGACAACGTCCATCTTCACCCGGAAGGCCGGTATGTAGAGGCTGTGCAGCACGTCGTCGCTAGCCATCACCAGTCGCACGTCGCGGTCGGCGGGGACGTGGAGGTTGGGATCGACCACGCCGTTGGGGTAGATGAACGACCAGTTCCACTTCTTCGCGACAACCTGGATCTCGTAGGCGTTGTCGGGGGGCGTCCGCAGGTCGAGGTAGAACAGCAGGCCGTACCAGAACAGCGCGACGGTGATGAAGCTGGGGATGATCGACCACAACGCCTCAAGGCGGTTGTCGTGGTGCGGCGTGTGCTGCTCGACGTGCCCGGGCCGGGCGTAGTAGCGGGCGAGGAACGCCACCAGGATGCCGACGATCAGGAAAAAGAAGAACGCGCAGATCCCGAGGATCCAGAAGTACAGCGTGTCGATCGCCGCGGCGCCGGTCGAGGCGGCGGCGCGGAACTGATCGAATGTGCCGAAGGACGCGAGCATGGGCGACGCGAACAGCGGGGAATGGAGGACTGGCGACATCAGATTCAGGCGACTTCGGTGGTTTCCCGCTCCGCCGCGTCGTGCGGATTGGGGTGCGGCTCGGCGGGATTGGTTGACGGTGCGGCGCTGATTGTTTGGTCGGACGGCGATTTGCGGCGTAGCCAGTAAGGCAACAACCCCGCGCACATCGCGAAGATCGTCACCCCGGCGCCGATGCTCATCACCCGACGGGCCACCGGGCCGTAGCGGCCCTTCGTCTCGTCGTAGTGGAAGCAGAACAAGATGATCCGGTCGAGCGGCGAGCCGATCTTGCCGTCGGCGGCCTCGACCAGCGACAGACGCACGGTCTGCGGGTCGTAGGCGACTCCGTACAGATAACGCGAGACCACCCCCTGCGGGGTGAGGACGATCTCCGCGGCGGAGTGCGAGTACTCGCGCGTGTCGGGGACGTACTTGTAGCGGAAGCCAATCGCATCGGCGAGCGCGCGGATGTTCTTCTGGTTGCCGGTCAGGAAGCGGACCCCCTCGGCGGCGCCGCCACGGCCGTAACGCTCGAGGTACTTTTGCTCGGTTTGCTTGGCGCGAAGAGTCGTCTCGAGCGGATCGACGCTGACGCTCACGACGTCGAACTCGCGGCCCGGCGTCCAGCCCTCGATTTCGCGAAGGGAGTCGAACAATCCGTTGAGCTGGATGCCGCACAGCATCGGGCAGTCGCTGTAGTTGAGCGACAGCAGCACGGGGCGATCGCCGGTGAAAACATCGGCGAGGGTGATGGCCTTGCCGTTCTCATCGCGAAACCGCAGGTCGAGCGGGACTCGATCGCCCGACTTGTCGTCGATGCCAACGCCCTCCATCCCCTCGGGCAGCTTCTCGATCAGCTGCGCCCCGGCAGGCCCCGCGCAGACCGCCAGCGTCAGAGCCGCGAGGGCTCCCAGGCACAGCGTTCGTGAGGAGATGGCTGACATCAGCTCGGGCTAACTGCTTGAGGAAGGGGGATAAAGGAGACGTCTGGAGATAGGGATGGTCCCTCGGCGGGGTTAATCGCTGTGAAATCGTTCGCGCTGGGCGACTGACGAAGGAAGTGGCGGTTTGGGTGCGGGAGTGGGCCTCGACAACGACCGTCTTTCTGATCCTCAGTTATGCCCCTATCTCCTTCTCCTCAACACCCCTTCGGCGAGTCATTTCGCCTTTTTGCTACGCAGGTCTGCCAGCGTCAGTTGTTTAGCGCGTTCGATCGGAATCGTGTAGGGATTCCCCTCTGCGGTGGGGATGGCGTAGCTCGCCAGCACCCCTTGCTGCTCGGTGATGGTTCTCTCGGAGTCGAAGTACGGTACGGCCACGACCCGTCGGTCGTCGAGCTTTCGCTGCGCCGCGAAATACAGGGCCGATGATCCGAAAATCGTGCCAAGGATGATCGCGACGGACACGAACCCCCAGGCCAAAAGCGTCGGGGTGTCGATGCCATCCGGCTCGACGCCCGGCTCGGGGATCGGTTGTCCGGCGGGGATGGTGACGGGGTGTTGGCTCATCGCGCTTGCTCGCCAGGTATTGCTAACCGCGGGGGCGGGGCAGGATCAACTTATTTTCGGATGGTTACGAAAAGAAGGGAGATGGGGGGGATGGATTGGAGATGGGGGGGATGGTCTATCGGCGGGACCGAGTCGTCACGGCGGCGATCGTCTCAAGCATCCAGAAGACGCCTTTTCCGACACGTTTAGCCCCGGTGACGGCCATCCCCCTATCTCCAATTCATCCCCCTATCTCCCTTTCTAAAGCTTCGTGCTCAGTGATTACGGCTCAGTGGTTGTGGTAGCTGAGGGCGATCGGCAGGCGGGGGTCCTGGACCGGGAGCAGCCACTTGCCCGCCGCGACGCTCATCCACGCCCAGACGAAGACGCCCAGGGCGCCCGCGGTGGTGATCAGCCCCATAACGATCGTGATCGCCGGTGAGCCCTCGGCCCGCACCTGGGGGAGGATCACATACGCCAGGTCGATCCACTGCGCGACGAGCATCCAGCACGCCCAGAAGAACATCAACTGCTTGTTACGCCGGATCCGCTTGGACATGAATCCCAGGAAGGGGATCAGGAAGCGTGTCAGGATCAGCAACACCCCCCAGTAGGGCCAGACGCCCTGCTGACGGATGTCGTACCAGAAGGTCTCTTCGGGAATCGCCGCGTACCAAATCAGCATGTACTGGCTGAACGCGATGTAAGCCCAGAAGACGACGAAGGCGTACATCAACTTTGACAAATCGTGGTAGTGCTCGGTCGTTACCGACTGCGATAGCACGCCACGCTCTTGCAGGATGACGCACAGCAGGATCAGCCAAGCCAGAAAGGCGCCGAACGACCCCGCGAAGAAGTAGACGCCGAACATCGTGCTGAACCAGTGCGGGGCGAGCGACATCATGAAGTCGAACGCTGCGAAGTTCAGGCTCAGCGCGAAGACCAGCATCAGCGGGCCCGAGTACCACTGCATCGCCCGGGCGCGGCGTAGGGGGTCCGCCGAGTCTTGCCGCGTGGAGATGCCGAGCATGGTCCAGGCCATCACGATCCACAGCAGGTAGTAAACGCACGCCCTGATCGCGAACCAGGTCGGATCGAGGTAGTGCATCTTCGACCGCAAGATCGGGTCGCTTTCGACCATCGCTCGATCGACCCAGGGATAGAGCGAGTCGCTTCCCGCCAGCACCGAGAAGACGACGACCAGCAGGTACAGGCCGAACGACACCGCGAGGGTGCCGGCGGTGATCTCCGAGAGGCGACGGACCGTGGTGCCCCAGCGGCCGCCGGTCAGGTGGTGAGCCAGCACGAAGAACAGCCCGCCGACGCCCAGCGAAGTGACGTACATCACGCCGAGCAGGTACGCGTGGGCGAATTGCGACCAGGAGCCCGACAAGTAGCCGATCACCGCGGCGACCCCCAACAGGGCGGCCCCACCCGCGCCCCAGAGGAACCCGGCCCCGGCGAGCCCGGCGGACGCTTGGCGGATCTCGGTGATGTCGGCGTTTACGAGGGAAGCCATGGCGGACGGTACGACGGTAGGACGATGTTAGGACAGCAGGAAGGAGAAGAGGCGGCGCCGGCAATTCTTTACAGGCCTACCGTCCTAACTCCCTACCCACCTCTTTCACTTCTTCAAGGTACTGATCTCGCGGAGCTTGTCCGCGGGCACGTCTTCGGCGGTCGCCTTCTGCGAGCGCTGCAGCGCCTTCAGGTAGAGGACGATCGCCCAGCGGTCTTCGGCGGTGATCTGCTCTTTGTAGCCGGGCATCTTGCGGATGCCGTTGCTGATCGTGTTGAAGATGCGGCCCACCGGCTGGATCGCCACGGCGTCGGCGTGGATGCTGGTGGGCTGCGTCCAGGTGCCTTGCTGCAGGCTCATGGCGCGCTGGGTCACAAGGCCGTTGCCGTCGCCGGTCAGGCCGTGGCAAGCCGCGCAGTAGATGTTGAAGCGTTGCTCGCCGCGGTCCATCGTCTCTTGGTTGATCTTGATAGCCGCGGGGAAGTCGGTGACCCAGTCCTTCTCGGCCGGCTCGCCCGGTGCGGGGGCGGGGGCGGGGGCGGGGGCGCCGTCAGCAGAGCCTCCAGCGGAATCCCCGTCGGCGGAATCGTCGTCACCGTCGGCGACATATTCAGCTTTGACTCGGCCGTCGCCATTAAAGGAAGCGAACCGCAGGTCGCCTCCCCTGGAGCGGTTGACCACCGTCGACTCGGGCTTTTCCCCGTAGTAGAGCTCGATGTCCTCGCGGCTGAGGCCGCGGGCGATCGTGCCCTCGATCGGCTTACGCATCGACCGGCCGTCCGCAAACAGCGTCGAGGGTTGCTGCGCTTGGTACTTGGCCTGGTGCTCCATGTCCTTGAAGATCGAGATCCGCGGCAGCGACGTAGTCGTGCTCGAAGTCATCCACAAATAAAGCGGGACGAGCAGCGCCGCCGTCGCGGCCGCCGCGCCCGCCAGATGGATCCACGCAGGGACCCTCTGGCCCTCGACGACTTCATCGACCGTCTCGACCCCGGTGGCGCCGACCGAAGTGAGGTACGCCTCGGTCTCGGCCTCGGCGTACTTGGCGTCGTCCGCCTGGATGAGGAGGAAGAACCCGTCGGTTGTGACGTCGGCGAAACGGTCGGAGCGGAACAACGGGCTGAACAGCCGCGGCAGCTTGTTCAGAGCGAGCATCCCGAAGAACGCGCCGAAGGCGCTCAGCAGGATCGTCAGCTCAAACGTCACCGGGATGAACGCCGGGATGCTGAGGAACGGTTTGCCGCTGATGAGGAACTGGTAGCCCGAGAGCCACCACGACCCCTCCACGCCATTGGTGTAGCACTGCAAGGTGATGCCGATCAGGCAACCCGAGAGGCCCATGCAGAAGACGATCCACGGCAGGACGGTCTTCTTCGCCTTGAGGGCCTCGTCGATGCCGATGACGGCGAACGGGGCGTAGGCCTCGACTTTGGTGTAGCCGGCGTCGGTGACCTTTTCGGCCGCGGCGATCAACTCCTCGGGCCCGGCGTACTGCGCTAGCAGGCCGAGGCGCTTCGGCTTGGGCGGGACGGCGGTGTCAGCGATTTCGGACATAGCAGTCAGCTGTCAGCGGTCGGCTATCAGCTTGATGATGGGTGTTTTTATTTCTCTTTCAGCTGATCGCTGAAAGCTGATCGCTGAGCCCACGGTAGTGGGCGCCCTCTTTTCCAATGCGTAACGGACTCAATACGTAGCGGATGGGTTGGGCATCTTGCGATCGACGTGGGCCATCACCTGCTTCACTTCACTCATCGCGACGATCGGCAGGAAGCGGCAGAACAACAGGAACAGCGTGAAGAACAGCCCGAAGCTGCCGATCAGCATGCCGATGTCGATCCACGTCGGCACGAACGACTGCCAGCTTCCCGGCAGAAATGTCCGCTCTAGCGAGAGGATGATCACAAACCGCTCGAACCACATCCCGATGTTCACAAAGATCGAGATGATGAAGATGATAATCGGGCTGCGGCGGACGAAGCCAAACCAAAACAGCTGCGGCGAGATCACATTGCACGTAACCATCGTCCAGTAGGCCCACCACGTCGGCCCGAACGCCCGGTTGATGAACGTGAACTGCTCGTACGGGTTGCCGCCGTACCAGGCGATGAAGAACTCGGTCAGGTAGGCGAAACCGACCATCGAGCCGGTGGCGATGATGATCTTGCACATGCAATCCACGTGACGCATGGTCACGATGTCCTTCAGCCCGAACCACTCGCGGGCGGGGATCATCAGCGTTAGCACCATGCCGAACCCGCTGAACACGGCGCCCGCGACGAAGTACGGCGGGAAGATCGTCGTGTGCCAGCCCGGGAGTTGGCTCACCGCGAAGTCGAACGAAACGATCGTGTGCACCGAGAGCACCAGCGGCGTCGCCAGCGCGGCCAGGAGGCCATAGGCCTTTTCATAGATCCGCCACTGCGTGGCCGAACCGATCCAACCCACCGACAGCAGGCCGTAAGCGACGCGGCGCACGGGGTGCTTGGCCCGATCCCGCAGGGTCGCCAGGTCGGGGATCATGCCCATGTACCAGAAGAGCAGCGACACCGTCGCGTACGTGCCGACCGCGAAGACGTCCCACAAGAGCGGGCTGCGGAACTGCGGCCACATGTAGAGCCGCGTATCCGGATACGGGAACAGGTAATAGGCGAACCAGACCCGTCCGACGTGGATGCCAGGGAAGGTGCCGGCGCAGACGACCGCGAAGATCGTCATCGCTTCGGCGAATCGGTTGATGCTGGTGCGCCAGTGCTGGCGGAAGAGGAAGAGGATCGCCGAGATCAACGTGCCGGCGTGGCCGATGCCGACCCAGAACACGAAGTTGACGATCGGCCAGCCCCAGCTCACCGAGTTCTGATTACCCCAAACGCCGACGCCCGTGATGATCAGGTACCCGATCATCGCGCCGAGCATGCCGGCCAGCGACGCGGCCAGCGCGAACCCAGCGAACCAGGCCACGGGCGGGCGCGGGTTCTCCGCAATGCGGCAGACCTTGTCGGTCACGCTGCGGTAGTCGTTGTCACCCTCGATCCAGGGGGGATCGATCCACGGCTCGGGAACCGAGCCGAGCTTTCCGGGCGCGTAGCCAGCGGGAATGTCAGCGGTCGCCATGCTTTTGTCTGTGTGACCCTCACTTGATCACCGCGGAGGTCGCGGAGGTCGCGGAGGATTCGCTAAGGATGCCGGGATTACTTGTCTTTAGCTTTGCCTTCACCGCCAGAGGTCGAATGAGGACTTCTTCGGGTCCCCCGCGTCCCCCGCGGTGATTCTCTACAACTAGGCGTGGGCTGCTTCTTCGCTGTGGGCTTCGTGGCCGTGCTCTTCGCCGTGCCCCTCGCCGTGATGATGGAGCACGGGGTCGAGGTCGGGCCGGGCGAGCATCGGGTGCGGGTTGCGGATCTTCGCCAGGAACAGGTTCCGCGGCTTGGTCATCAACTCGGTGAGGATGCCGTAGGCCCGCGGGCTCTGGTGGGCCTTAGTGACCCGCGCGTCTTTGTTGCGGAGGTCGCCGAACTCGATCGCGCGGGTGCTGCACGCCTGCTGGCAAGCGGTCATCACGTCGCCGTCCCGGAGGGGGCGCCCTTCGACCTTGGCGGTGATCCGGGCGGCGGCGATCCGCTGCACGCAGAACGTGCACTTCTCCATCACGCCGCGGCTGCGGACGGTGACTTCCGGGTTCGAAAGCAACTTCAGCATGCCGTTCGCTTCGGCGTAGAGCGTCTTGGTGTAGCGGAAGTAGTTGAAGCGACGGACCTTGTAGGGACAGTTGTTGCTGCAGTACCGCGTGCCGATGCAGCGGTTGTAGACCATCACGTTGAGGCCCTGATCGTCGTGCAGCGTCGCCGCGACGGGGCAGACCTCTTCGCAGGGCGCCGTCTCGCAGTGCTGGCAGGCGATCGGCTGGTGGGCGATCTGCGGATTCTCGAAGTTCTTCGGGTCCGCGGGGTTCTCAACGTCCGCGACGCCGCGGAAGTAGCGGTCGATGCGGATCCAGTGCATCTCGCGGCCCTTGGACACCTGGTCTTTGCCAACGACGGGCACGTTGTTCTCCGCCTGGCAGGCGACCATGCAGGCGTTACAGCCGATGCACTTGTTGAGGTCGATCGCCATCCCCCACGCGGGGGCGTAGTTCGGGTCGCCCGTGTGGTACTGCTGGAGCTCCCACAACGGCTGGGTTGGACGCACCTCACCACCGGCATGAACCATCACCTCGTGGCTCATGTTGGGAGCGAAGTCCTTGTTCTCCGTATAGAAGTCGTGCGACGCGGTGCGGATCAGCTCGCCCGTCCGCTTGCCGATCGCCTCGAGCCCCAGCGCGTCGATCGAGTGATGATCCTGCGTCGTCGCCAACAGGTGCTCGACTCCGGTGGACTTTATCGAGACGCCCTCGGCAACAAAGCCCCGTGTCGCCGATCCCCGCAGCGGATAGACATCGACGCCCACAGGATCCGCCGCGGCGGGGAACCACGTGCCCCCAATCCCCTCGGCAAACATCCCCTCGGCTGGCCGACCGGACTGGGCATCGAGCAAGCCGCCGACGCGGCCCGCAGCGGTGCGTCCATAACCCAGGGCGATCGAGATCGAACCCTTCGCCTGCCCCGGCATGACATACACGGGCGCCGTGACGCTAGCCTCGCCGATCGCCCCGTTCCCAGAGACTGTCAGCGTGGCCAGCTTGCCGTGCTTCAGGCCGAGCTTCTTGGCCGTCGTCGGGCTCACCAGCGCGGCGTTATCCCAGGTCAGCTTGGTGAGGAAGTCGGGCGTCTCTTGAAGCCAGCCGTTGTTGGCGAGCCGGCCGTCGTAAGTGCTGCTGCTGGGAACGAACACCAGCTCGATTTCCTTGGCTCCCTCGCTCCCCTCGGCCCAATCCTTCGAAGAGGCGATCTCCGGAGCGGCCTTCGCCTGACCGACTTCGACAGTCTGGGCCGCCGAGTCCGTGACAAGGCCGTCGTGGAGCAGCTGGTTCCACCCCGCCTCGTCGAGATCCACCTCAGCGGTCACCGCGTCGCGCACCATTTGTTGGGCATTCGGCGACTTGTCGCCGGCGAGGACCGCCAGCATTTCGATCACCGACCGGCCGCCCAACAGCGGCTCGATCATCGGCTGGCAGACGCCGACCGAACCATCCCAGGCGATGACGTCTCCCCACTCCTCAAAGGGATGGGTCTGCGGCAGGGACCATTGGCACACGCGCGAGGTCTCGTCGTCATACGCGCCTAGGCGGATCGTGTGCTCGGCCTTTTCGACCGCCTCGGCAAAGCCCGGCAGGTCGTACGCCGGGTTGCCGTCGAGCACCACGAGCGTGTTCACTTCCTCATCGGCGAGGGCTTTCAGCAGAGCGTCGGCGCCAGCCACTTCAACGCGAGGCTTGGGCGCCTCGGTGAAGGTGACGGTCTTGCCGAGGTTGCCCAGCAGGCTGTTGATCTCATGGCCGAGGGCGTGCACCTCGGCAGGCTGACCCGGGCCGACAACCACGAGGCTCGACCCTCGGTTGCGGGCGAGGTCGTCCGCCAGTGCGTCGAGGAATTGCTCGGCGGTTGGCTCACCTTTGATCCCCTTCTCCGCACCAGGCGGGCTGTCGGCCTGATCGCCGGCTGCTCGTTCCTTGACCTTGTCGCGCAGCGAGACGAGGAAGCCGCCGATTGCCGACGACTTGATCGGCAGGCGGTGGTCAGCCGCGGCGCCGGTCGGTGTGAAGAAGCTTTCTACCGACCATAGGCGGTTCATCTCGCCGTCAGGGTCACGGCCCGCCGCGTACTCGCGAGCGATTCGCGGGGATTCGGCGGCGCCGCACAGCAGGTCACAGTCGAAGGTCGCCACAACCTTGGCCACGACCTCGGCGTTGTCTCCCGACAGCTCGGCGAGCTTGTAGTGCGGGCGGAGCCGCTCACCGAACGCCAGCTCGGTCCCGGCCAGCTCGTTCTCGCCTGAGATCGCGTTGTGCTCGTAGAACTTGGCCGCCGGAAACTTCTCGGCGACGCGGTCCAGAGCGGCATAAAACGTGTACGAGGGGATCGAGGGCGCGAGGATCGCGAGGCCTTCGCCATCACCTAGCTCGGCCAGGCGCTCGTCGAGATAGGCTTCAAAAGCGTTCCAATCCTTGATGAAGCCCTGGCTCGATTCGCGGAGCAGCACTGCCCGCGCCCGGTCGGGATCGTACAGGGCGAGCGTCGCGGCTTGCGTGAAGGCGTCGGCGGCGCCGAGCGTCCCGGGGTGGTCGGGGTTGCCCTCCACCTTCACCGGGCGCTCGTCGTACTTGGTCACCAGGAGGTGACGCGGCGCGCCGGCCCAGTGGATATTCGTCGCGTAACGCTGCTGCGCGCCGGGGATGTAGCCCTCCGGGCGGTGCGCAAATTCGGCGATCTTCTCCGTCTCCCAGCGGCAGCCGGCCGCGCCGGCTAGCGCGAACGACGCACTCATCAACTGCATCCAGCGCCGCCGCGATACGCCCTCGGGGAACTCCGACGCCGCCTGTGGGAACTCCCGCGCCAGGAACTCCTGGAACTGATCGGTGTTTTGCAGCTCGTCGAGGCTCCGCCAATAGGGGCTCACTCGGCTTGCTGTCGCCAGGTTGCTGGTCGGCTGATCGGTTGCTTGGGTCATCACTGCGGTCGGAAGGGGACGCGGCAGATTGCTTGTTTTTAAGTTGCCTCGTATCGCGGGGCGCGACAACGGAGCGGCTTCGAGCGGTGGGGGCAGCGGGCTTCTCAGCGGTGGCACGTCGAGCAGTTGGAGTTGGGATGCACCCCCAACTGCTTAGCTACCTCGGCGCCAACCGACGCCCGAGTGCCCTCGCCAGTGACCTCAGGGTCCCAGCCCATGTTGGTGATTTGATTGAGCGGCCGCAGGCGACCGATCGGGTTGCGGTGGCAGTCGAGGCACCAGCTCATCGACAGCGGCTCGGCTTGGTAAACGACCTCCATCTTGTCGACGCGGCCGTGACACTCAACGCAGCCGACGCCCTTGTTCACGTGGGCGGCATGATTGAAGTACACGTAGTCCGCCAAGTCGTGGATCTTTTCCCAATAGATCGATTCGTCCGTAGCGAGGCTCTCTCGCACCTTGGTGAGCTTGACGCTCGTGGTGTGGATCGCCGTCTTGGCGAGGGCGCCGTCGGGACCGAGCGTCGCGTTGTGGCAGTTGCCGCACGTGGCCGTCGGCGGGATCGCGGCATGACTCGCCTTGTCCACCGTGTTGTGGCAATAACGGCAGTCAATTTTCAGCTCGCCCGCATGCAGCTTGTGGCTGTACGGCACGGGCTGTTCCGGCTGATAGCCGACGTACATCGTCGTGGGCATGGTGCCGTAGAACAGCACGGCCCCGGCATAGGCGACCCCGGCGAGGACGCCGCCGATCACCATCAGCGTGAAAGTGTTGACCCAGGGCGGAAATTGAAACTTGGCCACGTCGAGAGATCGGCGGAGGCTAGTTGGTAGGTAAATGCACGCCGCAGCGCGCAGGGAATCTTCGAGCCCGGACAAGGTACCCAACCAAGGCGGTCCGAGATAGCGGCTTTAAAGTCACACCCAAATGGGGGGGGTAGGACTGACGCTGAGGAGAGGGATACCACGACGAACACGAAGGACACTACGGCCCCGATATGGGAGCGACATAGCCAAACCATTCAGCCCTTCGTGTCCGTCGTGTCCGTCGTGGTAAAGAACTCCTTCACCAAGCCCCGGTCGCCTCGCTCAGCTCGACCCACTCGGCTTCAAGCGTCTCGACTTCGGCGGAGAGCTCCGCCAGTTTGGCCTGTTTGTTTTTCAATTCGGCCGAGTCATAGGTCGTCGCCATCTCGGTAGTGAGTTGTTTTTTTTCATCGTCGAGCTTGGCGATCTTGCGCTCGACCGCTTTGAGCCGCTTCTGGGCGTCGCGGTCGGCCTTCCCGTCGCGTTTACCCTCGCCGGTGGAGGCGTCGTCCTTGGGCTTCGCGCCGGGCGTCGCTCGCAGGCCGGCGTCGATTTCTTTGGTGATCCGATAGACGTAGTCGTCGTAGCTGGACGGGTAGCTCGTGACGCGCCCGCCGCCGACTTCGATGACGGCCGTCGCTACCTCGTGCATGAAGTGCCGATCGTGACTCGTGAAGATCACGGTCCCCTGGTACTTCTTCAGCGCCCGGGCGAGGGCTTCGACGGTCTCAACATCCAAGTGGTTGCCCGGTTCGTCGAGCACGAGGACGTTGTGCTGTTCCAGAAGGAGGCCGGCGAGCACCAGCCGTGCCCGCTCGCCGCCGGAGAGGACCTTGATCTTCTTTTCGGCCAGGTCGCCCGAGAAGAGGAAGCTGCCGGCCACGTCCTTGAGCTGTTGGTGCGTGGTGCCCTTCGCTGCCTGGTGGTCGAGGTAATCGAGCACCGACTCCTCGGCATTGAGCGTCGTGTAGACGTGCTGCGCGTAGACGCCTAGTTGGCAGCCGAAGCCCCACTTGAGAGTCCCGTCCTTGGGCGGCAGCGACTCGCAGATGGTCCGCAGGAACGTCGTTTTTCCCTGACCGTTGTCGCCCACGACGCCGACGCGGCTGCCGTGCTCGATCTCGACGTGGATGTCGTCGGCAACGACGCTGTCGGGGTAGCCGATCGCCATCCCCTCGGTCCGCACCGCGGGCCCCTTGCGCGGCTCGACCGATGGGAACGAGAAGTGGACCTTCGCCTCGTCGCCGGCGACTTCGACCAGTTCGAGCCGCTCCAGCTGCTTGGCCTTGCTGCGGGCTTGGCTGGCCGTGTTGGCGTTCGCGCGGTTGCTGGCGATGAACTGCTCCAGCTGCTTCCGCTTGGCCATCGTCGCGGCGTTGAGCCGCTTGTCGTGCTCACGGCGGTCATCGAGGTTCGCCATGTACGCGTCGACGTCGCCCGGGAACATGGTCAGCGTGCCCCGCGATAATTCCAGCGTGTGCGAGCACGTTCGCTTGAGGAACGACCGATCGTGCGACACCACCAGCACGCCCGCCTTGAAGTCGCGCAGAAAGTGCTCCAGCAGGATCTGGGTGCGGAGGTCCAGGAAGTTCGTCGGCTCGTCGAGCACCAACAGGTTCGGGTCATGCAGCAGCAGCGCGGCGAGCTTGACACGTGTCTGCCACCCGCCCGACAGCTCCTTCACGGGGCGGCCCAGCATGTCGTCCCCCAGGGCGAACTGCCACGCCACCTGTCCGCAACGCCAGTCGGGCTGCTCGCTGTCACGCTGGAGGAACTCCATACCCGTCTCGCCCGGCAAGAACGGGTCGTGCTGCCGCAAATAGCCCAGGCGGAGCTTCTTGCTGCGGATCACCTCGCCCGCGTCGAGGTCCTCCTCGCCCAGCAAAATACGGCAGACCGTGCTCTTGCCGGCGCCGTTGCGGCCGATGAGGCCCACCTTCTGGTCATCGGTCAGCGCGCAGCTAGCGGCGTCCAGCAGCACTTGGTTGCCGTAGCGCTTGTAGGCGTCTTGGAGGGAGAGAACGACGGGCATCTGAAAGAGGAAGGCCGAAAGGGGAAGGCGGAAAGGGAGGGACCGACTAGTTTCACAGGCGTTACCGTTGCGATCAACTGTCCACCGGCGAGCCGGCGACGGGAGTCGTCGGAGCTTCTTCCGTTACGCCACCCCTCCCCCATTCGCGCAGGCGCTCCGACGGCTTGCGTCGCGCGCCTCCCGGGCGTCTTGCGATTGAGTAGGCTGCAAGTCGCCACTCCCAGCCCACGAGGCACCGATGATCCGCTCGCTCTTGGTTTTCTGTTTGCTCCTTGCCGCATCCGCCCACGCCGCGGAACCCGTTCTGCTAGGCGTCGACGTGCTGCAGCGCGATGGCTTCGCGCCGCTCGCGGCCAAGCGGGTCGGCCTGATCACCAACCACACCGGCCTCGATTCGGCTGGCCGGACGACCATCGACGTGCTCAACGAGGCCGAGGGCCTTGAGCTGGTGCGACTCTTCGGCCCCGAGCACGGCATCCGCGGCGAGCTCGACCAGTCGCAAATCGCCGATGGCGTCGACGGCCCCACCGGCCTGCCAATCATCAGCCTCTACGGCCCACGCCGCAAACCCGACCCGAAGCACTTGGAAGGTCTCGATACGCTGGTGTTCGACATTCAGGACATCGGCTGCCGGTTCTACACCTATCCCGCGACGATGAAGCTCGCGATGCGCGCCGCGGCCGACGCGGGGATCACTTTTGTCGTGCTCGACCGCCCGAACCCGATCGACGGCGTCACGCTGGAGGGCCCGATGCTCGACGCGGGCGAAGAGTCGTTCGTCGGATTTCACTCCGTGCCGCTGCGTCACGGCCTGACGATCGGCGAGCTGGCGAAGCTGTTCAAGAAGGAAGGCGACGAGGAGGGTCCGATCGAGGTCGAGCTGGTCGTCGTGCCGTGCGAGGGCTGGCGGCGGGAAATGACCTGGGACCAGACGGGGTTGGTGTGGACCGACCCGTCGCCCAATATGCGGCGGCTCTCTCAGGCACTGCTCTACCCGGGGCTGGGCATTATGGAGACGACAAACGTCTCCGTCGGCCGCGGCACAGACACGCCTTTCGAGGTCTTCGGCGCGCCGTGGGTGAATCCCGTGGAGCTGGCCGACGCTTTGAACGAAGCGAACACGCCCGGTGTGCGCTTCGTGCCGCGATACTTCACGCCGAAGTCGAGCAAGTTCGCGGGCGAGCGCTGCGGCGGCGTCGATGTGATCCTCACCGACGCCGCGGAACTCAATGCCGTGGATGTCGGCATGGCGGTCGCCGCGACGCTACGCAGGCTCTACCCGGACGACTGGGAGATTAAGAACTACAACCGCCTGTTGATCAACAAGGCGGTCTACGACGCGGTCGAAGCCGGCACGTCGGTCGAAGAACTCCAAGCCCTCGCCCGCGAAGGCGTCGAAGCGTTCCACCAGCGCCGCGAAGCGGTGCTGATGTACCCGTAGGGTCCACTGTGCGGACCGTGGTTGGCGGTTGGCATCCGATTCAACGCATCCGCCGATGGCGACCTATCAGCCGCGGGGCCTTAGCCCCCGGTTCGTGAAATCGCAGTTGCTGACCATAACGTACGGCTACGCAACGCGTGCGGTCCGCACAGCGGACCCTACCAACAGCGCGAGCATAATTAGCACGCCGGTCGGCTCTGGCACGCTCTGGCTTGGCGTCGTCGAAACGCCGTAATTGCCCGCCCACACCTCGTAACCGGCCGGCGTGCTGTCGGGCGAACCGCCGTCACGCCACACCGTGTAGTCGGCCGCGTCGATCATACCGTCGCCGTTATAGTCGCCCGCCAAGCCGGGAGCGGCGATCACTTCGCCCAGCAGCGTTAGCGACAACGTCTTCTGCTGCGCGCCGACGAGGTCCTCGTCCGACAGGTAGATCGTGAACGTGTTGGCGTAGTCACCGAGGTCGGACGTGTCGAAGAGGGCGTCGAACGTGACGCCGGCGCCCTGATCGATGCCGAAGGTCGGCGTCAGGTCGAGCGACATCCCGCCGCTGCCGACCACGGCGAGGCTGTCGACGTCGAGATCGGCGGCGAACATCGGCGCCCCGGTCCCACCGAAGTTGAAGATCGAGAGTTCTTCGGCGAGCGTGCCGCTGCCGATCGTCACTTGGCCGAAGTCGACAGTCAGCGACGTCGTTAGCACGTCGGCGGTGAACGACGCCAGCGCGTGGTTCACCACGTCAAACGCCAGGTTGACCGTGTCGTCGCCGTCGTTGGCGCCGCGGCCCGCGCCGCCCTGGGTGGTGATGTCGAGGTTGTCAACGATCACCGATCCCGTGTACGAACCCGCCATCCCCGTCGAAACATTGAGTCCGACGTTGAAGCTGTCGAAGCTCCCCGCCAAAGAACCCATCCGCACGGGGCGCGAGTACTCGCCAGCAGTGGTGAACGCTGCGCCCGCGGCCGACACCTGATAGTACGTGCCATCGACGCCGTTCTTGTTGAGGCCGACCGAAACGGGGCTCGGCGCCGCGCCGCCGACAAACGCGCGGCCCAGATTAATATCGCGCGTCGAAGAGCCATCCGCCGACGCCGACGCGCCCGCGAGCGTCAGTCGTGTGTCGTTCGCCTGATCGACGAAGATGCTCCAGGCGTACTCGGGGTGGTCGATGAACGGGTTGCGGTTGTGCTGGTAGTCATCGTAGATGATGTCATTGCGGTGACGCTCGAAGTCGTCCGGGGCCGCGCGGTAGTGCCAATCGAGCAGGCTCGCCAGGTCGCCCATGGTGTTGCCCCCGGCCGTGCCGTTGACAAGTTCGAGGTCCACCGTCGAACCGTCCGCCCCGTCGTAGCGGACCGCCATGTAAAAGAGACCACGGGCGACCAGCCCCGCATCGGGATCGCCCGGGTACCAGTAGCCGCCGCTCACCGCGCCGAAAGGCTGTCCGTAAGAGCCGCCAAAAGGCTTGTTGCCCCGCGAGCCGTTGACGCTGTTCGTCGACGGATGCAGGTGGTGCATGTCGCTCGTATCGGGGCCCGACGACCCGACGCCGAGGCTCTGGGGCCAAGTGTGCTCGCGGTTCCAGCTATTGCCGCTATCCCAGCCAGGGATGCTCCCGCCGGGATTGATCGACGACACGTCGAGCGACACCCGGTCGTAGATGAGGAGGATATGGCCGGGGTTGTCTGGGTCGGCGTCGGTCACCTGCAGGATCGACCGGAGCGCGTCGTACGAGTAGACGGTGTGCCCGTCGATGATGTCGTTGAGTTGCGACTTGAGCGTCGCCCCCGTGCCGGTCGCCGTGCTGTAGTAGCCGGCCGGGGCGTCCCAGGGCCCCGCCACGGCCGCGGTCGCCCCAGGCAGCAGCGACGCCCCTAGAGCCGCCGCCCACAAGACGAACACGTGCGCAAAAGCGAGGGGGCGGACAGCTACAGTAGACATACGCAGGCGGGTCGGCGGGGGCGGGACAGCAAACTTCTCATTGTCGCCAGCCAGCGCTCGGTTGCAACGATTCCGCATTACAATTGCGTCAAGACGAACGAAGTTTTTGGGAGATCGCTGTGCGCACTTTCGTTCTCGTTCCCTTTCTGGCTCTTAGCCTCACGTCGGGCGCCCTCGCCGGCAAGCCCGGCGAAGAGCTCCCCCGCTCGGGCGACGAGATCGTCGTCTGCGGCAAGCTCTTCCACACCGGCGCCCCCGTGGTCACCTGGCTCGACCCGGGCGGCTACGACGCCTACCGCGTCGAACGCCGCTTCGCGCCGATCGAAGAGTCCGACTGGCGCAGCAGCGAGGAGGCCGCCAAGCTCGACACGCCCAACCGCTACGGGATGCGTAAAGAATCGCTGACCCCCGAACAGGTCGAGAAGCTCCGCGGCGGCGGCTGGTCGCTCGAAGAGCTGCAAGACGTCGTCGATCAGTTCGTCATGCACTATGACGTTTGCGGCGTCAGCCGGCAGTGCTTCAACATCCTCCACGATCACCGCTGCCTGAGCGTTCACTTCATGCTCGACGTGGACGGCACGATCTACCAGACGCTCGACCTCAAGGAGCGCGCCTGGCACGCCACCACCAGCAACGGCCGCTCGATCGGCGTGGAGATCGCACAGATCGGCGCCTACTCCGCCAAGACCAAGGGAACGCTCGACCAGTGGTACGACAAGGACGACAACGACTTGGTGCGGCTCACCTTCCCGAAGTGGCTGAAGACCGACCTGCGGAACCCCGACTTCGTCGGCCACCCCGCGCGGCCGGAGATCATCGTCGGCGAGATCCAGGACACGCTTCTCTACCAGTACGACTTCACGCCCGAGCAGTACGATTCGCTGACGAAGCTGACGGCGACCCTCTGTCAGGTCTTCCCAAAGCTGAAGTGCGAGTACCCCGCCGACGAATCCGGCGAAGTCATCCCGCGCGTGCTGCCTGACGCGCAGCTGCGTGACTTCCAGGGCGTGATGGGCCATTACCACATCCAAGAGAACAAGACCGACCCCGGCCCGGCGTTCGATTGGAAGCGTGTGGTGGGCGGCGCGAAGGAGATTATCGAGAACAGCGGCGGCTGATAAACGACGGCGATTGATAACCCTCGACGGCAAAGCCGGCGCCCAGATCCCCCTCCCTTTTAGGGAGGGGCCAGGGGAGGGTGAAACGCTTCCAGTTGAAGGAGGGACCGGGTACGAGTTTCGGCGGGATCTATCGGTCTCCAATGCGACACCGTCACGGAGGACAAAGACCCTCCCCCCATTTCTCTGGCAGCGGGCCTCCCTAAAAAGGAGGGGGACCAAGCCCGCGGGTTGCCAGCCGCCCCGCGTCCGGCGAGACTTTGCCCTTTCGGCAAGACCTCTCAATTCGCCCGGCCAACAGTGTCTGACGCCGCCGCCACGCCGATCGCCTCGCCCCCCGGCAAGCCGCTGGTTGGCCTCATCATGGGGTCCGACAGCGACTGGCCCACCATGCGCCTCGCGGCTGAGGCGCTCGTGTCGATGGGCGTGCCGTATGAGGCGCGGGTCGTCTCGGCCCACCGCACGCCCGAGGAAATGGTCGCCTACGCCAAGGAGGCCGAAGGCCGCGGGCTGGAGGTAATCATCGCCGGCGCCGGCGGGGCGGCCCATTTACCGGGCATGATTGCGTCGCTGACGGTGCTGCCGGTGCTCGGCGTGCCGGTCCAGTCGAAGGCGCTGAGCGGGCTCGACTCGCTGCTGTCAATCGTCCAAATGCCGGGCGGCGTCCCGGTCGGCACGCTGGCGATCGGCAATGCGGGCGCGAAGAACGCCGGCCTGCTCGCGGTGCGGGTCCTCGGCGCCACGCGTCCCGAGCTACGCAAGAAGCTGCACGCTTACCGCGACAGCGAAGCCAATCGGGTCCGCGCTCAGGAGCTGAAGTGAGCCCGGCGCCATTGACCCCCGGTCCCGCGGTCGAGCCGCTCCGGCCGGGCGCGACGCTGTACCCCGGAGCGACGCTGTACCCCGGAGCGACTCTGGGCGTCTTCGGCGGCGGGCAGCTCGGCCGGATGTTCACTCATGCCGCCCAGCGGATGGGCTACCGCGTCCACGTCTTCACGCCGCACCGCGGTTCGCCCGCCGGACAAGTGGCCGAGCACGAGCACGTCGGTCTCCTCTCGGACCTGCGGAGCGTCGCCAGCTTTGCTTTATCGGTCGATGCCGCAACCCTCGAGTTCGAGAACGTCCCCACCGAGTCGATCGCCATCGCCGAGCGTCACTGCCCCGTCCGCCCGGGGAGCCACGTCCTCCACACGACGCAGCACCGCGTCCGCGAAAAGACGTTTCTCAAGGAAGCCGGCGTCCCCGTCGGCGCCTTCGCTCCGGTGGGCTCGCTCGAGGAACTCGAGCACGCCGCCCACGCGGTCGGCCTCCCGGCGGTGCTGAAGACGGCGCAGATGGGCTACGACGGCAAAGGCCAACGCGTCATCCAGGACGCAACGCAACTCGCCGACGCGTGGTCGGCGATCGGCCCCGGCGAATGCATCCTCGAAGCGTTCGTCGATTTCACGCGCGAGGCGTCGATGCTCGTCGCCCGCGGCGTCGATGGCGAGACGGTTCTCTACGGGCCGATCGAGAACGAGCACGCCGACCACATCCTCGACGTGTCGGTGCTGCCCGCGCCCGGCACGACGCCGCAACTCGCCGCCGAAGCCGCGCGGATCGCGACGCGCGTCGCCGAGGGGTTGGGCGCGGTGGGCCTCTTGTGCGTCGAGATGTTTCAGACCTGGAGCGGCGCCCTGTTGGTGAACGAGATCGCCCCCCGGCCGCACAACTCGGGCCACCTCACGATCGAGGGCTGCCGCACGAGCCAGTTCGAGCAACAAGTCCGCGCCGTCGCCGGCCTGCCGCTCGGCTCGCCCGAGTCGCTCCGCCCCGCCGCAATGGCGAATCTCCTCGGCGATCTCTGGTACACCGCCGACGGCGCCCCGCGCGAACCGAACTGGGCGGCCGCCCTTGCTTGCTCAGAAAACGGAGCCGAGGGCGCCAGCCTCCACCTCTACGGCAAAGAATCGCCAAGAGCAGGCCGCAAGATGGGCCACCTGACCCTCCTCGGCGACACTCCGGAGGGAGTGCGGGAAGCGGCGCGGGCGGCGCGGGAGCGGCTGCGGGGCTAAAAAGGTCTGCCGCGGCGACGATGGCCTACCACTTGTTGATGCCCGGTGATTGCGATAGGCATTCTGTCGTCGGCCCCTCTTACCGATGCAAGTGCAATGCCTTGTTCAAGAACGCCGAGAGACGCAATGACGCCGTCGCGTCATCATTGCGTAGCCAGCGACCATCGCCGCGAGCGCAAGTGCGGTGGGCTCGGGAACAAAAAGACTCGCGGGGCCTGCGATACGGAAGCCGGTGAAACTGCTTCCCTGTTCTGCGTCGAAGCCTTCTCGATAGCTCGCCAGCAAATTGCTGTGTTCCGCTGACCACGATCCGCCACGCAAGATGCGAAATGCGTTGAGTAGGGTCCCTTCCGTCCACTCGCTCACATTCCCGTTCTGGTCGTACGTGCCGTAGGGGCTCTCAGAGGCAGAGTAAGCTCCGACCTCGGTGAGCAGCGCTTCCACGTCAGCCGGCTTTTGCCGAGAGCCAATTAGCGCGTAGCCGCCGTTCACGCCGCTGTCGAGGTCACCTGTCACTAAGAAATTGGCGGCGACGATATCGCCGCTCGGCGGAGCGCTGGCCGGCGTCGCATCGCTACGCGTCGCGTAATCAAAGTAACTCCCAGCAAGTCCGGCAGAGGCGTCGTGATAAGCGGCCTTGTACCACTCGTCTTCGCTGGGGATCCAAAACTTGGCGTCGGTGGATCGGACTTCAACGACGCCATCGTTGATCTCGTAGACGCCGCTCTCGGTCCCTCCTGAGCCTTGCCCGTTGTGCATCCAGTTCACAAACCGCATGGCGTCGAACATTGAGATGAACATCACGGGCTGATTCTCAAAGGCATAGTCGCTCCCACCAGAGCCCAAGCCGGGCACGGGTGGTCTCACCGCATAGGTGAAGCTCCCCTGCGACCCGCTTCTGATAATTCCGAGAGTCTGGGGCGACACGACGGGGTGAGCGAAGAGAAAAGGATCGGCGCCGCCGAAGCCTTCGGTCGCAGCGACCGCGTTGAGAAACTCCACGTACTGGGCGTTCGTCACTTCGGTCTTGCTGATCGCGAAGTCGTAACCAACAGCGCCGTAGCCGGTTTGAAGGTCCGGCGCGTTGCCAGAGTTTCCGATGAACGCCCAGTCGAACGTAAGGGCGGCAAAGCTCGGCTGAGCGAGCGAAGCTGCAATGATGAGCAGTGCTAGCGAGCGGATCATTAGCGGTTCCTCGGGGTGAGAGGTTTCCACGATACCCAGAAACCGGTCCCTAGTCACGTTTCCTCTCTAACATCCGTCGATAACCTGACGCCTCTCTCAATCCCCCTGACCGCGCTGTGCTTGTTCCGGCCGACGTGGCACCCCGATACTGACGTCTCCACTCCACCCCCCACCGGGATGTCACGATGCAGCCACGGTTCAGCCGGCTTCTCAACTTCCTCCGCACGACGTTGATCGGCGGCGTGATTTTCTTGTTGCCGCTGGCTGCGGTGGGGTGGTTGGTGGCCCAGGCGGGGGCGATCGTCTGGGGCGTCATCGACTCGGTAAAGGCCAACCCGACGATCACGGAGTGGATCCCGTTTCAGACTCCCGCCGGCTACGCGCTGCTGGTTACGCTAACCGTCGCGGCGCTGGTGGGCGTTTGCTTCCTTTGCGGGATCTTGGCCCAGCGGTCGCTCGGGCAGTGGTTCCACGGACGCGCCGAGCGCTACCTGTCGATGCTCTTCCCGCGCTACGCCGTCTTCAAGGACCAGCTCACCGGCAACCTGGGGACGGGCGAGCTGCGGCCGGTGCTCGCGCGGATCGGTCCTTGGACGCGGATCGGGCTGGAGGTCGAGCGCGACCCGGTGGTCGGCGTCACGGTCTATCTGCCCAGCAGCCCTGACCCGTGGACCGGAACGGTCGCCATCGTCGCGCCCGATGACGTGACGCCGATCGCCGGCGACTTCGGCGAGGTGATGGCGACGTTTGAGAAGCTCGGCCGCGGCACAAGCAAGTTCGCCGCGACGGCGTTGAGCGGGGAGTAGCGTTTCTCCCCTCCCTCTTTAGAGAGGGGTCGGGAGAGGGTTTTAACTGTCCGTGACGATGTCGCACTGGGCGCCGGCTCGTTGAATCGCGCCGGTACACCACCCACACTCTGCGGGACGCGTTTCACCCTCCCCTAGCCCCTCCCTAAAAGGGAGGGGGATAAGAATCGCATCTCCGCTCTTCGAGTTATTCGCGGGCGTACAAAAATCACGGGCCGGGTTTCCCGTAGGAGACCCGGCCCGTGTCGTTAGTTAGTCAGCTTGCTGCGGGGCTCTTGCGAGCCCAGTGAGCAAACTCAGTTGCAGCCGCAGTCCGAAACCGGAGCGCCACAGCCGCAGTCGCCGGCCGGAGCGCCGCAGCCGCCAGCGGCGACTTCGACTTCCTGGGCGACCATCTTGCAGACGGTGACTTCGACTTCCTTGGTGACCGTGTGCGGGACCTGGACGGTGTAGGTCGAGGTCTTCTCTTGGGGCTCGCACTCGGTGTAGCTGACTTCCTTGGTCATCGTCTCGGGGACGCAACGGGTGACCGTGACTTCGCGGGTGCGGGTCTCGGGGACGCACTTGGTGACGTTGACCATGCGGGTCTTGGTCTCGGGGACGCAGTTCATGACCGTGTAGGTCTTGGTGCGCTCCTCGGGGACCATCTTGCAGACCTTGACGGTCTTGGTCTGGGTCGTCGGCACGCACTTGGTGACGGTGTAAGTGCGGGTGCGCTCCTCGGGGCGGCACTTGGTCACGGTGACCGTACGGGTGCGCTCTTCGGTGGTGCACTTGGTGACGTTGTACGTGTAGGGCACCTCTTCGGTGACCTGCTCGTAGGTCGTAACCGGCACTTCGCGGGTCTCGGTCGTGGGGACCCAGACCTTCTTGCAGACGGTTTGGCTGGCACAGCCACAACCGCCGGCGTCGCCGCAACCGCCGCCGCAGCCCGAGTCGCAGCCACCGCAAGCGGAGCCGCAACCCGAATCACAACCGCCGCAGGCCGAACCGCAGCCGTTGGACGAACCACAACCAACCTCAACCATCTGCGTCTCGTAGTGGCCGCCGCAGACCTGGACGGTCTTCATGCTGGTTACGGGGACGCACTTGGTGACGGTGCGAGTCGCTTCGACCGTCTCGGTGTGGGGGACCTGAACCGTGTAGGTCTGCTCGACCTCTTCGGTGTAAGGAACCTGCACCGTGTAGGTCTGGGTCATTTCCTCGGGGACCTGCGTCATGACGGTGTACTCAACCGTCTTGTCCTCGTAGGTCGGAACCATGACCGTGTAGGTCTGGGTCTTCTCCTCGGGGACCTGCGTCATGACGGTGTACTCAACCGTCTTGTCCTCGTAGGTCGGGACCATGACCGTGTAGGTCTGGGTTTTTTCCTCGGGGACCTGCGTCATCACCGTGTAGGTCTGCTCGACCTGCTCGGTGACGGGAGTCATCACGGTGTACTCAACCGTCTTGGTCTCGGGGACCTGCTTCATGACGGTGTACTCAACCGTCTTGGTCTTGGTCACGGGGACCATCACGGTGTACGTACGGGTCCGCTCTTCCGAGGTGTACTCGGTCGCGTTGACCGTACGCATCTCGGTGACTTGCTGCGGGACATAGATGGTCTTGGTGACCATCGTGGGGCCGCAAGCACCGGCTGCCGAACCGCAATCGCCGCCGCAAGAATCGGCCGCACCGCAGCCGTCGCCACATCCACCGCCGCAGTCCGAAACCGCAGCGCCACAACCCGACTCACAGGCCGAACTGCTGCCACACATCCGACAGGCCGAAGCCTGGGTGCCCAGAGCCAGCAGCATCGCTACCGACAGCAGGGCGACAAACGATTGCCGCATCGAGGGTCTCCTCCCAGAAAAAATGAAAAAGTGGGTCGATTCAGAGCTATTGGGCAGGCAGACGGGATAGCCGAAACCTTGCAATCGCTCGGTTGAAAGCACGCGGTAGGGGGTGTAGGGCGCTGATTCTATCTTGCCCAGTTTCACCGTCAAGCAACCTCGGCTTAATTAGCCCACACTGCCCGACCATACGAGTCCGTGCCCGTCCGTCTCGCAAAAAAGGCGGGCTTTGCGGGCTGCGGATGGCAAAAGGTAGGCCACCGGCAGTGCGGTAGCCCTTGATTGCACGGGAAATACGACAAAAATTCACCGACTTTACTTGCGGGCGACCGGCGCCGAGTAAAGCACCTTCCGCCGCCACCGAAAAAAGCGGCGGCCGTCGCCGAATCGGCGAAGTCCCGAGGACGCACAACCGGCAATCTCGGGTCGGCGTTCGACTAATTTGACGCTCAGCCAACCACCCTGATCGCCTGGGGGCAACGGGCAGCGTGCGCTGTGCACCCGCACGGACGTGGGGCGTTATCGGCCGTGAAAAACACGGGGCCTCGAAACTCCCTCACGACGGCGAACTCAGCTCTGCTGAGCAGAGAGAGAGGCCGCTGAACGTCAATCGACAATATCGAGCAATTCGATGGTGAAGACGAGCGTCTCGTTGGGTCCGATAGCGCCCGGAGCGCCACGCATGCCGTAGGCGATCTTCGCGGGGAGGACGACTTCCCACTTCGAGCCGACCTTCATCATCTGCAGGGCCTCGGTCCAGCCTTCGATGACGCCGCCGACGGGAAACTCGGCCGGCTGGCCGCGCTTGTAGGAGCTGTCGAACACCTCGCCGGAGGTGAGCTTCCCCTCGTAGTGGCAGCGGACCGTGTCGCCGGCGCCGGGGACAGCCCCTTCACCGGCCTTGAGGACGCGGTATTGAAGGCCCGACTTAGTCTCCTGGACCCCTTCCTTGCCGCGATTCTCGGCAAGGAACTTCTCGCCACGAGCCAAGTTTTCTTGAGCTGCTTCGGTCATCTGGGTTTCCGCCTTCTTCTGCATGATTAGTTGGAAGCGTTCCATGACCGCGTCGATCTGATCGTCGGTCAACTGAGGTTGGGCGCCACTGATCCCGTCACGGAGGCCGGCGACGATGGCGGCCAGGTCAATGTCGGCGCCGTCGGATTGCAATCGGCGGCCCATGCTAAGGCCGAGGCAATAGCCGACCTTCTCATTAAACCGCGGGTCCCCTTCTAACTGGCCCGCCGGTTCTTGCTGGCCCCCCAGTTCTTTTTGGCCGGTTGGGGCGCCTGCTTCGGTGGGAGCAGGCAGCTCGCCCTCTTGGGCGACGGCCGGTACGGCCCCGGTCAGCGTAATAGCCGCAAGCAAGAGCGTGGAGAGAGACAGGCGCATGGGAAGGGGCTCGTCGGGGGGTCGGTTTGAGAATCGGGGCCGACTCTGCGGCGGGTCCCGTAAGGTACCACACCCGAGGAAACCGGCGGAAGGAGTCAATTGATCGCCAAGTCGGGATCGGGTCGGTAGAATGCAGGGGCCTTGGGTTCCTGGCTCTCATCTTTCTCCCTGCCGATACGACATCGCTATCTCGCCGGTTCTCCCAGCAGCCGGCTTCCGATGAAACCGAGTCCCTCACCAAAAAAAATGCGCCCGAATCGAGCCGCCTTCACGCTGGTGGAGCTGCTGGTGGTGATCGCGATCATCGGCGTGCTGGTGGCGCTGCTGCTGCCGGCGGTGCAGTCCGCGCGTGAGGCCGCGCGGCGGACGCAGTGCGTCAATCGCTTGAAGCAGATCTCGCTGGCGTCGCTGAGTTACGAGCAAGCGCGGGGAACCCTGCCGCCCGCCGGGGACGTCGAGTTCGAACCGAAGGTGATGGCGCAGCGGATCGACAGCCAGCTCGAGTACGTCCCCTACACCCGCTTTAACCAAGACGCGGGCAACCAGATTGGCTGGGCCGTGTTCTTGCTCCCCTTCATAGAAGAGTCGGCGCTGGCCGACCGCTTCGACCTGAAGACGCCCCTCTTCCTCCAGCCCGAGTCGCCGCAAGCCACGCGGGTCGAGTCGTACATCTGTCCCAGCGACGCCACCGGCGAGACTCCCTTCCGGCACGAGTCCCTGACGCTGGGCCGCCCTGTCGCGAAGGGCAACTACGCCGCGTTCGCGACCCCCTACCACCTCGACTTGCAGGTGGCGCAGCCCGGCGCGATCTCGGGCCAGGGCCTGCCGCTCAGGCGGGTGATCGATGGCGCGAGCCACACGCTCGCCTTCAGCGAGGTGCGGACCCGCGACGATTTCGACGACGAGCGCGGCGCCTGGGCCCTCCCCTGGAACGGCGCCAGCCTCCTCGCGTTCGACATGCACCACGACACCTCGCAGGCGCGGATCACCGACCCCTTCTTGGCGTGGAGGATCGCCGAAGGGCAAACCCAGGTCCCCAACACCCTCGGCCCCAATCACGACGTGCTGCACGAGTGCCTCTCGGTCGTCGAGGCGCAGCTAGAGGGGATGCCGTGCTCGTCGTTCCATGACACGCGATGGCTGTCGTCGGCGCCGCGCAGCCTCCACCCGCAGGGGGTCAATGTGGGTTATCTCGACGGCCGCGTGACGTTTCTCGGCAACGATGTCGACGAGTACCTGATGGCTTATCTCATTAGTGTCGAGGACGGCGAGGTCACCAGCGTCGAGCAGGGACGCCGCCCCTACGCCGCGGCTTCTCGCTGACCCGCACGGGACTGATCTTGATGGGTAGGTCTCGACAAGTCGGGGTAATCGTCTTGCTGCTAGCGGGGCTCGCTGCGATCGCGGCGAGCTTCTTCGTGCCGGACAATCGACGCGCGAGCGCCGCCTGGACCGACGAGGACGCCGCTCGCTATCAGCAGCTCTCGCGGGACTTGCACCGCCTCTCTTTCACCGCCGCGGGGGCCGAGGGGAAACAGCGCTTGGCGGAACTCCAGAGCGAGTTCGATGGCATGAAGGCGCGGCTCGAAACGGCCCAGACGCGAGGGAAAACCACCGGTTGGTGGCTGCGCATCGGCGGATTCGTTGGGGTCGCCGCAGCGCTGGCCCTGCGGGCGTCGCCGTCGTAAACGTCCCACTAGTCGCTGCCCCACCGAACAGCCCGCCTGGACGCCCCCACCCCCCAGGGGCGATGATGTCGGACTTGCCGCCTCGTGCCCACGACTGACGCTCCCGGTTCGCCCGCAGGTCGTGGGCCCCCGCCAGTTGCTAGCGGCCGCTGTCCCCAAATTCCCCCCGTCCGACGCCCTTCTATCTCACCCGCCGCGCGCCGTGTCCTACAACCTCACGCACCTCAAACAGCTCGAAGCGGAGAGCATCCACATCTTCCGGGAGGTCGTCGCCGAGTTCTCCAACCCCGTCATGCTGTTTTCGATGGGCAAGGACTCGTGCGTGATGCTCCACCTGGCTCGGAAGGCGTTCTACCCCGACAAGCCGCCCTTCCCGCTGATGCTGGTCGACACGACGTGGAACTTCCGGGCGATGTACGAGTTCCGCGACCGGCATGTCGTTAGCGAGCTCGGCATGGAGTGCCTTGTGCACCGGAACGAGGAAGGCCTGAAGCAGGGCCTCAGCCCGTTCCTTCACGGCAGCAAGACCTTTACCGAGGTGATGAATCTCGGCGCGTTGCGGCAGGCGCTCGACAAGTACAAGTTCGACGCCGCCTTTGGCGGCGGCCGGCGTGACGAAGAAAAGTCGCGCGCAAAGGAGCGGGTCTACTCGTTCCGCGACTCGGGCCACGCTTGGGACCCGAAGAACCAACGCCCCGAGCTGTGGAACCTCTACAACGGCATGGTCCACAAGGGCGAGCAGATCCGCGCCTTTCCGCTTTCGAACTGGACCGAGCTGGATGTCTGGCAGTACATCCACCTGGAATCTATCCAGATCGTGCCGGCCTACTACGCGGAGGAGCGCGAAGTGGTCGAGTGGGACGGCGCCCTGATCGCGGTCGACGACGAACGCATGCCGGCGGAACTCCGCCGCAAGGCGCGGAAGGAGTGGGTCCGCTTCCGCACGTTGGGGGATTACCCGCTGTCGGGCGCGACCCGGAGCAAGGCGCAGACGCTCCCCGAGATCATCCAAGAGATGCTGCTCGCGACGCGCAGCGAACGCGAGGGCCGCACGATCGACAAAGACCCCGGCGCGTCGATGGAAGAGAAGAAGCGTAAGGGTTACTACTGAATGCGGAATTCGGATTGCGGAATGCGGAATAGGTCGAGGCTTTTATGGCTGACTTCGCCGACGAGCTCAAAGGCCGCACCAAGCAGTTCGGATTGCGTGTGCTCAAAGTCGTTCAGAGCTTGAGCAACGATCGCAACGCCAATGTCCTTGGGAGGCAGCTGCTGCGGTGCGGCACTTCTGTAGGAGCCAACTACCGCGCCGCGTGCCGAGCGCGGTCACCCGCCGAGTTTCGCGCGAAGCTCGGAATCGTTGAAGAAGAATGCGACGAAGCGATTTACTGGTTGGAACTGCTCGCTGACGCCGGCTACCTGCCGAGCGAGCGGCTGGCCGACCTAATTCGCGAGGCCAATGAAATCTTGGCGGTCGTTGTCACGTCCATCAACACATCCAAGCGGAACTCCTAAGATTCCGCATTCCGAATTCCGACTTCCGCATTCGAATGTCTCACCAGTCTGAGTTGATCGCGACCGATATTGACGCTTACCTAAAGGAGCATGAGCGGAAGGAGATGCTCCGCTTCCTGACCTGTGGGTCGGTGGACGACGGCAAGAGCACGCTCATCGGCCGGCTGCTCTACGAGTCGAAGATGATCTACGAGGATCAGCTCGAGGCGCTCGAGGTCGATAGCAAGAAGTTCGGCACGACCGGCGGCGTCGACCTCGCCCTCACGACCGACGGCCTCAAGGCCGAGCGTGAGCAGGGCATCACGATCGACGTGGCCTACCGCTATTTTTCGACGACCAAGCGGAAGTTCATCATCGCGGACACGCCCGGCCACGAGCAGTACACTCGAAACATGGCGACCGGCGCCAGCACGTGCGACCTGGCCATCATCTTGATCGACGCCCGGCCCGATCACGGCGTCATCACCCAGACCAAGCGGCACTCTTTCATCGTCTCGCTGCTCGGGATCAAGCACGTGCTGATCGCCGTCAACAAGATGGACCTGGTCGACTGGTCGGAGGAACGCTTCGAGGAAATCAAGCGCGATTACCGAGACTTTGCGACGCGGCTCGACATGCCCGACCAGCACTTCATCCCCATCAGCGCGCTCAACGGCGACAACCTGATCGAACGCAGCCCGAACTCGCCGTGGTACGAGGGCTCGACCCTCATGCACCACTTGGAAAACGTGCACATCGCGTCGGACCGCAACTTGATCGACTTCCGCTACCCGGTGCAGTACGTCAACCGCCCGAACCTCGACTTCCGCGGTTTCTGCGGGACGATCGCGTCGGGCAAGGTGCGCGTCGGCGACGAGGTGATGGCGCTTCCCTCGAAGCGGAAGAGCCGCGTCGAGCGGATCGTCACGTTCGATGGCGATCTTGAAGAGGCGTTCTGCCCACAGGCGGTGACCCTCACTCTCGAGGACGAGATCGACGTCTCCCGCGGCGACATGCTCGTGCGGCCCGACAACCTGCCGACGCTCGCTAACAAGTTCGAGGCGACGGTCGTTTGGATGGCGGACCAGCCGCTGCTGCCGGGCGTCGAGTACCTGATCAAGCACACGACGCACGTCGTGTCGGGCCGGGTCTCGACGCTCCGCTACCGGATCGACGTCAACACGCTGCACCGCGAGCCCTCGCCCTCGCTGGGCCTGAACGAGATCGGCCGGTGCAAGTTCGACCTCTCCGAGCCGATCGCGATGGACGGCTACCGAGCCAATCGGTCGACAGGCGCCTTCATCATCATCGACCGGTTGACGAACATCACTGTCGGGGCCGGCATGATCCTCGACCGCGCATCGGCGACCGAGAAGCAAGACGCCTGGGACGTCGAGGCGTCCGAGAGTCTCGTCGCCGCCGCCAGCGCCGTGACGCCCGAAGAACGCTCCGCGCGTTTCGGCCAGAAGCCGGCGACGGTACTGCTCACCGGGCCGCCCGCGTCGGGCAAGTCGCCGATCGCCGCGGCGGTCGAGCGTTTGCTGTTCGATCAAGGGCGCGCCGTGGTGGCGATCGACGGCCAGACGCTCCGCCGCGGCCTGTCGCGCGACCTAGGCTTCTCGCTTACGGACCGCAGCGAGAATCTGCGCCGCGCGGCCGAAGTCGCCAAGACGATCAACGACGCCGGCCTGATCACGGTCGCGTCGTTCGTAGCGCCACAAGAAGAGGTCCGTCAGAAGGCGGCCGAAGTCGTCGGCGCCGAGCGGTTCCTTGTCGTCTACGTCGACGCGCCCGAGTCCTGGCGCCGCGAGCACGACGAGCAAGGCGTCTACGCCAGGGCCGTTTCGGGTGAGATCACCAGCCTTGCCGGTGTCTCGCTCGACTACGAGCCGCCCGTCAACCCCGACCTCGTGGTGAAGCCCGCGGAGAAGTCGATCGAAGAGTGCGCCGCGGCGGTGGTAAAGCTGCTGAGCGATCGCGGGGTAATCTGAATGATTAACCACGGATGACACGGATTTCACGGATAGAGTCGGCGCCGGCTTCATCTGTGAAATCCGTGTCATCCGTGGTTTCAAAATCCGAATCTTAGGGCGATGCGATGGCTTTAGCGCTCAAGCGTGCGGTCACGATCGTCGAACTCCTCGTCGTGCTGGCGATCATCGGCGCGCTGCTCGCCCTGCTCTTCCCCGCGGTTCAGGGGGCTCGCAACCAGGCTCGGCTGAGCGTCTGCAAGAACCATATTCGGCAGATCGGCATCGCGGCTGGCAATCATCGGGCGACCAGACTCCGGGCCCCCGAGCCGGTCTCCGACTGGCCCGTCGTCATCCTGCCATGGATCGAAGAGCAACCGCTCGCCGATACGATGAAGGTGACGCCCCGCGACCAATGGCCTCGCGATGCATGGCCCGCGCTGTTGCGTTGCCCGTTCCAAACGGAGGAGTCGGCCGACCAGCGACACTTCGTGTGGCTCGTCTCGTTGCCTCCCCGCCCAGAGGAAGACTGGCGTAGCGCGGTGTTCCACGATGCGGAACGCATCGAGACCGATGCCCCCATGCGTCCTTGGTTCGACGGCGCTTTCCTGCCGTGGCTAGGCATTGAAGCGATCGTCGACCGCGGCCGCGGGCCTCACCCGGGTCGGGGCTTTCATCGAACGAATTGGGGCGACAACGTGGATGTGAAGTTTCCACGGTAAGTAGCGTATCTCGCCTGCTCTACATTTTTCACCATTCGTTAACCACGGATGACACGGATTTCACCGATGCTTTGGCGATAACCAATCCGTGTGATCCGTGTCATCCGTGGTCAACTATTCGATCGAGGCGCAACTCCGGGGCTGACGCGTTCCGGCTCCCTGCTACCCAAGCCGCCGGCGGCGCAACCGCTCGCAGAACCACCACATCAAGTGGCCCCAGAGGATGCCGCCCAGCGGGAACAGCAGCAGCGAGGTAACCAGCGTTAGCGGCACGTTGACGTCGGCGCCCTCCTCGACCACTCGGACGAGCGTGAACAACACGGCCGTCGTCACGCCCCAGGCCAGCACGCCGTAGCGGAGCACGAAGCTCGCCCGACCAGCGTCACGGAGATTTTCCCACTTCTTGTCGTCGCTCATGATGGCTGCCTTCGTAAGTTCGGCAGGCGATCTTGCCCGGACGCCGCAGGCGTCGCTGGAAGGGGGACAAGACCGTCCTGTGAAGATCCCAGCGGCGGCCAACAACGGGTGTTACAACATTTTTTTAGCGGGCGGGCGGCGAGATGGTGAAGCGGTCGATATCGACATGGCCGCCCTCCTGCGCCGTCCCTTGGCAGAAGAGCCCCACCTTGGCGCCGATCCACTTCCCTTCGCGGGCGGCGAAGGGGTCGCCGAGGTCGGACCAGGTCTCTTCGCCTTGCCGGGCGCTGAAGAGGCACTTGCCGCCGGCGCCGACTTCGACACGCAGATCGACCGGCGCAGCGTCGTCCAGCCGCACGAGATCGTCATCAGTCTCCGCCGCGCCACGCTCGGCGTTGAGGCAGGTGCGGCGGACGACGCGGAGGCCCGTGGTGGACTTCTGGAGGCCGAGGTAGGCGTAGTCCTGCCCCATTACGACGAGGCCCGCTGTCTCGCCGGACCGCATCGCTTGCGGGTCAACGACGCATGACGCGGTGAACTCGGGCGCGGGAAACTTTTGCAGCAACAGGTGGGGGGCGTCCCAGAGGTTGCGGTACCCCTTGGGCAACGCCGCCGCCGTCAGCCGCAACCATCCCGGCCGCGCCGTCAGTGACGCCCAGTTTGCTTGGGGATTGGCGTGCCATTGCCACTGGAGTCCGAGCTTTTCACTTTCGACGTCGTCGCTGGTTGCGGGGACCTTCACCTCTTGGCCGGCGACGGGTTTGGCGTGCAACGACACCGGCTGGCCTTCGCCATCGGCGTCGGGGTCGTCGCCGATCACCGGCCAGTCATCTACCCACCGCATCGGCTCGAGGTGGAGGATGCGGCCGTAGGGCTGCTTCTCTTGGAAGTGGAGGAACCAACTCGACCCGTCCGGCGTCTCGACCCACGCGCCTTGGTGAGGGCCGTTCACCTCCGTGTCACCTTGCGAGAGGACACGACGGACCTCGTAGGGGCCACGCACGTTCTTCGAGCGCAGCACGATCTGCCAGCCCTCGGCGACGCCGCCCGCGGGGGCGAAGATGTAGTAGTAGCCGTTCCGCTTATAGAACTTGGGCCCTTCGACGGTCGGGTGTTCGGCGTGGCCGTCGAAAACGATCCAGCCCTTGTCGATCGCCTGCGTGCCCTCTTTGTTCAGCTCAACAACCGTTAGCAGGCTGTTGACGCCCGCGCGGGAGTGGGCGAACGCGTGCACCATGTAGACGCGGCCGTCGTCGTCCCACAGCGGGCAGGCGTCGATGTTGCCGGCGGCTTTCTTAACGAGGACCGGCCTGGACCACTCGCCCCGTGGGTTCTGGGTGCGGACCATGTAGATCCCCAGGTCGGGATCGCCCCAGTAGATGTACCACCAACCCTCGTGATAGCGGATCGAGGGGGCCCAGACGCCGTCGCCATGACGCGGGACGTCGAACGTGTCGCCCGCGTACAAGCGAGGCAGCGCATGGTTCACAAGCTCCCAATTCACCAGGTCGCGCGAGTGAAGGATCGGCAGCCCTGGCACGCAGTTGAACGACGACGCGGTGAGGTAGTAGTCGCCGTCGTGACCAGCCACGTCGGGATCGCTGTAGTCGGCGTAGATGACGGGGTTTATGTAGCCCCCCTCACCGTCGTCCGCGACCCAGGGCGACATCGGTGCGGCGCCGTGGGCGTCAGAGGCGAGGGCGAGCAGAATCGCGGTCAGAAGACGCATCGGCATGAGCGATGAGGAACGCGTGGGCGAGTCGCCTCTATCTTAGTTCACAACCAAGCCACAGCCCCTCAGCGCCGGGCCCGCCTTGAGACACGTCAATTGGGGGCAGGCGCCTCGGCCTCCTCCATGGACTCGATCTCTGGCGCAATGGGCGCCGCATCAGGCGGTGCGACCAGCGCCTCAACGGGCTGCTTGCGGGCCTTGAGAATGATCTTATCGCCGACGATCTCGAGCGACTCGAACTTCCGCAGCACCTCGGCGTTCTCGGGGTCTTTGTAGATGTCCTTCGCTAGGTTCTGGCCCGAGAGCCCCTTCATGATCGGCGGCGGCAATGGCGCCCCGTTCACCCGGGCGTCCGCCAGAGTAACGACCACGACGCCCCCAACCATCGACACGTCGAAATCGACCGTTGCGTTGAGGTGCCGTCCGGCGCCGCCCGGCAACTCGTCCATCGGGATGCTTACATCGCCGCCTACTCTGCCGTCGGCGATCCGCACGAGGACGTGGCCCTTCAGGTCGGGGTCCTTGCCAATGAGGGCGTTGAGCTCCTTGGCGGAGACCTCCAGGTCCTGGGGCTCGGCCCCTTTCTTCATCGACGCCTCGAACGCCTCGAACCGGGCCTCGAGCGCTTGCATCTCTTTTTCGGGGAGCTCAACCACCGCGATCTTCAGCGGAGCGTCCGCCGTGTACTTGCTGACGTAGTGCTTCAGCGTGAAGTACGCCGCTAGCGGGACGCCAATCAGCAGCGTCAGGAAGACAATCGCCAGCGTCAGGCAACCCCAGAAGAAGCAGCCCCGACCGCCGCCGGGCTCCCCATCGGAGAGTTGACCGTGATCGGCAGGGGGCGGCTCGCTCGGAGGCGCGTCGAATCGTGGGTCGGTGACGCCGAAGGACATGGCCAGCTCATCGAAACGGCGTGGTGAGGATCGCCACGATTGTAATCGCCAGCAAGCAGGGCACTAGTTGTCAGCAAGCAGGGCGACGAATCCCGCCGGCTCAAACTGCCGATCGCCGGTCAGGTCCTCGGTCACGCCGTGGTCTGCCTTACCTAGCAAGCCGCGGAATCGCTGGGAGAGCGTGGGCGCCGGCTCTTCCGCCACCAACTCGACTCGCACCGGCGTCCCCTCCGGCGGCGCGGCACTGGGGTCGTCCAAGACGATCACCCCGTTCTTCACCCGGCCTGCGTAGGTCATTGCTGCTGCTCCCTGCGGGGATTGAAATCGTGGCGGGTATTCTAAACTGCCTGCGGAACCGCCGTCTCTTGCGATTGAGCAAACCACCCCCTTCCGCCAGTTGAAGCACCCCATGCCCGAAGCCGACTCCATCGTCCGTGACCGGCTTGCCGTCACGCGAACCAAGCTCGCAAACGAGCGGACCCTGCTCGCCTACCTCCGCACGGGGCTCATGCTCATCGCCTCAGGCGTCACCCTTTGGCGACTTTATCCGGCGGGGGAGCTGGACCGCATGATCGGCTACGGCGCCATCGCGGCCGGACTGGTGGTGCTGGCGATCGGCGCGACGCGGTTTTATCTCACGCACGGGGCCGTCGAGCGGATCCACCCGGACTGATGCCTGCTCACAGGGCGTTGAAGGGTGCTCACCACGACGGACACGGAGAGCACGACGACTTGACTTAGGACCGACCTAGTCTCACAAATCCGGCCGTGCTCTTTGTTTCCGTCGTGGTAAAAATCTGCCGCGTACAAAGGGAGGCGGGTCACGCCGCCGGCCTCGACTCCACACGCGTCCTCGTTTTGGACTTCCAGACCGGCTCGGCGATCTCGTCGATCAGTTTCATCCCCAGCGCTTGCTCGGCGTCGAGAAACCACTGATTGTCGCCGGGCTGCTCGAACCACTCCCGGGGAATGTCGGTGTAACTCCGGTAGACATCGCGGAAGCGGGCCAGCTCGTGCGGGTCCATGTCGGTCGCTTCGCCCTCTTGATAGTCGTTGACATGCACCGAAAGGAGGGCGTACGGCGTCGCGGCGCGCTTGCCGGTCGCGGCGGCAAGGATTACGGTCCCAGCGGAATAGCAGCCCCCGACCGCCGTGACGTTCACCGGCGCCTTAATCGCCCGCATCGTATCGACGATTGCGAAGGCCGAATCGGTCCAGCCGCCGGAGGTCGCGATCCGCAGATCGATCGGCATGGTCGCGTCCAGGGCGTCGAGGTAGACCAGCTGCTCGATCACCCGGCGGGCGACGCGCTCGCTCATGCCCTCGCAGACAAGGATGATTCGCCTCTTGAGGAGCGGGTCCTCAACGTTGAGCGGGCTGCTGTCGTAGCCCGATTCGTTGAGGCGATCGACGAGGTGATCGACTGTCGGCTCGGTCAGGTATTCCAAGCCGCCCCAGGCGTCCAGCGCGGCGTTCAGTTCCTCCCCCACCTGCCAGGCGCGGACGGTCAGAGCGACGACACAGCCCGCCACAGCGAGGGCGGCGACGGCCGCAATCACAAACAGAATCGTCCGCACGGCGTTAGGTCTTTCGGGTTGGATAGACGGTATTCTGTGGAAGGCGTCTCCAGACGTCTCCCACGGGTGACGGATTGGGGAGTGCCGCCAAATCCCCGGGGCTGGGAATCGCGGCCGTCCCATCCTAGATTCGCGCCGTGACCACGCCACCCCTCACCGCCGCTCGCGACGCCGCCCTCGCCTGGCTGATGGGGCGCGTTAACTATGAACGGACCACGGTCGTCCCTGACGCCGAGCAGGCCTTCAAGCTCGACCGAATCCGCGAGCTGCTCCGTCGGCTCGACGACCCCCACACAGGGCTGCGGTTCGTCCACGTCGCTGGAACCAAAGGGAAGGGCTCGACGTCGGCGATGATAGCCGCCGCCTGCGAAGCGGCCGGCCTACGGACGGGCCTGTACACGTCGCCCCATCTTGAGCGGCTCGAAGAACGCTTTGCCGTGAGCGGCCGGCCCTGCACGGCGGAAGTGCTCGTCGCGTTGGTGGAGCGGGTGCGGCCGATCGCCGACGCGATGGACCAAGAGCCCATCGGTGGTCCGACGTACTTCGACCTGACAACGGCGATGGCCCTCACCCACTTCGCCGATCGCAAGGTCGACGCCGTCGTTCTCGAAGTAGGTCTCGGCGGGAGGCTCGACTCGACGAACGTCGTCACCCCCGCCGTGGCGATCGTCACCAGCATCAGCCTCGACCACACCCTCCAGCTCGGCGCGACCCGCGACCGGATCGCTTATGAGAAGGCGGGGGTCTTCAAGCCAGGCGTCCCGGCGGTGAGCGGCGTTGCGGACCAGGAAGCAGGCGATGTCCTTGAGCGGATCGCCACCGAGCGAGGCTGTCCGTTCTGGCGTCGTGGCCGCGACTTCGACATTGAACGCGCCGACGGGGGGTGGCGTTTCACGCGCCGCTGTGAAAACGGATCGACCGAGACGATCGACGGGGTCAGCCCCGCGCTACCGGGGAAGGCACAGGTTGAGAACGCAAGCGTCGCGCTGGCGACGCTCGGCGTGCTTGCCGATCGAGGATGGAACCTGCCCCTCGCCGCGCGACTACATGGAGTCAATACGGGGCGCCTGCCGGCGCGGATGGAGCGATTTGCCGGCGCGCCGCTGGTGGTCATCGACGGCGCCCACAACGACGCCTCGGCGACGGCGCTGGCAGAGGCGCTGGACGAACTCTGCTGCTCAGCAAAGGGCGGCTCAGCGATGGGCGACTCAGCGCCGCGCGAGCGGCGGGTGCTCGTCGTCGCGATCAGCAACGACAAAGACAAGGCTGCGATACTCGAGCCGCTCGCGCGACGCTTTGGCCATATTGTCGCCACGCGGTTTAGGGAAAATCCCCGCGCGGCCCAACCGGAAAAGGTGGCCGAGACAGCTCGGCGGTTTGCCACCGAAGGGACGACCATCGAAGTCGCCCCTACGCCCCAACTTGCGTGGGAGGCCGCGAAGCAACTCGCCGCGGCGGACGGGGCGGTGGTCCTCACCGGATCGCTGCTATTCGCCGCCGAGGCGCGGCGGCTGGTGCTCGCCGAGCGGGGCGCCCCACTCGACGGTCCGAAATGAGGCGTGGCGTCTGGGTCAGAGAAAGTCGCGCATCTCTTGTCTTCCCCTCCCGCTCTCTGCGAGCCCACGACGCAAGCCGTGGGAGTGCCGCGGGTAATCGGCTTGTTCCACGGCTTGGGTCGCGGGGTCACCGACGGGAGGAGCGAGCGAGTCAGAAGCGGCGCGTGATCAGGTCGAGCGGCAACTCGTCACCGAGGGTCATCTCGTCGTCGAGCGTCGCCGACGACGCGGGCGGCGCCAGGCGACGCTGGGCCTCTTCTTCGCGGACCTCCTGCTGGAGCCCTTCGACGAGCGAGCGGATATGCGGGTCCGCCCACGGCAGCAGGTCGCTGGGGCGGAATCGGGGTTGCGTGCGTTGGGGCATGCCGTGAGTTTCGGCGTCTGCTAGCACAACGACACAGCGAATCTTGCGGGCGGCGACCATGTTGGACTTCCTTGCTATTCCGAATGGATGAGATGTTCAGATAAGGGACCGACGGGCGGCGCCGGCTCAAGCCCTGCTGGAGGCGGCTCTGAGCGGCGGCGTCCAGCCGAGGCCGGCCATTGCCAGGGCGGCGGCTCGTCCCTCGAGCGTCGCCCTCGCCAGCCTGTTAAAGCACGGGGCGTGCCAAACCCCGCGCGAGGCCGCTTCGCCGTGCTAACGAGCGATAATGCGGCCTTAAATCAAGTTCCAACTGGCGCCGGCGGCTCGACGGAACGCCCGCGCGGCTTGGTAAATCCTGCAAAAGCGTTCCATGCCGGCGGCACGCTATCCGTTACGGCCGGCTATCGATCACCTCGTCCAACAGCTCAACGGCCCTTGCTAGCGTTCGATCGGCGGCAAGCGGGTCGGACTCCTCACCATTGGGAGCGAGGCCGACAAGGTCGCGATTGCGGCGCCACTCGTACCAGGCGCGACGCTCTTCGTCGGTGAGCGGGACCTCGGCGCCAGCGTCCGGCGAGACGCCCCACGGGGCGTCTTCGGGCGTGCCCGGCAGCCGGTGGATGTTGACGCCGCTGGGGCGCCAGAAGCTGGCGGTCGTGAGCTTGAGCATGCTGTGTCCCGGCTCCAGTTCGAGCATCTGCTGCACCGTCCCTTTGCCGTACGAACGCTGCCCCACGACGACCGCCCGACCGTGATCCTGCAGCGCCGCGGCCATAATCTCGCTGGCGCTAGCCGTGTCGCCATCGACTAGGACCGCCAGCGGCAGATCGACGAAGGGGCCGTCCTCGGACGTTGCGAAGGCGCTCTGCACCACACCGTCGCGGCCGCGGATCGTTACCACCAGCGAGTCGGCAGGGAGCAGCAGTTCGCAGGCCCGGACCGCCGTGTCGAGCGGCCCACCCGGGTTGCCGCGAAAGTCGAGGATGGCGGCTTGGGCCCCCTCAGCGACGGCTTGCTTTAAAGCGACCGCCAGCTCATCGGCCGTCCGGTTGCCGAAAGACGTGATCCGCAGCAGCGCGATCCGCGGGTCGCTCTCGAGGAGGAACCGCCATCCCCCGTCGGCGGCCGGCCGGTCGCCGATCACGGACGGGACGCGGATCTCGGCGCGGACCAGCTGGAACGTCTCTTCGCCGCCCCCTTCGTGCCGCACCGACAGTGACACCGGCGCGCCGACCTTGCCGCGCATCATTGCGACCACCGCTTGCAGGCCGAGGCCGTCGGTTGACTTGCCGTCCACGGTGAGGATCTGGTCCTTCAGCCGGATCGGTGACGCGTAGGCCGGCGTGCCGGGCTGCGGCGGCTCGACCACGACGACCCGTGGCGGATCCCCCTCGAAGCTCACCCGCACGCCAACGCCGCCGAACTCTTGGCGGATATCGGCCATGAACGGCTCCGCCTTCTTCGGCTCAAGGAAGTCCGAATGGACATCCCCGCGCTGCCGGAGCACGCCGACGATCCCCTGCATGGCTCCGGCGAAAAGCTCGCGATCGGTCGGTTGCTCCAGCGCCAGGTCGTCGACCAGCTCGTAGGCGCGGCCCACGTACCGCGCGTAGGGGTTCCGCTCCGAACGGGCGTAACACAGCAGACCGATCGCCAGCGCTGCGAGGAGCACCGTCAGGTTGCGTCGCGACATCCGGTGCTGCCGATCGGGCGGGGAGATACTTGTCCGCGCCCAGTATCACCCGCTGCCTGTCCGTTTGCCACCGGCCGCTCACGGGCGCCCCCTCCCCCGCGCACAAAAGGGGCGACGGCGCGGGGCAATTAGGACGTCCGATCGGACGACGCCGAACGGCGGTACTTCTGCAGCTTCGACCGCAGCGCCGCGTTCGAGGGAGTGAGGGGATCGCCCGACGCCGACGGCGCTGATGGGGCTAACGGCGGTGAAGAGACCGCCGACGCCTCGGACGCCTGGCTCGGCGCGGCCGGCGGCTCAACCGTCGGATCGCCAGCGAACACCGGGCCGACCGCGGTTGCGGGGACCCGAGTGCGTGCAGCGTCCTCGGGCGTAGCCGGGGCCTTCCTGGCAAAAAACCACCCGAGCGGCCCGCAAAGCAGCGCCGGCAACATAACGAGGTCGCCCACCAACGCGACCCCCAGGATCGTGATCATCAGCGTGCCAAACTGCTGCGTCGGCGTGAACGTGCTGACGGCAAACACCGCCAAACCCATGCCGCCGATCAGCGTCGTCTGCAGCATCGCGGTGGCGCAGCGTTCGTACGCCTGCTCGGTGGCCGTGCGGCGGTCGAGCCCCTCGCGGATGCCGCGACTAAACCAAGTGAGGAAGTGCAAGGTGTCGTCCACGGCCACGCCCAGGGCCACACTTGCAGCCATCATGATGCCGATATCGACTTTGATCCCGAGCCAACCCAGCGTGCCGAATACCACCACGATCGGGAAGACGTTCGGCAGCATCGAGGCGATACCCGCCGTCACGCCGCGTAGAACGAACATCATCACGATCGCGATCAGCACGGTCGCGGAGATGATGCTGTTCTTCAGGCTCGTGAGCAGCTCGCGCTGCGTCTTGTAGACCAGCGGCACGACACCCGTGAAGACCGCGGTCGCCTCGGTTGCGGGGGCCGGCTCCAGGGAGTCGGCTCGGGGCGGGAGCGTCGTTACCTCGACACCAGGAAGCTGCTCCGCCAGCGAGGCGCCGAGCGCCACGACCGCGTCGAAGCGCTGGGCGATCTGCTCGCGGAGCGTCGCCTGCTTCGCGGCGTCCGCCGACTTGTAGGCCTCCAGCGGGTAGACGTTGAAGGCGCCAATCGCCGATTTTTGCAGCAAGTCGGCGAGCTGGGCCTCCGCCGTGCCCGGCTTCGGCACTCGCGGGTTATCCGGGTCATTCGCCGAGGTCAGCAGGCAGACCTTGGCGGAGTCGAGCGGCTTGCCCTCTTGGGCGAGCGACTGCACGAGCTCGTCGCGCTGCTCGTAGGCGTCCAGGACGGGATCGACCTTCTCACGCAGGTTTTGCACGAACCGGCCGTAATCGACATCGCCGAGCGCCGTGACGCGGGCGCTGACGCGCCACAGCTCGCGGCCGGTGGGCTTGCCGTCTTTCGAGAGTTCGGGGAGGAGGTACTCGCTGAGGTCATCGCGGGACTCCTCCATCGCCTCGCTGGTGGTGAACTCGATCGCCCGCCGGGCCGAGGCCGAGCCGCCGTCGTCACGGGGTTGGGCGCCGAAGGTGGCCGCCGACAACGCGCGGCTGACCTCGTCGAGCGACTCGATCTGGGCCTGGAGCTTACGCACCAGCTCGGCGCGCTCGAACATCGTCATCCGGTAGCGCGCGTGGTCGCCGTCGGCGGCGAGGTCGACCGCCTTCTCGTCGGGCGATCGGAGCTGGCCGGGGTCGAGACCGATGACGACCTCCATCGGCACGAGGTTGCCGAGGTTCGCCTCGAGCCACGCATAGTCGTGGATCAGGTCGCAGTCTTCATCGAGCAGATTGAGCAACTGCACCGACGTGCGGATCTTCGGCAGGCCAAACGCCAGGAAGGCCATCAAGGCGAAGCACAAGACCGATGTCAGTGCGTGCCGCCGCGTGACAAACCACGCCAACGGGGCGTGCCACGCCGGGCCCTTCCGGTTGCGACTGGCGCGGTCCTCGACGACGCGGCGGCTCGGCGGGAACCGGTGCAAGAGGACCGGCATGATCCCGTAGAGCAGTAGCACCGCGACCATCACTCCGATCGCCGTGAAGACGCCGAACTTCTGGATCGGCAGGATGTCGCTGGTGGCGAGCGAGCCGAGGCCGATGGCCGTCGTAAACGCCGCCAAGACGCATGGACTCCACGAGATACCGACCGCTCGCTCGACGGCGCCGGTCTGGCCGTGTTCGATCCGCTCGTCCTTGTAGTAGTTCACGAAGTGGATCGCGCCGGACAGCGCGAGCACATAAACCACCGCGGGCATCGACATTAAGATAGCGTCGGCCGTGCCGAGCCGCGGCTGGCTGAGGCCGAGCAGCAGCATCTCCACGCCGCCGAACCAATAGACCAGCGACAGCCCCATCCCCGCGCTAGCGCCGGCGGTCCAGAAGACCATCGCCGTGAGCTTCTTGCTGCGGAAGCAGATGTAGGCCAGCGAGATGCCGACGAGGCCCGCCAGGCCGGCCAGTCGGAACAGGGTGCGCTCGCCCTCGATGTCGATCGTGATGTTATCCACGGGCGGCCCGCCCATGTGGATGTTCTCGAGCGGGACGCCACACTCCTTGTGGGCGATGTCCCGGACACGCTCGACGGCGCGGCGCATCTGCAGGTTGCTGTCGGTCAGCCGGTCGTCGAGGTACGCCAGCAGGCACGTCACACGGCTGCCGTCACCGAGCGACTCGCCGTCGGCTCCCACCTTCGGCGGCCCGATCAGGGCCCCCTCGAGCCGCTCGATGGCGCCCGCGTTGCTGAGCGAGGCGGGGCCCGTCGTCAATGTCGCGATGGTCTCGGGCCCCGTCATCACCCGGGGATACCAACGCCAGCCCGCTTTGTCGGTTTCTCCACGCAGCTTCTCGGCCAGAAGGCGGAGCTTCTCCTGGTTGCCAAGCGTGCATCCGTCCCAGCTGATCAGGATGAAGGACTCGTGCAGGAAGTGGTCGCGGAACCACGTCAGGTCGGCCGATTCGGCGTAGGCCGCCGGCAGCCAGTCCTCGGCCTTGTTGCTGTTGCTCTCCAGCGCCTTGCGGGCGCCGCGCGGGATGAAGACCAGCGCGAAAGTGACCGCCAGGGCGATCCACAAGTAGTGGGGGAGCCCCCCTGTGCGACGCGACAGAAATCGCTCGCGAGGCTCGCCCCCCGGGGCGGCGCCACCGGCAGCTGCAGTTGCAGTTGCAGTTGCAATGCCGCCAGCCCCAGTGCCGCCAGCCCCCTCACCGTCCGTCCCGCTCGCGATGTCGGAGGGCTTGGTCGACATAGCGTTGCGATTAACTTGCGGGAGCGGTGGGGCGGAAAAACGACATGGCGGCTGCTCCGCAGCCCGCTCCAACTTAAGCCGCCCGACCGCCAGCGCCTACGCCGAGCGGGTGGGCGGGCCCCCCAAAGTTGGCCCCGGATCAGGGAGCTGCCGCCACGTTCGGCGGAACCCGACTACCAGTAGTACTCCGTGCCCGCCGTGACGCCTCCGTAAACCGCGTCGCCGGTGATGTGAAGTTGGGCCAAGGCCGGGTTGAAGTCGATCTGGTTCGGCGCCAGCGCCAAGCCGTTCACATACATGAACTCCAGCCCGAATCGCAGCGACAGGTTGGGCCGCAGGTGGTACCGGGCCGTGACGCTGCCCTGCGTGAGGTACGAAACCCCATTGACGTGCAGGTCGCGGGCGAAGTTGTTCAACCCCACCGACGGGTCGTCCGGGTCGGTGAAGGTGAGGGTGGTCGACGCCTGGGCGTCGTTGACGTAAAAGCCATGCTTGGTCTGAACGGAAATATTCCAGCGGTCGGTTTCATAGGTCAAACCGCCGCCGATCTGGAAGCCGAAAAGATCGTTGCTGGTACGGATGTTCATCGCCCCGTTGGTGTTGCTGAACTCCATAGGGGTGTCGTTCTGGTAGAACTGAGTGTTGCCAACCCGCTCGAAGACGACCGTGGGCGGGTCGAGGACGATGGATTGGGCGTTCCAGTCGAACCGTTCTCCGAGAGTGAAATACCGGAGTCCGGCGAGGTAATCCCAGGTGAAGCCCGGCTGGGCCCGGCGGACCCACTGCCCGGCGGGGTTCATCTCCATCCGGTCGCGCCGCATCCGCTGGGCAACGTTGTAGTTCCACTCGAAGGTGTGAAAATCGCTGGAGTACTCCGACTGCATCGAGCGAGAGCGGTCGAAAGAGGGGAACGACCGGATGAAGTCGACCCGCGTCGGTCCGGAGTTATCGAGTGACTGGGGAACATGCAAACCCCGCTGGTCTATGAGGTCCACCGTCGGAGGAAAGGTGTTTACCAGACCGTTGCCGAAGGGGTCCGACTGCAGCTCGTACAGACCCACACCCCCCTCGGTTAGCTGCGCTTCGGCGTCGATGAGTTCGTTCCACTCGGCGCCGCCGAAGGCGACCATCTCGACATTGTGGTCGCGGTTGTGGATGTCGCGGAACAGGAAACGGCCGAGCGTGAGTCTCGCGGCACCATCGTAACCGGGGCTGCTCTCGCTGAGCGATTGGGATTGGACCGTTGCGATCTGACGGAAAAGGAACGCGTTGATTGAGCCGACCGACTGATCGAAGATGCTATCGTACTCTTGAACGAGGGGGAAGCCGTTGCTGTCCCACGTGCGTTGCATGACGACCGCGTCGAGGTCGGCGTACCACAACCCGCGGCGCAACCAGCTGCCGCTGCTCTCGGTCGCCGCCGGGAGCTGGCCCAGCAGCGCCATGCCGTCATACTCCGAGTACGGGATCGGCGCAAGCGGCTCCAAATCGATCCTCTCGGGAGCGACGACCTCGGTCGGCGCCGGCGCAAATTCAGGCGCGCCAACGCCCACTTCTTCCTCGCCGGACACCGCCGGATCGTACGTCGGTACGTCGGCCAGGGCAGGCAACGCCTGCGCCGAAACCGTTGCGGCGTAGCCGCTTACGGCTGCTGCCGCCAACATCCTGAGCACGAGATGAGCCACGGAAAAGTCTCCTCAGTTCGTTGTCGGCGTGCTGTCCGCCGACGCCTCGGTCCGCCTCGCGGCGTGGTTTGGCGCGTAAGGGAGCTCCGACGCTGTCGAGCGTCGGCCCTCAACGGCTTGATTCCCGCGGGGCGCCCCCCTGCGGTCGGCGACACTCCAGTCGCCTGTGTCCAAGTAATCGACCCCGCACAACCGGCAATGCAGAAATTGCCGGCAGAATCCGCAGAAGACTCGCAATCCATGCCATCGCTACAGCCGCTACAATCCATCGCCGGCGGGCGGTTGGTGCTAGCCGCGAGGCCGCTAGAATGGGGCCTAGCCCCCTGTCGCCGACGGCCGGCCGGGCCGCGCTGCGACCTTAATCCCGGCCCTCAATACAGGCTTCCACTCCAGCCCCCCGACGTTCGTCATGGCGGTCGATCCGTATGCCCCCTGCCCCTGCGGCAGCGGCAAGAAGCTCAAGTTCTGCTGCTCCGACCTCCTGGGGGAGATCGAGAAGGTCCAGCGCATGCTCGAGGGAGACCAGCCGCGGGCCGCGCTGGCGCACCTGGAAAAGACGCTCGCAAAATCCCCGGGACGGGCGTCGTTGCTCGACCTCAAGGCGTCGATCGAGCTATCCCTCGGCGACCTCCAGCGCGCTCAGCAGACGGTCCAGCAGCATCTCGCCTCGGACCCCAAGAACCCCAGCGCTCATGCGCAGGCCGCCATTCTTGCCGCTAGCATCGAGCCCGAGCCGGATGCTCCAGGCGGGGGCGACGCCGCCGGCGCCACCCCCGCTAGCCGTCAGGCGGTCCTGCACCTGCAAGACGCGATGGAGCTGGTGACCGACTCGATCCCCGCGCGTGTGCTGCAAGCCATTGGCGCGGTGGGGCAAGCGTTGCTGGCGGATGGCGACCTGATCGCCGCCCGCGCGCACCT
>JBGSJY010000692.1:0-1593 GCA_041741515.1 Pirellulales bacterium | reverse complement strand
CCGGCGCCGCAACGGCAGCTGAATCCGGCGATAGCGCCCGTCACGCCCCAACCGCCGACGCATCAGCCGCCAGCGGTCGCTGGCGTCGCGCCGCAGTTGCCGTCAGGGAGTCCCGCCTTGGGCTTCGAGGGCTTCTGCCCGGTGACGATGAAGAACGAGTGGCGTTGGGCGCAGGGGGATGTCCGCTGGGGAGCGATCCACAACGGCCGCACCTACCTCTTCGCCAACGAAGCGGCTCAGAAGACGTTCCTCGCCAATCCCGACGCCTACAGCCCGGTGCTGGCCGGCAGCGACCCGGTCGCGGCCGTCGATCAGCAGAAGAGTGTCCCCGGCGTGCGTGAGTTCGCTGTCGAATTCGAGGGCCGGTTCTACCTGTTCGCGAACGAGAAGTCGCTCGAGAAGTTCTGGAGCAACCCGTCCGCCTACGCCCAGGGCGCCCAGCGCGTCGCGGCCCTGCCGGTGGGCAACTCGTTCATCCGCTGAGAACCAGCAAAATAGCCGCGGCACGTGCGAACGAAGCGATCTTACGCTGCGTCGCTCTCGTCACGCATCGCGCGCTGCAGTTTGATGACCTGAGCGCGGACGTCCTCCATGCTCGGGTTGAGCCGCAGGGCGCGGCGGAACGAGTCGAGCGCGCCGACCGGGTTGTCCTGGTGCAGGTACGACTGACCGATGCCGGCGGCGGCGGCGAAGTGGTAGGGGTTGATCTCGAGCGCTTGATGGCAATTGCGGATGGCGGCCTCGTACTGCGCGAGGCTGAAGTGGGCCGCCCCACGTTGGCGCCACGCTTCGGCGATCCACGGCGACTCGTGGATCAGCTCGGTCGCCATGCGGATCGCCTCGTCGTAGCGCTTGGTCTGGTTCATCCGGATCACGCAGCGTAGCGTCAGCCGCTGCTCGCGGCTGCCGACGCGGCACCAGAGGTCCTGGATGGCGTTCTCGGCGATCGTCCGGACGCCGCGGTCGCGGTCGGTCAGCGCGCGGCCGACGATCGAGTTGGAGCCGTAGTCGCCCATGAACCCCAGGGCGAGCACCGCCGCCCGTCGGCCCGAGCGGTCGGACATCTGGGCGAGGCGTTCCAGCGTCGGGCACGTGTAGTGCCGGGCGACGTCGCGGATGAAAGTCGCCGAGTCGTGATCGTGCAGGTAGCGCTCGTAAGCGGCGACGATCAGCGGCGGCTGGAGGGATCGATCTTCCACGGCTTGCGATTCTTTCAGAACGGGCCGAGCGTTCCAGCGCTCGCTTGCCGTCGTCGGGTTGCTCCGGCCCTAATCCGTGCCGCGTCCACCTAGCAAGGGCCGACGCTGCAAGCCGAATCGAGCGGCCTCGCGTCGCGTGACGTGACACCGCTCGTTGTCCCGAGTTTAATCAGGAAGGCGATCGGCTCAATCAAAAAGCGATGACCGCAACGAAGGCGCCCGTCTTGGCCAGAATTTGCTTGACAACCGCCGCTGCGACTCGGTACACGCCCCGGGTTTTAGCCGCCCTCTTTTGCGTTTTGGGCGGGGCCGCAAGCTGGGGGCAGCAAGCGTCGGACGGGTTGCTGCGTAAGCTGGCGGCGCCGTCGTCGGCGCAGTGGCGCGACGCGCCGGC
>JBGSJY010000691.1:0-10898 GCA_041741515.1 Pirellulales bacterium | reverse complement strand
GCCCACCACGGCGCTCCACGCCCGGGCGTAGTGGTCGCGGCCCGCGTCGCCATTGATCCGCGGCGTACGGCCGAACTCGCCCATCCAGAGGATCACCGTTTGATCCAAGAGGCCGCGCTCTTCGAGGTCCGCCACGAGGGCGCCCATCCCCTGATCGAGTTGCGGCAGCTTCTCTTCGAGCCGCGTGAAGCAGTCGTCGTGCAGGTCCCAGCCACCGAAATCAACCTCAACGAACGGCACGCCCGCCTCCACCAGTCGCCGCGCGAGTAAGCAACTACGTCCGAAGCCCGAGTCGCCGTAACGCTCGCGCGACTTGGCCGGCTCGCTGCCGACATCAAACGCCTTCATCTGATCGCTCCGCATCAGCGACACGGTGCGCTCCAAAACCTTAGCGTGCTCGCCGGCCGCGGGGCCGCGACGCTGCTTGGCGAAACGGCTCTCGATCTCTGACAAGAGCGTGAGCCGTTCGTTCATCCGTTCTTTATCGACCAGCGCCTGCACGTCGCGCACGTTGCCGCTCGGATCGACCTCCAGCGGCGCGTACGCCATGCCGAGGAACCCGGGGCCCTCGCTCGGCCCGCCGATCGACACGAACGGCGGCAGTTCGAGGCCGGCGAGTTTGGGCGCCATCTCGTGCGCCACGACCGAGCCGTAGCTCGGGTGGATCACGTTCGGATTGGGCACGAAGCCCGTCCGCAGGTAGTAGGCGCCGCGCATGTGGTCCGCCTCGCGCGTGCTCATCGAGCGCACCACCGACAGGTGCTTCATCTGCTCGGCGACCTTGGGCATTAGCGAGCTGATCTGCACGTCGCCGCTGGTGCTGATCGGCTGCGAAGGCCCGCCCGTCGCGGCGCCCGGCTTGAGGTCCCAAATATCAATCGTCGGCGGCCCGCCGCTCATCCACAGCAGGATGCACGACTTGTGGTCGCGCGCGAGCTGCGAGGCGGCCGCCTCCACGGTCCGCCCCAGCGCGAGCGAAGCCGCCCCAAACGCGGCCGCGCCCGCCAAGTGATCCAAAAAATGCCGCCGGGTCATGGACATGCTCGATTCCTCGCCGCTTTGTTGCTTACGCAATTGATTTGAACCACAAAGGAACGAAGGAACAAAGAAGGTTTCTAGGTCGTGTTGACATTCTGGGCGACACAGTCTCGCTTATCCCCCGCCTCCTTTAGGGGGAGGGGATAGGGGAGGGGGTGCGCCGGGTACACGCTTCCGCACCCTCCCCTTACCCCTCCCTCTGAAGAAGGAGGGGGATAAAGGCGACTGCGTCGCCCGGAATATCAACACGACCTCAGCTGACCGCTTCCTTCGTTCCTTAGTTCCTTTGTGGTTCCTTACTTTCGTCAATGCTGCAAGATGAACTCGTTGCTATTGAGCAGCGCCCACCACACGTCGCGCAGCGCTTCGGCGGCGTTGTTCTTGCGGGCGGCGAGGATCTGATTGCAGACGGCGACTTCGCCCGGGTCCGGTTTCCGCGCCAGCGCCGCCAGGTACAGGCGGTTGATACGGTCGGCGTTCGATAGCGACCCATCCGCCGCCACCGACGACAGGAAACCGGCCGGTTGATTCTCAGCATAGTCACCCGCCGTGGCGGACTTCTTTTTGGTTCCGGCCCAACCCCCGTCAGTCCAACCAAGCTCCGTCGCCCTCCGGACCAGCTCGCTGTTCATCATCGCCAGCGACTGCGGGATCGATCCGTTGAACGACGTCGCCTCGCCGTTCTCATCGTTGCCGAACGCCGTGGAAAACTGCCGCGTCCAGCGCCGGCGCGCCTCGTCGCGTTGCTCGTCCGAAAGAGTTTCGTCGGCCCGCGTGGCGGCGATCAGCGACTCGTAGATCTGCTCGGCGGTGAGCTGCCGCAAGTAGAAACGCGTGAACATGGGCGGCCTGCCGAGCGAGGGCTCGTCGTCCTCGTTCGAGCCGCGGGCGAGGCTGTCGAGGCTGTAAGCCTCGCTGAGCACGATCCACTTCGACAGCCGCCGCAGGTCGTACCCCGAGTCGCGGAAGGCCTCGGCCAGCGCCGCCATCAGCTCGGGGTGCGACGGCGGGTTGTGCGGGCCCATGTCGTCAACCGGCCGGGTGAAGCCGTAGCCGAAGAAGCGCCCCCATTCGCGATTGACCGCCGCCAGCGCGAAGTCGGGCGACGCGCTGATCAGGTCCGCCAACTCGTCGCGGCGGTTCACCAACTCCAGGCGCCCGCTGTCGCCGTAGTCGTGCCCGCGCTGGAGGAAGACATCGCTGAGCGACGTGCCGTCGATAAACACCGGGTAGGCGACCGCCAGCTTGCCATTCTTCAGCTCGAAGTAGGTTTCGGCTGCTTCGGGCACTCCCGGCGCGAGCGCCAGTGCGTCGGCGCGGGTGCGGCCCTCGCCGTAGAAATCGCGATCAACGATCCGCGCCTTGGGCCGATCGTTCTCGACGTCTTCGTCGCGGACGCGCTGGGCGCGGGTCTGGCGGAAGAACGCGGCGAGCTCCCAGAACTGGCTCTGACGGTTTTCGTTGCTCGGGTGATCGTGGCACTGCGTGCACTGCACCGACACGCCGAGGAAGACCTGGGCCGTCCGCGCCGTGGCCTGCACGCCGCTGTCGTCCATCTTGTCGGCGAGGTAGTTGGCCGCCGGGTTGAAGTCGTCGTCCCCAGGACGGACGCTCCCCGTGGCGGTCACCAGCTCACGCATCAACTCGTCGAGCGGCCGGTTCTCGGCGAACGCCTCGTGCAGGTACTGCTCGAACGGCTCACGCACGGCCAGCGAGTTGCCGGTCCTGCCGCCGGTGCGGCCGATCAAGAGGATCGCCCACTCGGTCGCTCGCCACCGCGAACGCTCCACGAGGTAGTCGTCCCCCAGCAGCCGATCCACTAGCCACGCGCGCCGCGACGACGCCGGCTGCTTGGCGAAGGCCTCGAGTTCATAGACCTTCGGGATCCGCCCGATGAGGTCGAGATACACCCGCCGCGCCCAGGCGCCGTCGGGGGCGGGCTTGGAGGGGATCACCCCCGCATCACGCCAACTCCAGCGGAGCGCCTCGTTGATCGCCGCGACGACCTGGGCGTCCTCGACCGTCGCCGAGAAGGCCGAAGCGCCGACCGACAGAAAACAGAGAACCAGCGTCCGCCGCAGCATGCCCACAGGCGTTGACGCACCGATCATCAGCAGCGGTCCCGAGTCGAGAGAAGAGCGGTTCTTACACCTGTAATTCTAACTTCTGAAGCTCCGGTGCTAGCGGGCATCCGCCCACAATCACCCGTCTCAATGCAAGCGGCCCCCGAATAGCTCTTCGCCCTTAGCAGGCGATTCGATTCCGCCCGTCAAGCGCTGATTGGCCGCCGGGGCGCGCGCTTCGATGTTTGGCCATCGGTACCGAGGTACCGAAAGGACGCTTCAAAATTGACGCTGGGTCAAAAAAGCGGTGTTCGATAACGGCGCACATTTCAAAGGTGTATCAAAACGCTGCGCATCAAAACGCAACAGGCGGGCTGGGGTCGTCTGTTCCAACGACCCCAGACCCGCCCGGGTTGAACAGAATCAAGCGACACGTTTCGCGGGGTACGGCGGCCCGCTATCGTGTCGTAACCTCTTCTCCGTCAAGGGATTCCGTTAACCGTTGCGTAAAACCTCTTCGTCCGCCGGCCCCAGAGCGCCTCTTCTCATTCCGGCCCAAAACACAAGGTAGGGGTGCCGGTGGGTTGCCTGCTGACTTTTCCACTCTATGCAATGAGTGTGCCAAAATCTGCAAGCATAATCGGCCGGATGATGTCGGAGTGATAACTACCAGCGATCGATTAGACAGCAATCCCGCGGCCGCGAGTCTGTCAGCTGGCAATGCGAACGACGTAAGCACCTTCGAAATAGGCACTTACAGCGACGTCTAGCGGTTGGGTACGCCTCATGCACCCGACGGAATCATTCAACGCAAGCCATGCCGATGCACGGCGGGCGACCCCACCACCTAGGGCGCCGACGCGGCGCTATTAAGGAGAACTTCGATGTTGCACGTCCCCTCTCGTTTGCTTAAGCGATCCCTGCTCGCCGCCGCCGTCCTCGCCGCCGGGGCCCTGACTCTCGGAGGCGCCTCGGTTGCGGAAGCCCGTCACGGCTGCGGCTACGGTGGCGGCTGGGGCGGCCCGGGATACGGCGGTCATGGCCACGGCCACGGCCACCACGGCAGCTACTATCGCGGCGGATACGGGTACGGCCCTAGGCCCGTCGCCGTGGTTCCGTCGTACGGCTATGGCGGCTATGGCGGCCGCTACTACGGTGGCCGCGGCATCTCGATTGGCTTCGGATTCTGACCAATACCGTTTGTAATTGGCGCGGGCGACCGGTAGGGACGGCTGTGGATGCCCTACCGGTCTGGTCCCTATCCGACAGCCGAGGCCGAATCAGCGATCGAACAACTTCTTGATCGAGTAGACGGTCACCTGACGCCCTGCGCGGGCGATCGAACGCGTCAGCGGGATTTCCTTCGGGCAGACGGCGACACAGTTTTGAGCGTTGCCACAGGCCTGCACGCCGCCCGGACCCATCAGGGCCTCGAGCCGCTCGTCGGCGATCATTTTGCCGGTGCCGTGCTGATTGAAGAGCATCGCTTGGCTGATCGCTGCGGCCCCGATGAATCCCTTGTCGTACTCCGCATGCTTGCGGGCCTCGAAGGCGTCGTCGGACTCGCCCGGCTTGCGGTGGACTTCGATCTTCAGGTACTGGGGACAGGCGTCGACACAGCAGCCGCAGGTCATGCACTCGGACAACGGGTAGCGCACCTCTTGCGAGTCCTGCGACTCCTTGGGGCCCGCGCCGCGGTCGAGATAGTCGTCGACCGGCACCCACGCCTCGACACGCTGCAGCGAGCGGAACATCCGCTCGCGATCCACCACCAGGTCGCGCAGCACGGGAAACTTGGCCATCGGCCGCAGCTCGATCTCGCCCGGGTGCTCCTCGAGGAGCTTATCCACCAGCGCTGAGCAGCTCTGGCGGACCCTGCCGTTGATGACCATCGTGCAGGCGCCGCAGACTTCTTCCAGGCAGTTGCAGTCCCAGGCGACGGGGCTCGTCTTCTCGCCGGCGGCCGTCTTCGCCATGCGGGCGATCTTCTGCAGCACGCTGATGACGTTGAGGTTCGGCTCGTAGGGGATGCGGAACCGCTCCCAACGGGTCCCCTTGCCCGGGGCGTCCTGGCGGAGGACGCGGACGTCGAACGTGGACGGTTTGGCGAAGTCTTTGTTCGGGGCGATCATGCGAGGCCGATGCGTGCGTCGGGTTGAATCCAGACAACGCCGCCCCTCTGGCGACGCGGTCCTCACTGCAATTTAGGGGGTCGCGAGGCGATCCGCCAGACGACCCCTGGGAACCTAACCGCTTGGGCGACGGCAATTTAACGCCGTAGAAATCTTGGCCTTCGGTCTCCGTAGAGGGTACGATCCGGCGCGGCGAAGCGTTCCTTCGCCCGCCGCCCGCCCGCCTACTCCACCCACACTGCCACCCACACTGCCGCCCGCCTGGAGCCCCCCTCATGGCGAAGAAGACTTCTACGAAGGCCGCCCCGAAGCCCGCCCCTGAGAAGGCTGCCGCGCCCGAAACGGCCAAGCCCGCTAAGCCTGCCACCCCCCCCAAAGCGATCGCGAAGAAAACCACGCCCCCGCCCGCCTCCGCGCCGGGCATCACCAGCGACGCCATCGGCTACGCCGCGGGGGACGTCTGGAACGCGCTGCACGGCAAGGGCTGGCAGACGCTCGCCACGGTGAAGAAGGCCGGCGAGGGACCGGCCGACGTGACGCTGATGGCGATCGGCTGGCTCGCCCGCGAAGGGAAGCTCGACTTCGCGACGAACGGCAAGACGGTGAAGCTGACGCTGAAGTAGCAGCGGCGTTATCAGGACTCGGCTTTACCAGGTCTCAACAGCGAGCCCCGGGGTCGACTCGAAGTGCTTGTCGCGCGTGACGAGCACGAGGTGGTGCTCGATCGCGGTGGCGGCGATCCAGAGGTCGTTGTCGGGGATCGGCTTGCCGGCGGCGCGGAGCTGTTGCTTGAGGTCGCCGTATCGCTCTGACACGCCGGCGCTGATGTCAATTACGTCGGATGTCGCCATCAACTCAAATACAGCCGTTCGATTGACTGGTCCGCGCATCGACTTGGAAACGCCGTAAAATAACTCGCCAAGAGCGACCACTGGCAGGCACTTATCACGTCCGTCGAAGCGACGCCATAGTGCAGGGTCATCGCGCAGCCAAGCGATTACCGCGTTGGTGTCGAAGAGCGGATCACCAAGCAGCATGATTAATCTGCCCGCAGCCCTCGTCGATGATCGCCATCATCTCTTCGGCGTCTTCTTTGGACAGCGTGCCGCGAAGCTTCTCCCAACCGGCAATCCTTTCCTCTCGGGTGAGAGCGGGCTTCACCTTCTTTGCTATTGAGATGACTTCCAATTGCTGTGCCTCAGTCAATGACGAGAGCGCTTCCATGACCGTCGAAGAGAGCGGCGTTGTCGTCTGAGAATCCGCTTCCCCTCCGATGTCCTGCATCATTTGTGCGGCTTCATCGTTTGACAGTACGCCTGCGAATCGAAGCAACTCAGTCCCAGGCGTCCCGGAACGCTCCGGCGGCGACGAGCCATTCTTGGCCCGGAGCCTGCGGGCGTAGACGGCTACTTCGCCCAATTGCTCCGGCGTCAGGCCGGCTAAATCGGTAGCGAGTGTCGGGTCGATGGGAGAGATCATGGCAGGGCTCCCGGATCGGCGAAGGGGTGCTGGTGTCCTTCTATTCTATCACACCGCCGCGGGCTGGCGCTGCTGGGCGGGGGCGTCTTTGGCGGCCTGGCGCTCGGTCCCGATCACTTCGATCATCGGGGGTGGCTGGGGTCGCCGCGGAGCGAAGCCCCCAGCGCGTTATCAACTCCACTGCCGCTGGGGGCTACTCTCGCCTCCGACCCCAGCCACCCGTCGTAGAGCCGGGGGCGGGGGATCGGCGTCGCGCGGTCTGGGCTCAAAAACGGGGGCCGGGGTCGCAGCGTAGCGGATCACCCGGCGAAGCGCGATAGCGACGTCGATTCCGCTGCCCCGGCGCCTTCGACAACGGACACGCGCCGGAGCCCTCCATGAAGCAGGTGTCCTTGGCGGGTTACCGGATTGGTACTACCCATGTCCCTCCGCTACGGCGTGTGGAGATGCCACCCGCCGTACAACGTAGGGTGGGTGGTTCTGTCGGCGAAAGGTGCTCCCTTACGGCAAGGTAGCAGCGCCGACAGGCTCACCCACCTTCGCGCCGACGATCCTAGATGATGGGTGAACCGCCGCTCGAAGCGTGAGTCGATCGCCACCCGTACTGCCGGCGGAACCATCCGGCCTACGGACTGGTACACCTCCGAGACCGGTAATTCCTTTGAAGGATTAAGAGTCTGTAAGAGTCTCAATCGCCACACCGGTCCGGGATGCCGAAAGCGTACGATGGCAGACTGGGCCCGTGATCTTTGCGAGTGCGTTCGCCTCTCTTGGAATTCATTGGCGGAAGGCCAGGTGTGAATTGGCTATTCCTGACAGGTTGAAAAAGATAGCGCGGGGAGGCGCCCTCCCTCCTCCGCTTGCGCTCCTCGAAGACCTGTTAACCCTTTGAAGGGTAAAGAGTCCGAATTTCCACTCCGGGGCGCGCGTCGCCCAGAAACCTGTAAAGCGGGTAGACCTCATGTGCTCGACTCCGAATGCTTGCCCCCTCGTCAAGGACTTGGCATCGTGGCTATCGCCACTCCGACGAATCTCTTGCGGCATGCTGACCGCTGCCGCTATCGCAGCGGCGCCGGGCGACGCGACGGCTGTCGTGATCGGCACGATGGGCAACTTCGATGTGATCAACGATACCGGGCAAGATTGCTACGGGTTTGAGATCGAACTCGAAGGGATCCACGCCTCGGACATCTCCGATGTCTTCGGCGGGCCCGGCCGAGGCTTCCCCACCGGCCGTGGCTTCGACCCGGCGACCAGCGTCGAGCGCTACGGCGCCCCGACCATCTCGGAGTACACCAGCGGGGCCGTCTTCGGGACGCGTGTCACCTACAGCGCGCTCTTCGACGGCGCCAACTGGGACTACCACACCCCGAGCGGCGCAGCCGTGACGCCCGGCGACAATTGCTGGTCCGGCGGCGGAATCGGTTACGGCCCCTCGACTACTTGCGACCACTTCGGTGTGGGCACGACGGCCACGCCGACGAAGACAACGTACAGCTGGTTGCAGGAGGTCTCCCCCGGAGTGCTGTCGGGGGCCAATGGCATTGTGAATCTCCCGGCGCCGCAATGGGTGGTGATTCCACCCGATCCCAACCTGCCGCAGGCGCTGCCGCAGGTGGTGGCGAAAGTCGAGGCCCCGGAGCCGGTCCAAGGGGCCGAGTTCGGCGAGGCCCTGTGGGTGAAGGTCTTTACAACGGAGCTCGAAGACGCGATCGAACTGGAAGAGCTGGTGGGAGACAACGCCCACGTCCAGCAAGCCGAGACCGAAGTCGAGTGGCAACTGCTTCAAAAGGAATTCAACAACCCAATGTCCGGCGTCCTCGAAAGCGGGCTCGGCGCCCCTATCGGCCCGAAGGCGGCGTCGATACTCCGTCGGTACGAGTTTTATGAGTTCAGCGGGAGTTATGACCCGGAGACCCATGAGGCGCAATTCGATGTCGGCTTCGGCGACTCGAACCCCGGCCCGAATGACGTGGGAACTTACTTGGGTTCCCAGAACGCAGCAGTCAACCTTGTTCCCGAACCGCGGGCGATTCTGCTCGTGCTCGGGGCTATGGGCCTCGTCGGAATAATTGGCCGCCGACGCTAGCAGCCCGTTGAACTAACGCCCCGAGGCTCGTTCCATGCATCGAGCAGGCGAGCGAGGGCGGCGAGCAGGTGGGCGAGCAGGTGGGCGAGGCCATCCTGGAGGACCTTCGGCTTGCCGATCCCCAGCAGCTTCCGCATTAGCAGCCCGAGGTTCCTCGCCGCCGCGGTCGCCAACAGCCGTTTGTGCACCTTCTCGATCCCCCGCAACCAACTCCGCCTCGCCCCGCCCGTCTCGCCCACATGGGCGAACGAGCGTTCGACCCGTTCGGACCTCAAGCGTTGCAGCTGGGAGTTCTTCTCGGTCTTGGTCCGCCGCCGGTTGCCCCTCACCGCCCGCTGCACCTCCAGCGGCTTCTCGCTCAGCCGCGACTTGCCCCGCTGCTTCGGCTCGGGGATGTACGTCCGCAGGTCCAAGCTCTCGACCAACTCCAGCTGCTGGGCCGCGTGGTAACCCTTGTCCGCCACGACCTCTTCGATCCGCTCTCCCCGTCCCGCCTGGCTGAGGTGCGTCTGCACCGCCATCGCCGTGTCGGCCAAGGTCTGCGTGTCGCTGTGGTCGCCGTGGTAGACCTCCGCCGCCAAGATGAGCTCCGTGTCCAGGTCGATTGCGTGCTCCGCCTTATAAGCCAAGTGCGTGCGGCCGTCCTTCATCTTCGTGATCCGCGACTCCGAGTCGCTCAAGGAGACCCACTCCTCGTTGGAGACCTTCTTGTTCTTCCGCTTCTTATCGAACCGCCGGACGTCCTCGTCGGTCGGCTCTTTACCTTCTTCGATCAAGCCCTCTTCCTTCATCAGCCCCACGACATACGCCTTCCAGTCTTCCCCCGTACCGCGGTGGACGAGGCTCTTCATCGCCGCGTTCGCCTCCAGCGTCGTGGAATCCACGGCGATCGTCTTCCCCTTCAGCAGGCCTCGCTCGGCCGCGATCGCCAGCACCAGCTCGAACGCCTTCTGGTGGACCTCCAAGGGGAGACGGTCGCGGACCCGCGTCAGGCTCGAGTGGTCGGGCGTCCGCTCGGTGAGCGGCACGCCGAGAAACTTCCGCAGGCTGAGGCTGTCGCCGCAACGCCAGGCGATGCCCCGCTGCGAGCCGAGCCCCTCGAAGTACCCCACCAACAGCATCCGGAAGTACGTCCCCGGCGGGATCGATGGCCGGCCCCGCTTCTCCTGCGACTCGTAGTACGGCTCACAGAGCGTCTCGATCGCCTTGTCAAATCCCGACTCGGCCAGCACCTCGTTGAGCTTCTCGTAGAACGCGTGCCCCTCGCCCATCGGCAGTCGCTCCGCTATCACAAACAGCTCCCCCTGCGACTCCCGTCTCCGCTTGCCCATCCCCATCGTCGCCTCCTCCCTACCGGTACCCGTGCCCGCCGACAACTTAGCGCCACGGCGGCGCGGGGGAAACGGCTATTTTTCAACGGGCTGTTAACCCCCAAGGCCTCTCGTGCTGGAAGCGATGTGGCGGATGACGCTAGAACTGGCGCCCTGGATGCTCCTGGGCGCCGTGGTGGCGGGGGCGATGTACGCCTTCCTGCCCCAGGGAATGATGCAGCGGCTGCTCGGTGGCAAGGGGGCCGTCGTAAAGTCAGTTCTCGTCGGCATCCCCCTCCCCCTCTGCTCGTGTGCGGTCATACCCGTGGGACTCGGGCTAAAGCGGCAGGGCGCCACCAGCGGAGCGTCGGTCGCCTTCCTCATCGCGACGCCCCAGACGGGCGTCGATTCGGTCCTGGTGACGGCGGGCCTCTTGGGCTGGCCGCTTGCGCTGTTCAAGGTGGCGACCGCTATGGTCACCGGGCTCGCCGGCGGCTGGCTTACCGACGGGGTCACGCCCGCAAAGCCCGGCCTGCCGATCATCGACAAACCGGCGTCCGGAGCTTCGGACGCGTCCTTCGGCGCGCGGCTTCGTTCAGGCGCCGCGCACGCCGACGACCTGATGCGGTCGATCTGGAAGTGGCTGGTAGTGGGCGTCGTTGTTTCGGCGGCGATCACTGCCTTCGTTCCCGAGGACTGGCTGGCAGGACTCGGCGCCTACGGCGGCGCCGCGGCTATGGGGGCGGCGCTCGCGCTCTCACTGCCGCTGTACGTCTGCGCGACCGCC
>JBGSJY010000690.1:0-7911 GCA_041741515.1 Pirellulales bacterium | reverse complement strand
GGTGTGCACCAGCAGGTACCAGTCCTCGTCTTCCTTGAAGAAGGTCGAGTTGTGGTGGAGGACGATCCAGCGGATGAACTCCATGTCGGCCGCCTCGGTGGGCGTCTCGTACGGCACGGCGATGTAGTGGCAGCACTTGGCCGTGCAGTACTCGCAGAGGTTGCCTCCCTTGGGGAGGTCCTCGCGGCGGATCTTGGTCGTGCCGAACGCGGGCAGCGTGCTCATGGGTCGGTTCTCGATGACAACGGGTCAAGCGGGGTAGTTTATCGGGTTTGTTGCGTGGGGGGAAACCGCCAAGACGCCAAGAGCGCCAAGGATCGCCACGAAAAGAAGGAAAGACGGGAACACTAATCAGCGCTAATCGACGCTAATCAGAACAACGGGAATTAGTGCTGATTAGCGTTGATTAGTGTTCTTTGCTTCCTCCTCTTGTCGCCGGATCGCAGGTTCGATGGGCGTTCGGCGCCATCCTACGACTCCTGGCGGTCCTTGGCGCTCTTGGCGTCTTGGCGGTTAATCAATCGGATGCTCGCCCGCAGTTTTCCGCCGATTGCCGACAAGCGGGCGCGGGTGCTTGTCTTGGGGTCGATGCCGGGGGCGGCTTCGCTGGCGGCGGGGGAGTACTACGCGCATCCGCGGAACGCGTTCTGGCCGATCATGGGCGAGCTGTACGGGGCGGAGCCTGAGCTGCCGTACAACGAGCGGCGCCAGCGGCTGATGGCGGCGGGCGTTGCCGTCTGGGACGTTCTAAAATCGTGCCGGCGGGTGGGGAGCCTCGACACGGCGATCGAGCGGGCGTCGGAAGAGGCCAACGACTTCGCCGAGTTCTTTGCGAGTCACCCGCAGGTGAGGCTGGTCGCGTTCAATGGGCAGAAGGCTCAGACGGCGTTCAAGCGGCACGTGCTGCCGACGCTCGACGAGGCGACGCACCAGCGTCTGACGCCGGTGAGACTCCCCTCAACGAGCCCCGCGCACGCGGGAAGGTCGCTGGCGGTGAAGCTCGCGGCGTGGCGTGAGGCGCTCTGTGGATGGGAAGCATCGGAATGAATGAGGAATTCGAGAGAGCGGTCGCGACGCTTCGGAGCGCGGAGCACGTCGTTGTCTTCACCGGCGCAGGAATATCGGCGGAAAGCGGCATTCCAACCTTCCGAGACGATGACGGGTTCTGGCGCCGGTTCCCGATGGATCGGTTCGGAACGTGGCGGGGACTAATTCGCATGGCCCGTAAAGAGCCGAGGCGACTAGCAGAGTTTGTCCGATGTGTGATCGAACCTATCGCCGAGGCGCAGCCAAACGCGGCCCACCTCGCGATCGCCGCCGCTGAGGCGTCGGACGTACGATTCACCGTGGTTACTCAAAACATCGATCGGCTGCATCAAAGAGCGGGGTCGTCAACGGTTTTTGAGTTGCACGGGTCGCTCTATGAGAAGTGTGGCGCCAAACGCCAGCCTCGCGGCGCCGTCACAACGCCGCAGCTACAGACGGTCTGCGCCCGACTGCGACAGGCGGAGCGGGGGCGAATGCCGCTCCTGCAGACGGTGCGAGCGCTGCGTCCGCTCTTGGGTATCGGGTTCCGCGGCGTCTACAAGCCGGCGCTTGTGCTCTTCGGCGATGCAATGGCGCAGCCCGCTTGGTCGCTATCTCGTCGTGCGGCCCAGCACTGCGATTGTCTCGTGCAGATCGGGACGTCGGGCGTCGTTTACCCCGCCGCGCTGCTACCCGAAGAGGCAAGCCTCGCCGGCGCCATAGTCATCTCGATCGACCCCGAGCAAACGGCGGCCGACATTTGGCTCCAAGGGACGGCGTGTGAAGTCCTCCCGCGGCTGTTTGAGAAAGCCTTTGGGTCAGCCAATGGCGCGGAGGCGTGAGGCGCTGCTGTAGGGTCCGCTGGGCGGACCGCCCTCATCGAGCCCAAACCCTCCCGACGCGTCGGGGTACCGGCTCGCTGATTCGTAGTAGCGTGATCCACACGTGGGGTGTTACCGCTCTGGGAGGTCCGCCCAGCGGACCCTACGCCACGGGGTCGTCTTCGAACTTGTACGCCAGGTCGAGATCGTTGGGGCCGTCGACGCTGACGCCGAGGTTGCGGATCAGGCCGTCGGCGAGGCCGTAGATCCAGCCGTGGACGGTGAGCGACTGGCCGTCGCGCCAGGCCTGCTGGACGATCGACGTGTAGCAGACGTTGTTGACCTGTTCGGTCACGTTGAGCTCGCAGAGGCGGTTGACGCGGTCCTTCTGCTGTGGCAGCGCCAGCAATTCGTCCACGTACTTCTGGCGGACGTCGCGGATGTGGCGGAGCCAGTTGTCGATGAGGCCGACGGGCTTGTCGCCCAGCGCCGCCGCGACGCCGCCGCAGCCGTAGTGGCCGCAGACGATGATGTGCTTCACCTTGAGGACGCGCACGGCGAACTCCATCACCGACAGGCAGTTGAAGTCGGTGTGGGCGACGACGTTGGCGATGTTGCGGTGGACGAACACCGACCCCGGGTCGAGGCCGACGATCTGGTTGGCCGGCACGCGGCTGTCGGAGCAGCCGATCCAGAGGTAATCGGGGTTTTGCTGTTCGGCCAACTCACTGAAGAACGTCGGCTTCTGAGCGACGGCCCCCTCGGCCCAGGCGCGGTTGTTGTGGAGGAGTTTTTCGATCATGGGCGGGGAGACGTTTCGGTGGAGGCGGCTTCATCGCCGGTCGATGCGTCGCGACGCAAGCGGCTGGTGGGGCGATCGCTGGGTGGGCTGCTGGGTGGGCTGCTGGGTGGATTGCTGGGTGGATTGCCGGGGGGAGGGCCGGCGTTGAGGGGCTCGTCGTGGACTTTGTTGTTCGAGTCGCGGAAGGTCGCCGCCAGGCTGTTCCAATCGATGACCAGCACACCCCCTTGCGCCGCGTGCATCTTTTCCCAGTTCACTAGCAGCTCGAGACACGAGTGGTCGATGTACCGGAGCCGCTCGAGCGGGACGTGCAATTCGGTCTCGGGCGTGATCTTGTCGAGGGCGGCGGCCAGTTTCGGCACGGCGAGAAAAGTCGCCGCCCCGCGGAGGCGGAGGACCGTCCGCTTCTCGGCGGGGAGCTCTTCGACATCGACGTCGAGCTTGGCGAAGGTCCAGAGGAGCCACGCCGCGGTGCAGGCGATGCCGACCAGGACGCCCGTCAACAGGTCGACGCCCACCACCAGCAGCATGGTGATGATCGCGATGATCCCCTCGGGGCGGCTCGTGTTCCAGAGGCGGCGGATGGCGCCGGGGTTGATGAGTTTCCAGCCGGTGTAGACCAGCACCGCCGCGAGGCTCGCCATCGGGATGTAGTTGAGCACCCACGGCAGCGCGGCGACGAAGAGCAGGAGCCAGAGCCCGTGAAGCCAAGCCGAGAGTCGCGTCCGGCCACCGGCGTCGACGTTGGCCGAGCTGCGGACGATCACGCCCGTCATGGGGAGCACGCCGAGCACGCCGCAGGTGACGTTGCCGACGCCCTGGGCAAGCAGCTCGCGGTTGTAGTCGGTGCGGGTGTGCGACTGCATCTGATCGACGGCTGCGCAGCAGAGCATGGTCTCGGCGCTGGCGATGAGGGCGACGGTGACGGCCGCCAGGGCGATCGCCTGCCACTCGAGGCCGGCGAGGGACTCACGCGTGGGGAGCATCACCCCCTCGAGCAGATTCGACGGCACGACGACGTGGGTGATGTTCCAGCCCATTGTCTTGGTGATTGTCGCCGCCAGCACCACAGCGACGACGGCGCCCGGCACCCTCCGCAGCGACTCGATGGGGACGTACTTCCAGAACGCGAGGATGAGGATGGTCGAGACGCCGATCATCGCCGCGAGGTGGTGCGGTGAATTGTCCAGCGGCACGAGGCCCAGCCACAGTGATTGGGGGATGGTGATGAGGTTGGCGACGCCGGTCTCCCAGTGAGCGTCGATCCAGGGCCGGGCCGCGTCGTGGTCATCGACCATGACGTGGAACTGGCTGGCGAGGATCAGCACGCCGATGCCGCTGAGCATCCCTTGGATCACCGCAGGAGAGACCGCGCGGAAGTAACTGCCGAGCTTGGCGAGCCCCGCCAGGACCTGGATGGCGCCGGCGGCGAGGACCACGACGCCCAAAGCGGCGATACCCAGCTCGGTGATCACCTCCGCCACGATCACAAACAATCCGGCGGCCGGTCCGCTCACCTGCAAGGGGGAACCCGCGATGGCGCCAACGAGCAGCCCACCGATGATCCCGGTGATCAGCCCCGACACGGGCGGAGCGCCCGACGCGGTGGCGATGCCCATGCAGAGGGGCAGGGCCACCAAGAACACGATGATCGACGCCGGGAAGTCCGTCTGGAACGCGCCGAGGATTTTTCCCCACGGCGACAGCGCGGGGGTTCGAGGAGTTGTCGTCATAGGGTCAGTGTCGCAGCGGGGGACCGTCGGGGCAACGTCGGCCCTCACATTCTAGGCGCCGCCGAGCCTTTTCCAGCAGCCGCAAGACGCTCCACTCCTGCGTCAGCTCGGCCACTTCGGCGGGCGAGCACCAGCGGAGGGCGCGCGACTCTTCGCTGAGGCAGAGGCTCTCGTCGGCTTCGGCCCGCAGCAGGAAGCGCACGTCGTGATGCTCGTGGCCGTCCTCCACGGGCGACCCGTCCGGCGCGTAGCGAGCGGGGATGTCGTGGACATCCAGGTCGAGCACAGCGCTGCCGGCGGCGTCGGTCACGACGCGGAGCGACCGCAGGCCCGTCTCCTCCATCGCTTCGCGGAGCGCGACTTCGGCGAGGTCGGTCTGGCCGTCGGCGTGACCGCCGGGCTGCAGCCACTTGTCGAGCTTGCGGTGGTGCAGCAGCAGGTGCCGCTCACCGTCGGGCGAGACCACCCACGCCGACCCCGTGAGGTGCCCCGGCCGGCAGGCGCGGTCGAAGCAGTCGGGGCGCGAGTGAACGAGGGCGAGGATCCGGTCGGCGACGCCCGCTTCGGAAGGATTCGCGTCGCGGTAGGCGGTGAGGAGGTTAACGACTGCTTGACGGTACATTTATGAAGGGAGATGGGGGAATGATGGGAGATAAGGGGGATCGCAAGCGGGTGGGCGGTGGGGCTTCGCGGGGCGGTGGGGCGCGACGTGGTGAATCGATCGCAGATTCTTTGGGGATAAACGCTCAGCCGCTCCGCGGCTGGCGAACTTATCTCCCATTGCAGATCGTAAGACTTGCAGTGTCTCTCCCAAATTGCAGAAAGTGGGGCCTTCGCCATCAGCTTGCGATCCCCCTATCTCCATTCATCCCCCTATCTCCTTCTCCTAAACTCGGCGTCCCAAAGGACTTCAGAGTTTTCCGGATTGGTTCCAGCTCCGTAGCGAGTACTTGTCGGCGACGAGGGCGCCGGCTTGCTGGATTGTCGAGGGGTCGATGCCGGCGGGCGTCGCGCGCCAGGTGGCGGCGATCGCCTCGACGAGTTCGTGACGCGTCGCCGGCAGGTTGGTGACGAACTCGAGGTGGTCGCGCCGGGTGCGGTACTCGGGCTGCCGGGGCGCGGTGCGGAGAAGTCGGTCGATCAGCGGCAGGTCGAAGTCGTAGAGCAGCGTGCCGTGGTAGAGCAGGCGGCTGCGGATGCGGCGGACGCTGTTGCCGGAGAATTTTCGTAGGGCATTGTCGCGTAGCAAGGCCATGTCGCTCGTGCCGGCCATCGTCGTCGTGAGTTCGAGCGCCGTGATCGACTCGACCATCTTGCCGAGGACATAGCGATGGGCCCGGGTAAGGTCCATCAGCTCGGGCCGCTCGCCCAGGTCGAGCACGACCGCGTACATCAGGCACCCGGGGCCGGTGACGATCGTCGCCCCGCCGCTGACGCGCCGCAGGACCGGGACGCCGCGTGCGTTGCAAGCCTCGACGGCGACTTCTTCGTCGCAGCGCGACGAACGGCCGAGAACGACGAAGTGCTTGGCGGGCTCCCAGAAGCGGAGGTGGTCGCTGTCGCTCGAGAGCAGTAGCGCCTCGTCGAGCGCGAGGTTCTGCTCGGGCGTGACGGCGGTGTGGTCGTGGAGTTGCACGTGAGCTAGGCGAGCCGGCGACGCGAGTCGTCAGAGTGAAGCGGGTACACGAGTTCCTCCCACGACTCGCATCGTGGGCTCCCGGATTTTCGAGTGGCGGAGTTTGACGGTTGTGCGGGTCGCGACGAGTCTACGCCGGCGCGCCGGAGGTGTCTTGTGCTGTCGGCCGGTCCCCCCAGACTGCCCGAGCGATTCAACCCCGCGGAGGCGTGAGAAAATCCCTTCCGCTAGCGGTTCTAACGGGTGATTTTGATTTGCCGCGCGGGCAGACGCGCTCCAAACTCACACTAAGCCTAGGAGACGAAGGTCCGCGCGATTGGCGCGGCGGCTTCCCGGGCGCCGTTTGATGGTTAGTCGTGCGATGAACGTTATCCGCATCACTTTGGCCGTAATCTGTGCGACGACGCCGGGCGTAACTAGCGCCCAGGACGCCGGCACTTGCGCCACGTGCACGCAGGCGTACCGCCTGGAGTGCCAGACCATTTACGAAGAGCGGCAGGCCACCTGCTACCGCCCCGTCACCGAGACCGTCTACGAGACGCGTAAGGTGACGCGGCAGGTGCCGGTCATGGAAACCAAGCAGATGGAGCGCCACTTCACAGTGATGCGCCCGGTCACCGAGACGTCGATGCGCGAAGAGCGCTTCTGCGTGCAGCGGCCCGTCTACGAGACCCAGTACCGCGACGAGAGTTACGACCAGGTCCGTAACATCGTGGAGACCTCGTTCCGCGACGAGTGCTACACGGTGCAGCGGCCCGTGATGGAGACCAGCGAGCGGACCGAGTTCTTCACCGTCCAGCGCCCCGTGTGCGAGACCGTGATGCAGCCCGTCACGCGCACCGTGATGAGCCCCGTGACGACGATGCAGCAGCAGGTCGTCGATCAAGGCGCGCTGGTGAATCAAGTGACCGTGACGCCGGGTTCGACCTCGTGGCCGCGCCTGACTTGGATGTCGCGGCAGACGACGGTCGATCCGATGACGGGCATGGTGCAGACGGTGCGTCCGGGCTTGGCGTGGGTGCAAAACCAGACGCCCCCCCAGCAACAGGTGCAGCAGGTTTGGAAGCCGAACCCCGTGCTTGTGCAGACGCCCGTCACGAGCTTCGTGCCCCAGCAGGTTGTCGAGCAAGTGCCGACGCAGGTCACCCGCATGGTGGCCGAGCAGCAGTCGCGTAAGGTGCCGGTGCAAACCGTGCGGATGGTGACCGAACAGAAGACGCGCCGCGTGCCGGTGCAGACGTGCCGTCAGGTCGTCGAGCGAATCGAGCGCAAGGTGCCGGTGCAGGTCTGCCGGATGGTGACCGAAGAAAAGGTCCGCCAGGTGCCGGTTACGACCTGCCGGATGGTCGAGGAGAAGCGGATCGAGCCGGTCGAGATCAAGGTTTGCCGCCTTGTCGATCAGACCGAGGAGATCCAAGTCCCCAAGACCGTGACGCGGATGGAGCCGGTCACCTACACCTACCGCGTTCCCCGGACCGTGATGGTCCGCAAGCCGGTGGAAGAGGTCGGTTGTCCGACGTGCGGTTGAGAAATTCGGCCGGCGGATAGCGCGAATCATTGGCGAGCCGCGAGACGTTGGTCCTCGCAGGGGAAGTGGATACCCGCCATAACTCCGGGGACTGATGTCTCCCGGCTCTCTTTGTCTCGTCGGGCTCTTCTCGTTCTATCGCGGGGCTTTTTATCTCGGGGCTGTTAGCGCCGAGCGTTGACGAACGGCCCGCCAGCGGGAAGACTCGCGGTTTCGCCCGCCATGTTCCGTTAAGTCGGCCCGCCGAGTTGTCCCTTGTCTGCCGAAACGCCCGCCCCGCCGAACGACGTTCTGACGGGCCGCCGCGTGCGGCTGGTGGGGCGGTTTGCCGGCGTCTCGAGGCGTGAGACGGCGGCGGCAGTCGC
>JBGSJY010000689.1:0-1686 GCA_041741515.1 Pirellulales bacterium | reverse complement strand
CCTCCTGCCAGCAGCGAACCCATCAGCGCCAGGGCGTAGCACAACGTCCCGCCCGCGGCGACCGGCAGGCCCAACCACTTCGCCCAGGGGCTGGCGAGGGCCGCGTCGCAGTCGAACTCGGCGAAGGCGTTGCACCCGACGACCGGCTGCATCGCCGCGCTAGTCCACCACAGGTACGCGGAGAGGCCGAGGGCAGCCGCCGCTAGCAATCGTGTCGTCCAAGCAATCAAGGGAGCCGCTCAACCAATCGGGCCAGAGAGGGGGGAGACGCGGTGAAAGGGAGCTGTCATCGGCGCCACCGCCACCGAAGCCCCCCAGTATACGTCGGCCGGGGGGAGTTCGCCGGCGCCGGCGCCGGCGCGACCAACGAATCCTGCAACCGGCTCAATCGCGCTGACCCGAAAGCCGATAGAGCTAGACACGTCGCTCCGATCCGTCCTGACCGCGCCGGCCTCTTTTTCAGGTCCGACCACGCCGGTCTCTCCCGTAGGGTTGTCACGCTATGAACATGGCTCCGAAGGTCCGTCCGCTGTGGCAACGCGCGCCGATCGTTGGCGCCCTCAGCGCCCTGCGGGCGTACCAGGCCCTGCGGCTGCCGACGGGCATCCTGCCGCGTGACATCAAGTCGATCGTCCGCAACTGGGACCCGCGGATGTTCCACCAGCTGATCCGCTCGGGCGTGACGTCGGCCTACATCGACCAGCCCTGCGAGTTCCGCCAGCCCACCGTTGTCGCCCCCAAGGCCGAGGTGGCGCCGGAGTACCGGCTGACGCAGGCGCAGCTCGAGTCGTTCTACACGCGCGGCTTCATCGGCCCGCTGGACGTCTTCAGCCCCGAACAGATGCGTGACTTCAAGAAGGACCTGCTCGCCATCGAGGGGGAGAAGTCACAGACCTACGGCTTCGTGACCCCGCGCGACCGGCACTTCGAGATGCCGCGGCTCTGGTACTACATGAAGTCGCCCGCGGTGACCGACCGGATCGCGCAGCTGTTGGGCCCCGACCTCAACTGCTGGCGCTCGCAGATTTTCTACAAGGGCCCGGGCTCGCCCGCCATCCAGTGGCACCAGGCGAGCACGTTCATGGTCGAGGACTACCAGGACCCGGCCCTCTTCCCGGACGACCGCAACGAGCTGTTCCAGATCACGGCTTGGATCGCGGTCGACGACTCGACGCACGAGAACGGCGCCCTGAAGTTCGCTGTGGGGACCCACAACCGCATCCGCACGATCAACTTCGGCGGCAATGAAGGGTTCTACAACGCCGCCTTCGAGCTCGACTTCCGTGAGGGAGACCAAGAGATCGTCGAGATCCCCTGCCGCGCCGGACAGATGATTCTCTTCACCGAGCGGTGCATCCACGGCTCGGCGGCGAACAAGACCGACAAGCACCGGATCGCGTTCAACCTGCGGGCGGTCCCGACGAGTGTCGCCGTCTACCCGGGCAAGAAGTACTACCGCAGCGTCTACAACGGCGGCAAGTATTACCTCGACAAGTGGGGCGTCGCCCTGCTGCGCGGCGAGGACCGCCACCAGCTGAGCCGCACGATCCCCGCCGAGATGCTCGACCGCGGTTACGAGGCGACAGCGGCGCGGCTGGCTGCTTAGTCCCTCGACAGTGTCCTACTGGGGCAGCAGGAACCGCGATGCGACCCCTCGCCGGCAAGACCGCGCTCGTCACCGGCGCC
>JBGSJY010000688.1:0-3665 GCA_041741515.1 Pirellulales bacterium | reverse complement strand
GTCGGCGGACGACGCCCCCGGCGCCGACACCCCCAAAGCAGTCAGCGCCGCGGTCGGCATCCTGCGGGCCGTGCTCCTCGCCGATCCGGCGAAGGTCCGTGAGCACTGGCCCCAACTCCGCACCGCTCTGGCCGCCGAGGAGCTGCTCTATATTCCCATCGGCCGCGGCGGAGACCCTCGCAAGATCGTCCGCGCCCGTGTGCTCCACCGGCTGATTAGCGACCTCTTGGCGTGGATGCCGCGGCTGGGGCTCATCGAAGAGACCACCGACCTGCTCGAGGTCGCGCAGCGGATGGAGACCGAGCACCCGGTCGGCCGGGGCGCCGTGACGGAGTACGACCGTCTGTTCGAGGCGGGCTACGCATCCGTGGTGCGCTGCCTAGTCGCGTCAAGCGAGAGCTGGCGAGTCGCTGCGGAACCGACGATCGACGGGGCCGACGCGGCCGACGTGATGCTCGTCGAGGCGTTGCAGGACCTCACCGAGGCCGAGCTCGGGCGTTGGCTCTCGCACAGCAAGACCGTGCGGCTGAGCGTCGCCGAGCGCCTCATCGACCCGCGCGAGTGGGACCGCTTCACCCGCTTCGTCGAGCAGTACGGCGAGGACCTGTTCACACAGCGCTTCCTGACGCTCAGCAACTTGCGGGCGATCCTGCACCAGAAGGTTGGGGTTTGGCTCGACAACCTCCGCGAAGACCCCCCCGCCGATGCGCCGCGGTTGATCGAGGCGCTGGACGTCGCCATCCCGCGCGACGAGGCGATCCGCCACCTGACGGTCGCCATCGAGGCCGTCGTCGAAAACTACGCCGTCTACCGCGACTACAACGCGACCACGACGCAGTCCGACCGCGGCGAAATGCTCCACGCGCTGGTGGACTTCTTGCGGCTCAAGAACGCCTATGACCGCGTCGCCTGGAACCTGAAGCCGGTGGCGCTCGCCCACCGGATCTTGGTGGAGAGCGGCCGCTCTACCGCCGCGGCCTTGTGGCGCCGCGCCGTCGAAGAGCGCACGCGTGAGGCGGCCGACAACCACCAGGCCGGGCTTGAACAACTGGCCCAGCGTTACGGCATGCGGCTGCCCACGGTGTCGCAACGGCTCGCCGAGCGGTTCGTCCGCCCGTTAACGATCGACCTGCTGCGGTCGCTGGTGGGGCCGGCGATGGGCGCTGATCCGGCAATCGACCCGAGCGACGCGTTCGCCGCGCTGCAGATTGAGGTCGAGGTGCTACTCGCCGAAGCGGGCGGCGCCGGGCTCGATCTGCCCGACTGGGTCGAGGCGCTCGAGGAAGAGGCCGAGGAGCAGCAGCGCCTGGTCCGCCGCGGCGACGACCAAGTCGATGACCCCCTGCGCCGCATCGAGCAGGTGCGGCTCTCCTGGGAAGAGACCCAGGACCAGCTCCGATCGGACGACGATAAGCAGTAGTCGATCCCGCGGGGCCTCAGCCGTCGGCGGTAGCCCACGGCAGAACCTCGGTACCCGCTGCGCCGTGGGCTGCCGCCGGCGGATAAGGATCGCTGGGAAGGGAAAATCGCTCTTGGCGCTGACTTGGTGGTTGCGGGACGCTGGGGGTTCCGCTGAACCGCAAGGACGCCCGAGATGACTCCCCGACTTTTGGTGCTAGCTGTGTTGTTGACGCCCACGCTGGCGGCCGCTGAGTCCGCCGCGTTTGGCCGGCGTCCGACCGTCGTCGGCGACGCTATCGAACATACCCTGCAGGTCGAGATGCGTCTGCACACGTCGTCACGGCAGGGGGCCGATGTCATCGAGGAGGCGACGAACCATGTCGATCGATCGCAACGCCGAAGGGTCACCGCCGCCCGCACCCGCGACGGCCGTGTCGTCGGCGCCACGGTTCAATTCTTTGAGGCGACAAGCACGCACAACGGCGAGTCGGCGCCCGACGTCGTCGCCGGCAAGTCCTACCGTTGCGAGCGCGGCGATGACGACACGTTGACCGTGCTGACCGACAAGGGCCTGATGCCCTCAATGAAGGAATACGCCCAGGTGGTTCGCGCGATGGAAACGCTCGGCACGGCCAGTCCGCTGGCGGAGTTTCTGGCGGGCAAGACCGTCGAAATCGGCGAGCGTCTCGACCTTCCGGCAGACCTAGCCAGCCGCGCGCTAGGCTTCGACAAGCAGTTCGGGACGGTCGACCGATTTACCCTGCAGCTCCAGGAGCTGCACGAGGTCGATGGCCGGCGGGTCGCGCGGTTCGGGGCGACGATCGAGGCGTCGGCCGCAGGCTCGGGGCAGATGGGGCTGGTGGTGGAAGGCGTCTTCGAGATCGAAGAGCCGACCTGTCGCGTCGTTACCGCGGAGCTCGCCGGGCCGATCGCGATGAGTAGCCTGCGCGGCGTCGGCGTTGTCGCCCATCAGATGGATGGCCGGGGACGGATGCGGATGCAGATCGCAGCCCGCTACCGCGACGCGACGAAGTAGCGACCCCCGGTGAGCCGTCGGCGCTAGCCGCGGGTGGCCGTGGTCGTAACGCTACCCGCGGCCAGCGCCGACGGCTCAGATGGCGGTCCGCTCTCAGTCCGGCAAAGCCGTCTCGACCGCCTCGGACTGATACAACGGCAGGTAGCGGTAGTAGACTTCGAGGGTCATCGTCGCCAGGGCCGTCGTGTAGAGCCTGCCGCCGCGGTCGTTGTGGTTGTCGCGTGCTTCGTCGACCCACCAACTGCCACGCTCGTGGCCGCGGGTCGATTGCTGGGCGACGAGCTGATCGCGGACCTTCTCGTTCCAATCGCGCCAGACCGGTCCGACGCCGCCGGTGTGATGGAAGATCGTCTGGGCGGCGTAGTAGTTGTGGTAGAAGTTCCCCGGGCGGGGGCCCTCCTTCGCCAACTGCTCGACCCCCCGCGCAAGCCGGTCGTCTTCGTTGCTCCAACCAAGGTACATCCGGCACAGCAAACCGACGGCCGTCAGCGTCGAGGTGGCGTTGTAAGACGTCGCCTCGACCCCGTCCATCGGCGCCGGTACGGCCAGGTAACCGTACAGCGCGCCGCCATCGGCGCTGGCCGAGTCGAGGAACTGGCTCGCCCGCGTCGCGACCCTGCGGGGCGGCTGGAGGCCGGCCAGCATGCCGCTCTTGAGTGCCATGATCTGCCAACCGGTGACCGAGGTGTCACCCGGCTCCTGCGGCCGATAGCGCCACCCTCCGCCGGCCGGGTCCTGGGCGTAGGCCAGGTACGCGATCGCCGCTTCGGCGGGCCCGCGGAGGTCGGGGTCCTTCGTCAGACCATAAGCCTCGCAGAGGACAATCGCGCAGATGCCGTGGGAGTACATCCTGCCGCTGTCGGCCCAGGTGAGTCCCGGATTGCCCTCGTCGGGCTTGCCGAGCCGCACCAGGGCCGCAAGGCCGTTACGGATCACGCGGCGGTAGCGGCCCCGCTCGTGCGTTTCCCCGGCCCCCAGAAACGGCAGCAGCGCCAGCCCCGTGCCGCTGGCGAGCGAATTGCCGAACGGGTCCTTGCCCGGCACGTTACCAGGATGGTCGCAACGGCCGCGGCAGGCGCCGGCGTTGTGGATCAGGCTCCAGGTGCCGTCGGCGTTTTGGTGCTCGGCGATCCACTTCAGGCCGCGGGCGACGGCCGCCTCGCTGGCGGGCGATCCACCCTTGGCGGCCACAAGAGCCGCCCGTCCGGCGTCCGATCGCCCGTCGGTC
>JBGSJY010000687.1:0-2762 GCA_041741515.1 Pirellulales bacterium | reverse complement strand
GCCGCCGCCGAGGCCGACGCGGTCGCCGCTATCAACGCCGCCCGCGGCGCCGCTCAGGCGCTCTACGACCAGAGGTTGCCACGGCTGCTCGGCGGGGCGATCCCCGGTAGCGTCTTCCTGCTAGTGCTGAGCGGCCTGCTGCCACTGGCGGCGACGGCTTTCGGTTGGGCCGATTGGCGTGTCTACGCCATCGGCTTGGCGTCGGCCGCTATCGCGGCGGCGGCGACTTACTTTTCGCTCGCTCCGAAAGCCCGCCGACAATCGACCGCGGGCTTCGAGACCGCCAAGGCGGCGCTCGCGGACGCTGAGCAAAAACTGTCCGCCGTGAACACGCTCGGCGGCCAGCGCGCCAAGCGTGAACTGATCGACCTGCGCGAGCGTCGCGACGCCGAGCAGAAGGCCCTTTCTGAACGCATCCGGCAGAAGATCGACCAGGCCGCGGCGAAGAGCGCGGCCGAGCTCGCGCAGATCCAGCAGCACTTTCCCGCCAAGCTCGCCGAGATGCGCCAGCGCCACGACGCCGCGCTGGCGGACCTCGGCCAAGAGAACGTGGCGAGCGTCGGCGACCTGACGGCCCGGCGTGACAGCCGCATCGCCCAGATCGAGGCGGACTTCGCCGCCGACGTGAAGACCATTGAAGAAGAGCACGAGGCCGACTGGCAGCGGATGTTCGAACTCTGGCTTACCAGCTACGACGACGTCCGCGCCGAACTGCGCGACATGCGCGCCGAGTGCCAGCGGCTCTTCCCCGATTTCGCGACGACGGACTATCCCCTCAAGGCAGGCGCCGACAACCAAGAGGGGGGATGGCAGCCGCCGAACGACCCGCCCGAGGCGATCGCCTTCGGCAGGACTGTGCTCGACCTGGGGAGAATCGAGCACGGCGTCTCGGAAGACCCGCGGCTCCGCCCGCCAGAGACGCGGCTCGAAGCGCCGGCGCTCATGAACTTCGCCGAGCACCCCACGATGCTCGTGACGGCCACCGGTGAGGGCCGGAAGCGGAGCGTCGAGCTGCTCCGCGTGATGATGCTGCGGATCCTGACGGCGATGCCGCCGGGCAAAGTGCGGTTCACGATCCTCGACCCGGTGGGCCTCGGCGACAACTTCCAGGCGTTCATGCACTTGGCCGACGCCGACGAGCAACTCATCAACGGCCGCATCTGGAGCCAGCCCCGCGACATCGAGGAGCAGCTCGGCCGCCTCACCAATCATATGGAGACCGTGCTGCAGAAGTACCTGCGCAGCGAGTATGAGTCGATCCACGAGTACAACGCGCAGGCGGGCGAAGTAGCCGAGCCGTTCCAGGTGCTGGTGGCGGCTGGCTTCCCGAATAATTTCAGCGAGCTCGCCGGCCGGCGGCTGGTGAGCCTCGTGACGGGCGGGCCGCGGTGCGGCGTCTACACGCTGTTGGGGGTCGATTCGGGCGTGCGGATGCCGGCCGACTTTCGCCTCGACGAGATAAAGGACAACGCCGCGTGGATCGACTGGCAGGCCGATCCGCAGGGCGCCGGCCACTTCGTCTGGCGGCGGCCCGCGCTAGAGCACCTGCCGTTGGAACTGGCGAGCGAGCCGCCGATCGAGCGTGAGCTGGAGGTCATCAAGCGAGCCGGCCAAGCGGCCAAGGACGCCGTGCGTGTCGAGGTGCCGTTCACGATCGTTGAGCCTCCCGCGGGCGAGCTCTGGGCCGAGAAGTGCGGAGACGAGCTGCGGATTCCCGTCGGCCGCGCAGGGGCGAAGAACCTGCAGTACGTGCGGCTCGGCAAGGGCACATCGCAGCACCTTCTGGTCGCCGGCAAGACGGGGTCGGGAAAATCGACGTTCCTGCACGCTCTGGTGACCAGCGCGGCGATGCACTTTAGCCCCGACGAGGTCGAGTTCTATCTCATCGACTTCAAGAAGGGCGTCGAGTTCAAGTCGTACGCCACCAACCGGCTGCCGCACGCCCGCGTGATTGCGATCGAGAGCGAGCGGGAGTTCGGCCTCAGCGTGCTTGAGCGGCTCGACGACGAGCTCCGCATCCGCGGCGAGAAGTTCCGCGCCGCCGGCGTTCAGAACCTGGCCGACTATCGGGCGAAGCGGCCCGCGGAGAAGGTGCCGCGTCTGCTGCTAATCATCGATGAGTTCCAAGAGCTGTTCGTCGAAGACGATCGCCTTGCGCAGGAGTCCTCCCTGCTGATGGACCGCCTGGTGCGGCAGGGCCGGGCGTTCGGTATGCACGTGATCCTCGGCACCCAGACGCTTGCGGGCGCTTACTCAATCGCCCGCAGCACGCTGGGCCAGATCGCGATCCGAGTGGCGCTGGAGTGCAGCGAAGCGGACGCCCACCTGATCCTCAGTGACGAACGGAACACGGCCGCGCGGTTCCTCAGCCGCCCCGGCGAGGCGATCTACAACGCCCAGAACGGCATGGTCACGGCCAACGAGCCGTTCCAGGTCGTCTGGCTCCCCGACCGTGAGCGGGCCGGCAAGCTCGACCGGATCGACGAGCACCGGCACGAACAGAACATGCCTCGGCCCGAGGCGATCGTCTTCGAAGGGAACTCGCCGGCCGACCCGCTCAAGAACGTGCCGCTCGGCGAGTTGCTTGCCGGCGCAGCGTCGCCGCTGAAGGCGGGGCGTGCGCCGCACGCGTGGATTGGCGCCGCGGTGGCGATCAAGCCGCCGACGTCGATCGAGTTCGGTCGGCATCCCGGCGCCAACCTGCTGTGCGTCGGCTCCCACGAAGGCGCGGCCCTCGGCATGCTCACGACGGCGGTCGTCTC
>JBGSJY010000686.1:0-6526 GCA_041741515.1 Pirellulales bacterium | reverse complement strand
TCGCTTCGCCATCTCCCACCTCCGTGAACCGATCAGGATTCGTCCGAGGTAAGAATCTTTCGCTGCTAGCCTTCACTCAGGCAAACCTAACCCGAACAATCCACCAGACACGGCTCTTCGCTTCATGCGTTTGCCCTGGAGGTTCTTCGATGAAGCGAACGAAGCACACGACGGAGCAGATCATCGAGAAGCTGCGTCAAGCGGACGTGGCTCTGGGCAAGGGGCAGAAGGTTCCCGAGGTTTGCAAGACGCTGGGTATCACCGAGCAGACGTACTACCGTTGGCGTCAGAAGTATGGGGGCATGGCCCCCGACCTGGCGAAGCAGCTGCGGGCTCTTGAGAAAGAGAACGCGCAGCTGAAGCGGCTGGTGGCCAATCAAGCGCTCGACATGGAGATCTTGAGGGAAGCCGCCAAGGGAAACTGGTAAGCCCTGAGCGGAAGCGGCGGACGGTCGATGCCGTCCGCCGCCGCTTGGGGCCCAAGAAGGCGTCGGAGCGGCGAGTCTGCCGTGTGCTTGGGCAACCGCGAGGGACGCAGCGTTACGAGTCGAAGCGGTCAGAGCAAGACAAAGAGTTGCTCGAGGAGATGCGGAGCATCGCCGCCCAGCGGCCCTGCTTCGGCAGCCCTCAGGTCTACGAGGCTCTGCGGAGGCGTGGCTGGGAGGTGAACCACAAGCGGGTGGAGCGGCTATGGCGTGAGCAGGGGATGCAGGTGGCGAAGAAACGCCACAAGCGGCAGCGTTTATCGCTGGGCGGGAGCGAGAACAGCTGCGTGCGCAAGGCGCCTGAGTATCCCAATCACATCTGGAGCTACGACTTCGTTACGGACTCTACCGAGCGTGGTCGCCAGCTGCGGATGCTGTGCGTGCTGGATGAGTTCACTCGGGAGAGCTTAGCGATCGAGGTGCAGCGGTCGTTCGCGGCCCGACAGGTTCAAGACGTGCTGGGTTACCTGTTCGCGGTGCGTGGGGCGCCCGAGCACATCCGCAGCGATAACGGGCCCGAGTTCGTTGCCAAGAGCGTGCGGCGTTGGCTCGACCGAGCCTGCGTGAAGACGCTCTACGTCGCCAAGGCGAGCCCTTGGGAGAACGGCTACATCGAAAGTTTCAACAGCCGCTTCCGCCAAGAGCTGCTCGACCGCGAGCTGTTCTCGGGCTTGGAAGACGCTCGCTGGTGCGTCGATCGATGGCGTCTGGATTACAACCATCATCGGCCACACAGCTCGCTGGGGTACATCCCCCCGGCCGTGTTCGCCGCCCGCTGGCCCTCCTCCGCTCCGGGGCCTGCGTCGGCTCCGCCTCAGCAGGCCCCTCCGCTACGGAGGGCCAGCGGAGTAGGATCCGAACATCCCGATTCTCTCATCGCAGGTGGTACATAGATCGGGGGAAGGCCAGCCGATGCGAATCGCGTCACAAGGACGTGAAAAAAGCCGATTGAGGGGACCGCTCGTCGCCTCATGACGCCAGTGTGATAACGCGCAATAGGGAAAATAGGGGACGGCAACCGCTTGATTCGATTGACATCTCGGCGTGACTCAACGCTCGACGATATGGAAACCACCGTGCGATGCGTGGCGATGATCCGCTCGAGGACAACGGCATCCACGCCGTCCCACCGCGGAGCGGTTTAGTCCAATGTATCTTCTGGAAAATACCTGTCCAAGCTTTGTAGAGCAGGGCGGCTATGGCGTGACGGCCATTCAAAAGGCCAAGTGTCAGAAGAGATTCTAGTCGCTGAGCGTTGCATAGTCCCATCCGCGCGCCGCACCCATGCAGACATAGATACGGTTGTTCGACGTATCGAGGCTGATACGGCCACGCTCGGCATTGTTATCGCAGTCTGCGGTCGGCGGCGCACCAGCGTTGTTGTCTTCGACCTGTAGGTACTTTCCATCAGGTACGTGCAGCGTGCTTTGCGGAGAGGCCGTACCAATACCGGCGTTTCCGTTCTTCAGCACCGTGACAGCATTCGCTCGTGACCCTGAGCTTGCTCCATTCCCAATTTCGAAGAGGGTATCCGTCGCGACCCAGCCCGCTGGAGTGCCTGGGGTGTCAAGTGGAAAGCGGCCGAGAGATGTCTCAAGGTAAGAACCTGCATGCGAGCTTGTGCCCCACGCTGTGCTATTCTCGCCACTGGCAGTTGTGTTTACACCAAAAGCGGTTGTGTATAGATTTGACGATTGTGAGTTTGTTCCCCACGCGGTGCTGTGCTCGTCACTGGCTGTTGTGTTCGATCCAAAGGCAGTTGAATACGATCCACTCGCCGTTGAAGTCTCACCCCAAGCGGTAGCCGCATAGCCACTTGCCGTGCCGCCCCAGGAGAAGCTCTGAGATCCTGCCGAAGCATTACCACCACCGATCGAGACTCTCCCTCCAGCGATCCTTGTTTCCTGCAGTCCTGAGTCCCAAGAAAAGATTGGTACCCATGTTTCAGATTCACACATAAGCACATTCCAGTCGCCGCTCAGCTCAGGTCCTCCAGAGGTTTTGATCTGATACTCTTCTGAAATCAGGCACCCATCGTATGGAATCGGCTCGGCCAGTGAGGCCGTGCTCATCATCACAAAGAGCGCGGCGCCCAGCAAGAGTAGCCGAGGGCATATAAAGGTGGTTTCTACGCTGCGTTTTGGAAGACGAGCCATGATTTAGACTAACAACGGAAAGTTCATCGCGCAACCGCTTTGTTTCCGGCTGCATCGGATCATCCGGGCATAAGGGCGGTTGTTGATATCCGCCATGCCGCCGCGGAACTCGATGTCGCGCTCGACGCGAAGGCCAGCCTCGCTGAACGTGGCGATGGCCCCTCCATCAATCTCGATCCACACGACCCCCGGAGCGTCGTCGGCGACAACCCGCCCGCGCATCAAAGGTCGGCCAGGGCCACAATCAACCGACCCTTCGAAGCCTCGTCGAGCGAGCCCCATGACGCGATCAACGATTGCAAGTCAGGGTCAAGCGACGCCAAGTAGCGACCCGTTGAGCAATTTCCATGCAGCGCATTTGCAGCGCGGCACTCCTGGCACTTTTCGCAACTGCAAAGCTGATCTTCGTTTGCGATAATATCGTCTCCGTGTTCGATTCCCGCCGCCTCCACTCGACGCGAAAACCCCCGCTCTGGCGGGGGTTTTTTCGTTGGCGGCCGCGTCGCGTCCCAAAAGCGGGCGTAGACGGACGCTGCTGAAGTTAAGCCCGACTGGCCCCGGAGCGGCGCCGACACGCCAGAAAGGCGTGTGGCTGCCATCGACGCGGTGTTCGACTTGCTCATGGTGGTGGAAGGGGGACGAGCTGGCTACTTTTTCTCGTAGCAGAGGGGAGCGCGTTGGCCGATAATGCGGCCGATGGGGACCGGTGCGCCGTTCGTTGTGGGTGTGTCCGTCTCAACGCGTGCGCTAGAAATCCGTCCATTGCCCGGCAGCCGTGTGTCTGCACCTCTCGAACTACTTCCTAGCCAGCGGCTTACATCAAGAACGAGGAGACATCGCGAAGGTGGTGGTGACGTGTTTTCGCTTTTTGAGGGGGCACGTCATCACCTCATCACATCACCACCGGCTGCTGTCAGAAACGCACGCCACTTCTGGGAAAAGCCGCGGCAAGCTCGAAGCAAGCCGAAGCATCCGAAAGAACGCCGGGATGCGTGGATCGAGCCTTTCGATTGGCCTGCCGCGCTAACGCGATTCGTGGCGTATCGCTCGGTGCGGCGCCCGTCGGGCATCTGGAGATCGTTTCAACGGTTCGCACGGGCCTTCTGCGTCTTGCGTTCAATCAACCCATCGGAAAATTCGTGAAAACTCTGAGCACTGGTTGGCGCCGACGCAGAGTCGTCGAGGTCGAGAAGCCGGTCGCGGCGGTGGCTCGGCCGATCCGCACCGGCGGCAGACGACGCGGGGCTGGCGAATCGTGCGAGGTGCTGCCAGGATATCGCGGGTTCACTTGTCTTACTATCAGACGCCGATGCACGCTTCCATCTCGCGGATTGGGCTGGCTTTGTTCCTGCTCTACACGCTCTTGTACGGCGGGTTCGTACTGCTGAACGTGTTCTGGCCGAAGTCGATGGAGGCGACCCCCATCGCCGGGGTGAACCTGGCCATCCTTTACGGCTTCGGGTTGATCGGGGCCGCGTTCGTGATGGCGCTCATTTATGGCGTTGCGAGCCGCCCAGCGCCCCCGTCCCGGGAGCAACTGTGATTCACTCTGGTTCCTGGCTAGCTGTGCTGGTCTTCTTGGCGATCGTCGGGTTCACGCTGGGGCTTAGCTACTTGCTGGGCAAGCAAGCGAGGTCGTCCGCCGGCTACTTCGCGGCGCATGGGCAGATCCCGTGGTTCGTGAACGGCGTGGCGTTCGCGGGCGACTATCTTTCGGCGGCGTCGTTCCTGGGGATCTGTGGCATGATCGCCTTCCATGGGTACGACGGGTTCCTCTACTCGATCGGCTACTTGGCGGGGTGGATTGTCGCGCTGTTCGTGGTGGCCGAACCGATGAAGCGGCTTGGCAAGTTCACGTTCGCAGACGCGCTCAACGCCCGCTTCGAGTCCCCCGGCATCAAGCGGGCCGTGGGGGTGAGCACGCTGGCGGTAAGCGTGTTCTACCTGATCCCGCAGATGGTGGGCGCCGGCGTGTTGGTGCAGCCGCTGCTGGGGTTGTCGCACTGGATCGGGGTGCTGATGGTGGGCGCCGTGGTGATCTTTATTGTCGTCTCGGCCGGCATGGTATCGACCACCTGGGTGCAGTTCATCAAGGGTTCGCTGCTGGTGTTCTTTAGTACGGTGATGACCGTCTTGATCCTGCAGCGCGGGTTCACGGTCGATCCCAGCCCGCCGCAACCGCAGACGATCACCACCACCGCCGAAGGGCAAGTGCTGATCAACGGGCTGCCAAAAGGGGTGGGACCGGGGGAAGCGACGCTGCAACCGGTGGGCTCGATCGCGCGGTTGCCCGGGGGCGAGACGAGCACCGGCCCGTTGGGGCCGATCGCGTTCCTTCGCACACTGCAGGACAGCGAAATTGTGCTGTGGCGTGGCGCAACAACCAAGGGAGACGACGGTTCGACCACCACGACCTTCTCGCCGAAAGTCACCCCCGGCAGCCAAGTGCTTCGGCCCGGGGAGTCCCCCAAGTTTAAGGGGATCCGTAGCGAGAATTGGTTCGATAAGCTCAACTTTCTGTCGCTGATGCTTGCGCTGTTCTGCGGCACCGCGTCGTTGCCGCACATCCTCATCCGCTACTACACGGTGAAGGACGAGGCGGCCGCACGAAAGAGCACGATTGTCGGCATCGGCTGCATCGGATTCTTCTATGTGCTAACGCTCTACATGGGGTTGGGCGCGATGACCAGCGGCGCGCTCGACGTGACCGACGAGAACATGGCGGCGCCGCTGCTTGCCCGGAGCCTCAGCGAATTGTTGTTCGCCATCATCTCCGCCATCGCGTTCACGACGGTGCTGGGAACGGTGAGCGGATTGATCTTGGCTTCCGCGGGCGCTGTCGCTCACGACCTGATCGGAAGCATCCCCGGCGTACAGCTCACCGATGGGCAACAAGTACGCATCGCCAAACTTGCGTCGGTGGTCGTCGGCGTGATCGCCATTGTGCTGGGCATCTTGTTCCAGAAGCTCAACGTCACTTACCTGGTCGGTTGGGCGTTCAGCGTGGCCGCGTCGGCAAATCTGCCGGCGCTGGTGATGTTGCTCTTCTGGCCTCGGACGACCAAACAAGGGATCATCGCCGCGGTGATCGTCGGAATGACCAGCTCGCTAGCTTGGATCTTGCTGAGCGCCGACACGTTCACCCAGGTGTACGGCCTGCCGGCCGAAGGCGCCTGGGCGCCCTTCAGCCAGCCGGGGATCGTGACGATCCCGCTAGGATTTTTGACCCTGGTGGTTGTGTCGTTAATGACCAAGCCGCGTCAACCAGCGTGAGGCTCGGCGAGACATCGTTTGCAGGTGAGAGGATCGACATGCGTGAACGAGAAACGGAACTGGAAGAGCTGCTCGCTCATCAGCAGCGTTTGCTCGATCAACTCAATTCGGTCGTAACCGAGCAAGGCGCCGAACTGCACAAGCTGAGGCGGGAGTTCGAGGCGCTACGCGTGGTCGCTCTGCGATTGACCGAGCAGGTGAATGCGGGGTCCCCGAATCTACCCCACGAAAAACCGCCCCATTATTGAGTGGCGCACGGCGATCGGTCGGCCCGAGCGGAGGGTGAGAACCCTCCGAGGAGTGACGAGCAATCACGAGGGACCACCGGCGGTCTCCGAGTACGAGGTGGGTTTTCCCCCCCGCTTTAGGCGAACCGGGCGCACAACCGTCACAGACTGCGCAGGCGGCGCCGTGTGTTGCCAAAAGTCACCGCATCGCGTGGTGTTTTCGCAACTTGCAACCGGTCTAGGCGGTAGAGTTTCGCAGCCTTGGTCTCTGCGCCAGGCGGCTGCGCACCCGCGCCGCCGCGGCGGGGGCCGTGAACGACAAGGACGGCGGAACAAACGTGTCGCACCCCTGGCGAGCTCTGACCCACCTCGCCGCGCTTGTCGC
>JBGSJY010000685.1:0-3486 GCA_041741515.1 Pirellulales bacterium | reverse complement strand
CTCGCCTGGGCCACGCCCGCGTGGCGGCTCGCCCAGGTCGCCGCCGAGCCGATCTCGGTCCGCCGCGGTGATCAGGACGTCACCGCGTTCACCGTAGTTGTGAACCAGGCGGAAGAGGAGATGCGGCTGGGGAAAGAAGTGGCGGAGGGTTACGAACGGTTGCATGCGCGGGCCGTGGACTACGAATGGATCGATATCGATGCAACCGAACCGAGTGAGCGCGGCGCCAATAGCGTGGAAGGGGAGTTCGGTGGAGTGGCGAAGGCGCCGGTAGCGCGGCCCATCGGGGGGCGTCTGGATGGCGAGGACCTCGAAGAGTTTCTCCGTCTCAGCCGTGTCAAGTGCCGGTTACCGCAGGACCCAACGGCGCCGCAAGGTCCAACGGGCTACATGATGCACGGCGCCAGCTTGCAAGCCATCGCCCTGATGGATTCGCCCGACGCCGAGGAGCCGATCGGCCTCGACGGACGGCTCGAGCGTCTACTCGCTTGCCGAAGGGTCGCGATCCAGTCGACCAACGGCTCGCTCTTCCAACTCAACACGAACCCCACCTACCTCGCCGGCGAGCTGGTCGCTTGGGCGACCGCGGAAGGCCAGACTTCGACGCGTCTCATCAATGCGATCGAAGGCCTCCGCGAAGCCGAGGCGATGCTCGTGGGGCCTATCGGCCACTTGATGAACGAGCGTCACCAAGCCAGAGCAGTGATCAGAGGCGAGTTCGGCCCCCCGTTCCTGCAGGACAATCGACGTCAGCCGTCGGCCGTCGAGTGGCTCGCCTACATGGCGAACGAGTCCTTCGGCTTTGAGAGGGAGCGGGCGCTGAAGGCGATCGACCTGATCACCTCGTTCCACGCTGCTTATTTCAGCGAGGGGATGCTCGCCCTCGGAACGGGCACCACCGATCGCAGCTGGCTCCAGACCTACTACCTGGATGACGTGCAGCTCGTGGCCGCGATCAACCAACCCTTGCAGCGGTGGCTCATCCTCTACATGAACCATCTCGATACGCTCACCAGCGCCCAGAGCAGCTTTTTGGCCTCGATGTCGCTGGACAACCGGCAAGAATTGCCGGCCGCTCTGCGGAGTTGGATGGCGGGCGCTTCTTGGCGCCGCGCCGAGCGCGTGCGCCTGGCGCTCATCGCTTACCGCATCAACCACGGCGAGTATCCCGAGGAACTGGAATCGCTGGTTGGCATCGTCAAGAGAGGGGACATCCTCGACCCCTACACGGGCGATCCGTTTGGCTGGGCGCGCGAGGGGTTTGAGCGCCGGGTCGTCGCCGCGAGCGGGTTTCAGTCGCAATTCGAAGAGCTGCCGGCGGCGCCGGGAACGCCGTTGCTGTGGTGCGGCGGCAGCGGGCTAGCTGCGCCCAGAGAAAGAGAGGTGCGGCTCGGGGCGCGCGGGTCTTACGCCGAGCCCAACGATGACTCGGATGTGGAGTTGAACGAGCGTCCCCTCGTGAAGGTTGTGTCGCTAAGCGACGTCGAGCAAGTGGCCCTCTATCCCACCGGCAAGTTCTGGATGCCGCTGCCGAAATACAAGTCGGTGCGAGCTTCAACTCCGGGAGCTGACGCTTCCCGGCTCGCACGATGATAGAGCCGCTGGTAGAGACCGCTAGGCCGCTGCAAACCGGGGGCTAAGGCCCCGCGGCTGATAAACGCGCCGCCGACTCGATTAGCCGGCACGCGTTAGCGTCCGGTTTCTGACCATCCGAGCGGGAGGTGACTCGGCTGGTGGGTTCACCCGCGGCTAGCGCCGACGGCTCAATAGGACCTTACCCGTGCGCTAGCCGGGGGTGGCGTCGCAATCGGATGTGAGCCGTCGGCGCTAGCCGAGGGTAGCGTCACCTTACACTTCTTTCAGAGGACGGAGACGATCGCCTTCGCCAGCGCATCGACATTCGTCGGCGTGATGCCGGCGACGTTGATGCGGCCGGAGCCGACCATGTAGATGGCGTCGCGTTCGCGGAGCTTGGCGACTTGTTCCTTCGACAGGCCGCTGAACGAGAACATGCCGCGTTGCTGCTGGATGAACGAGTAGTCGACTGCCGCCGCCCCACTCTTAGCAAACTCGGCGGCGAGCTTCTCGACCAGCAGCGTCCGCATGCCGTTGATGCGGTTGCGCATCTGCTCCAGCTCAGCGAGCCACTGCTTCTTAAGATCGGCGTCGGCGAGGATCGTGGTCACCAGCGCGGCGCCGTGCGCGGGCGGGTTGGAGTAGTTCGTGCGGATGACGCGGTTCACCTGACTCTGCACGACATCGCGGCGGCCCGAGTCCTTGGCGATGAACGTCACAGCGCCGACCCGCTCGCGGTACAAACCAAAGTTCTTCGAGAACGAGCTGCAGACGATCAGCTCGGCGCCGGGTGTGCAGAACTCGCGCAGACCGGCCGCGTCCTCTTCGACGCCGTCGCCAAAACCTTGGTAGGCGAAGTCGAGCACCGGCAGCACCTTCCGCTCGGCGAGCGCCGCGGCGATCTGGCGCCACTGGTCCACGGTGGGGTCGATGCCAGTCGGGTTGTGGCAACAGCCGTGCAGCAGCACCGCGTCGCCGGCGGGGAGCTTTTTCAGCGCGTCCAGGAAGGCGTCGAACGCCAGTCCATTGGTCTTCGCGTCGAAGTAGGGAAGCGTCCCGGTCTTCACGCCAGCGGCCGCAAAAATGGCCGGATGGTTGGCCCAGGTCGGGTCGGTCATCCAGATCGTGGCGCCGGGGAAGTTATTCTTCAAAAAGTCGCCAACGACCCGCAGCGCGCCGGTGCCGCCAGGGGTGTGCGAAGTGCTCGCCCGATTGGAGACCAGGACCTCGTGCCCCGGCCCGAGCATCAGCAGCTGCACCGCGGCGCCGTACTCGGGGGCGCCGGGGATCGGGAGGTAGGATTTGGTCTTCTCCGTCGAAGTCACCCGCCGCGTCGCTTCGACGACCGACGGGAGGACCGGCGTGACGCCGTTCTCGTCTTGATAGACGCCCACCCCGAGGTTGATCTTGCCGGGCCGCGTCTCGGCCATGAAGGCGTCGGTGAGGCCGAGAATGGGATCAACGGGGGCGGCATCGATCGACTCGAACATGGGCGGGCCTGGCAACGGGGCGATGGGAGAGCGTGGGGCAGCGTTTCGTGAGTCTTCCCTGCCGGATAGCTACGGCTGGCTCGGCACGGGGGAGCGTAAACTCGACACTTTAGTTCCACGGACGGTTCGTCGGTAGCGGCAAAGAGTGGAACCACGGATGAACACGGATCGACACCGATGAAAGAACTGAAACGCCTAGGAAAGTCTCGCGACTAACCATCAGGCCATTGTCCGCGTTAATCTGTGTTCATCTGTGGTTCCCTTAGGTTGATTCTGGAGAGGCGATGGCGGACGGGAAGACTGGCGTGTGGCTCGTGGGGGCCCGGGGGGGCGTGGCGACGACGGTCGCGGTCGGCTTGGCGGCGCTGCGGCGGGGGGACGCGCCGGCTTATGGGCTGGTGACCGAGACCGCGGCGCTGGC
>JBGSJY010000684.1:0-13036 GCA_041741515.1 Pirellulales bacterium | reverse complement strand
AGCACGATCCGGCCCGGGGCGATGACTGCCGGAGTTTCGATCGTCGTCAGGCCGCCGTTCTCGTGCAGGTCGCCGATCGCCGCGACCGTTCCGCCCGCCATCGGCGCGCAGCCCGCCATCCGGCCGGGGAAGTCAACGCCGAGTTCCGCCTTCGAGACGACCGCCTTCTTACCGGCCAACTGCGCGACGCCCGCGCCGCGGATCAGCAGGTCAAACTGCGGGTAGGGGGAGGACCGGGGCAGGGTGAGGTAATTCTGCGGGTCGCAGTCTTCGAGGCCGCCGGCCTCGCCAAGATTCGTCGCGGCAATCGCGTCGAGCGTCTGCACGAACGCGGCGAAGTGGACCTCTTCCATCGCCTTGAAGTCGGCGTCGGGCCAGCCGCCGGCCTCCACCAGGATCACCGACACGCCCTGCTGCTGCACCCACTCGCCGAAGGCCCGGGCCATGAAGTCGGCGTCGTACCGCGTCACGCGCTACGACGCCGACTTCATGGCCCGGGCCTTCGGCGAGTGGGTCCAGCAGCAGGGCGTGTCGGTGATCCTCGTCGAGGCCGGCGGCTGGCCCGACGCCGATTTCAAACGGATGGAAGAGGCCCACTTCGCCGCGCTGGTGCAGACACTCGACGCAATCGCCGCCACCGCCTTGGGCGAGCCGGGCGGCCTCGAGGAGTGCGACCCCCAGCACTACCTGACCCTGCCGCGCTCTTCGCCTTACTCGCAGTACGACCTGCTGATTCGGGGCGCGGGCGTTGCCCAGCTCGCCGGCAAGAAGGCCGTCATTTCCAAGGCGGAGCTGGGCGTCGACTTCCCCGGTCGGATGGCTGGCTGCGCCGCCATGGAGGGGGGCACGGTTGCGGCGATCGGCGACCTGCACGAGAACGGCGGCCTGACGACGATCGAAACGCCCGCCGTCGTCGTTCCGGGGCGGATCATCCTCGCGGAGCCAACGGACGACGCCTTCGACGAGAGCCCCGCCGATTGGGAGACACTCTCTGCCAAGGGCGCGACGACCGTGCTGATCCCGATCAACCTCGGCGCCGGCGGCGTCGAGAACCAAGTGGCCGCCGCCAAACGACTGTCGCCGCCGCTCAACGCGGCCCTCGTGGCGACGTGGGAGGGCGAGGCGCCCGACAAAGGCCTGATCCTCCGCCGGCTCACCCAGGGACTGGCTGGCGGTGTGCTGGCGACGCTCGGTCCCCTGCCCGAGAAACTCGTCGAGGCGTGCTGCCGGATGGGCATCCCCGCTCTCGACCCGGCAACGACGCCCACCCGTAGCGCTGAGGTCCCCGCGACGTTCGACGCCTGGCTCCAGGAAACGCACCACGTCGCCACGCAGCTCGGCTGGACCTGTCGCGGCGAGGTGATGCTCAACCGGCCGGCCGACTTTGTCTTGGTAGAGCCCAGCGGGGATCACGCCATTGCGCAGGCTTGCTTGCGAGCGGTGTACGTGGGGGGTACGGTCGTTCGCGACGCCGCCGGCCTCCGCCACGACTCTCCCGGCAAATGGATCCCGTGGAGCGGACCGAGGGGATGCGTTGAGATTCGGTAGAGGCGTTTGGAAGGGGGATGTAGGGGATGAGGGGAATGATGGGAGAGAGGGGGATCGTGTCCGCCACAGAAAAGCCCTCCTGAATCACCAGCCATCACGAGCCACTCGCCATTAAGAAGCCGCCATCACCTCATCTCCATTTCATCCCCCTATCTCCCTTTGTAGACGTCGCCACCTGAGGCGCAATGCTCAATAAGATTTGGTTCTGGCTGGTCGTCATCGGCATCCTCTACGCGCCGATCAAAAGCGTGGTGCGGCCGTGGTTGCCGTTGCCGCCCATCGAGGCCGTCGTTGCCGAAGAGGGCGAAGCGTCAACGCCTCTACCGAGCTTCTCGGACCTCGGCAAGACGATCACGCAGTCCGCGATCGACGGCGCCAACGTCGCGGTAGAGTTGCTGCTGAGCCTGATCGGGATCATGGTGCTGTGGCTGGGGCTGATGCAGGTGGCGAAGGACGCGGGCCTCGTGGACGGGCTTGCGTGGCTGCTGCGGCCCCTGATGCGGTGGCTCTTTCCGGACGTGCCCGAGGGGCACCCGGCGCACGGGGCCATGCTGATGAACATCTCCGCCAACATGCTGGGGCTCGACAACGCCGCGACGCCGTTCGGCCTCAAGGCGATGCAGGACCTCCAGGAGTTGAACCCGGATAAAGAAACCACCACCGACGCGATGGCGACCTTTTTGGTGATCAACTCGTCGAGTGTGACGATCATCCCGATCGCGATCATCGGCTACCGCATCGCCGCGAAGAGCGAGAATCCGGCCGGGCCGCTCGCCTACATCATGATGGCGACCTTGGTGAGCACGGTCGTCGCCGTCATCACAGTGCGGATGCTGGCTAAGCTGCCGAGGTACGCCCTCAAGCCCGTCACCGCCGCTCCGCACGAGGAGAGGTCGCTATGAACGGTTTCGCCGAAGCGTTCGTCGCCGTCGCCGAGCTGGTCAGCCAATGGACCATTCCCGGGGTGATCCTGCTGATCGTCCTCGCCGCGTGGTGGCGGAGCGTGCCGATGTACGAGTCCTTCATCACCGGCGCCAAGGAAGGTTTTGGCGTGGTGGTGATGATCATCCCTTACTTGGTGGCGATCCTGTTCGCCATCAAGCTTTTTCTCGCTTGTGGCTTGTTCGAGGACCTCAAGTGGGCCGCCACGAAGGGGCTCGAAAGCGTTGGCCTCGAGCGCTTCGCCGAGACGTTTGAATTGCTGCCGCTGGCGCTCACGAAGCCGCTCAGCGGCGGGGCGTCACGCGGCGTGCTGGTGGACCTGTTCGACCGCTTTGGACCGGACTCGTTCATCGGCAACACCGGCTCGATCATGATGGGAAGCTCCGAAACGACCTTCTATATCCTCAGCGTCTACTTCGGCTCGATCGGCATCAAGAAGTTCCGGCACACACTGCCGGCGTGCTTGATCGCAGACTTGGCGGGCTTCGTCGCGGCGATCGCTTTAGGGTGGACGTTCTTCGCATGAGCACGAAAATACTCGCTCTGCCGCCGGCGCTGCGGGCCGGCGACGCGATCTCGCTCGTCGCGCCGGCAAGCTCGTCGAAGCGTGACCGCTTCGAGTCGGCGCTAGCGAACCTCACGGCGCGAGGTTACCGCCCGAAGACCTACCGCGATTTCTGCACGCCCCACGGCTTCTTTTCGGGGACCGACGAAGCACGCGTCGCCGAGCTTGAAGCCGCGTTTCGCGACCCCGAAACAACGATGGTCCTCGCCGTCCGCGGCGGGTACGGCTGCGGGCGGATTTTGGACCGCATCGATTTCAGCCTGCTCACCGAGCGGCCGAAGATCGTCTGCGGGTACAGCGACCTGACGGCGCTGCACGCAGCGATCCAGCGGCGGTGCGGGCTGGTGTCGTTCCACGGACCGAATCTGGTGGCGGGCCTCGGCGCCGGCGAGGCGGAAAACGCCGCCGAGACGGAAGCGTCATTCGCCATGTTCAGCGGCCAGAACGGCTGCGAATTGATGGCGCCCTTCCAGAGCCGCCTGCAGACCCTCCACACCGGCGTAGCGACCGGCCGGCTAATCGGCGGGAATCTGGCGGTGCTCGTGAGCCTGCTCGCCACGCCTGATGAGCCCGACTATGACGGCGCGATCCTCGTCCTAGAGGATACGGGTGAGGCGCCCTACCGCGTCGATCGCCTGCTGACTCAGCTCCGTGCGAGCGGCCGGTTGGGCAAGATCGCGGGGGCCGTGCTGGGGTACTTTAGCGATTACGACGAAGACGACCGGCCCACGGCCGACGAGGTGCTGGCGGAGTTTTTCGTGCCGCTGGGCGTGCCGGTCATCGCTGGGGCGCCGTTTGGGCACGAACACCCCAATCTGCCCCTGCCGATGGGGGCCGAAGTGCGGCTCGACGCCGACTCGCCGGGGCTCGAATTACTCCAGGCGGTCGTTTCGTAGGCCCGATTCTCGGGGGCGGTCTGCGCGGGACCGATGGTCGCCTGCGGGAGGGCCGCTAGAGCGGCGGCGGTGTTTGGTCTAGTTTCGGGCTTACGGCGACTCACCCTCGGCGCTCTCACTTAGCCCCCGGTCAATGGCCGGGGGCTAAATAATGAACTCTCCCCACCACCCCTTCCCCACCCGAGCATCCGCCACGATGGCTAGCTCTCCTACCGCAAAGATCGGCGGCAGCCGCATTGTCATCCTCACCGAGGGGAAGACTGACCCGCTAACGGCCAAGACCGCCAACGTGATGCTCCGCTGCCGTGGCGAGGACGTCATCGCGGTGCTTGACTCGACTCAGAAGGGTAAGACAGCCCAAGAGCTGCTCGGCGTCGGCGGCGACACGCCGATCATTGGCTCCTTGGATGAAGTGGCCAGCGCTGATGGAAAGGGCCCGGACACGTTGCTGATCGGCGTCGCCACCGCCGGCGGCAAGATCCCGCCCGCGTGGCGTGACCTGTGCCTGGAGGCCGTTCGCCGCGGGATGAGCATCGTCTCAGGCATGCACCAGTTTCTGTCGGACGACGCCGAGATCGTCGCCGCGGCTCAAAAGGCCGGCGTCTCGATACATGACGTCCGCAAGAACAACGAGAAAGACGTCGCCACTCGGCTCGACCTGACAGAAGACTGCTTCCGCGTGCTGACGATCGGCCAAGACTGCTCGGTCGGCAAGATGCTCGCCGCGCTGGAGATCTCGCGCGGGCTTGAGCGTAAGGGAATCGATGCGAAATTCGTCGCCACGGGGCAAACGGGGATTATGGTCGAGGGGGACGGCCTGCCGATCGACTGCGTCGTCTCCGACTTCGTAAACGGGGCGTGCGAAAAGCTCGTCCGACAGAACCTTTCGCGCGAAGTGATGATCGTCGAAGGGCAGGCCACCATCACGCACCCGCGGTTTTCCGCTGTGTCGCTCGGCCTGCTCCACGGCACGAACCCGCACGCGATGGTTTACGTCTACGAGGCGGGCCGCGAAACGATCCGCGGCATGGACTACCTGCCGCTGCCTTCTCACCGCAGCGTGATCGACGCCTACGAGCACATGGCCGCCTTCGGCCACCCGGCCAAGGTGATCGCAATCGCGATGAACAGCCGTAAACTCAACGAGGCCGAAGCCGAAGCCGAGCGCGAGCGGATGCGGGGCGAGTTCGGCCTCCCGGTCGCCGACCCGATCCGTCACGGCCCGGACGAACTAGCCGACGCCATCCTCGCAGCCAAGAAAGCTCGGGGTTAACGACAAAGGAACGAAGGAACAAAGGCTCGTTGCCTTAGTCTTTCCTTCGTTCCTTAGTTCCTTCGTGGTTCATTTCTTTACATGATCCAAGTCTCCACTCGACACTACCGCCTGCCGCTTAAGCACGTGTTTACGATCGCGCGGGGATCGTCGTCCGTGCGGGACACGATGATCGTGTCGCTCACGGTGGACGGCGTCACCGGCTACGGCGAGGCGACGTCGAACTCGTACTACAAGGCCACCATCCCCGAGATGGTCGCCGACATCGATAGCCTGCGGCCGCTTATCGAGGGCTTCACGTACTCGTCGCCCGACGCGCTGGTGAGCGAGCTGATCCCGCAGCTCGGGGAGCAGCTCGAAGGCCGGCCCTTCCCGCTGTGCGCGCTCGACATGGCGATCCACGACCTGTGGGGCAAGCTCCGCGGCGAGCCCGTCTGGCGGCTGTGGGGGCTGAACACGGCCAACGCACCGATGTCGAACTACACGATCGGCATCGACACGATCCCCAAGATGATCGAGAAGGCGGCCGAGGTCGCTGACTGGCCGCTGCTGAAAATCAAGCTCGGCACGAGCGAGGACCTCCAGATCGTCCGTGAGTTGCGAAAGCACACCGACGCGGTCTTCCGCGTCGACGCCAACTGCGGCTGGACCGCCGATCAGACGATCGCGTACGCCCCGGAACTGAAAGAATTGGGGGTCGAGTTCATCGAGCAGGCCCTCCCCGCCGAGGACCGCGAGGGCGCCCGCAAGGTGTTCCAGCACAGCGCGCTGCCAGTGATCGCCGACGAGAGCTGCATCTCCGAGGCCGACGTCGCCCGCTGCGTCGATCACTTCCACGGCATCAACATCAAGCTCGTCAAGTGCGGGGGCCTTGCCCCCGCGCGGCGGATGGTCGCCGAGGCGCGTCGGCTCGGCCTCAAGGTGATGGCGGGCTGCATGACCGAATCGACCGTCGGGATCTCGGCCCTCGGGCAGCTCGCGCCGATGCTCGATTACGTCGATATGGACGGCGCCGCCTTGCTAGCGGACGACATCGCCGACGGCGTCAAAGTCGTTGCCGGCCGCCAACAGTACCCCGACCGCCCAGGCAGCGGCATTGCGCTCTACGACCGCGCAGCCGAGTTGGCGGTCAGTTAGGCTGAAGCGGCGACACCCTGCGCGTTAACACCTCGGAGAGACCCCGTCATGTGGCGACAACTATTCTGCCTTGCCCTGGTTGCCCTGGTGGCGACCGCTGCCCCGGCGAAAACGACCGAGACGCCCAAGCCCACGGCCCAGACAGCTCTGGACAAAGCCCTGCGGCCGATGCTCCAGGCCCACCGGGGCGTGGTCACCGTGGCGGTCAAGCACCTCGAGACGGGCGATACCTTTACGTTCAATGCCGACCGCCCGATGCCGTCGGCGAGCATGATCAAGCTGCCGGTGATGCTCACGGCTTACCACTCGGCTCTGCACGGCGATTTGTCGCTCGACGAGAAGATTGAACTGAAGGAATCGGACAAGGTCCCCGGCTCGGGGCTGCTCACCGAGCACTTCACGCCGGGCACGGAACTGACGCTCCGCGACGCCATCCGCCTGATGATCGGTTGGAGCGACAATACGGCCACGAATCTTGTCATCGAGGCGATCGGCCGCGCGAACAAAGACGCCAAGGGCGACTCTGCCAACTCGAAGGGGCCCGCCGCCGAAGGCATCCACACCGTCAACAAGCTGATGGAGAACCTCGGCTACGACAACACGCGGCTCAACTCGCTGGTCTTCCGCGGCGACACGACGATCGCCCCCGAGCGCAGCAAGAAGTATGGTCTGGGCGTGATGACCGCCGCCGAGACGATCGACCTGCTCGAGAAGGTCGTCAAGATGACGCCGCCGGGCTTTGATAAGGAGGATGTCGAGAAAGCCCGCAAGGAGATGCTCGACCATCTCCGCGCCTGCCAAGCGAAGGATACCCTGCCGCGTTTGCTGCCACGGGGGACGGTCGTGGCGCACAAGGGGGGCAGCGTCGCCGAGTCGCGCTGCGACGGCGGGGTCATCGAGTCGCCTAAGGGACCGATCGCCATCTGCGTGATGACGACCAACAACGAAGACAAGGGCTGGGGCGCCGACGCCGAGCCGATGACCCTCATCGCCCAGGTCGGCAAGGCGGCCTTCGACTACTTCACCGAGGGCGCAGGCGCCGTGGACGCTCCGCAGGTCGCCCGGGTGCTGCGGATGGGGCAAGAAGACCCGCTGGTTGAGCCGCTGCAGCGGACGCTCAACCAGCGCCTGAGCCCCAGCCCGAACCTCTCGGTCGACGGCGACTTTGGCCCGAACACCGAGACGGCCGTCAAGGCGTTCCAGAAGCAGAACGACCTCAAACCCACCGGCGAGGTCGATGGCGCATTCTGGAAGGCGCTGGGCCCGCTGGTGATGGAAGACAAGCCCGCGCCGCCCCCGGAAGAGGCCCTCAAGGACCTGCCGTCGCTCAAGCCGCAGGACCCGGTGAGCGGCCCCCCGATCGTCAGCTGCGCTGCGTGGGCGATCGCCGATGGCGAGACGGGCAAGCTCCTCTGGGGCTTCAACGACGCCGCGACACGCGACCCGGCAAGCACCACTAAGATGATGACGGCCTTTATCGTGCTCAAGCTGGCCGAAGAAGACCCCAACGTGCTCGACGAGGTCATCACGTTCAGCGAACGGGCCGACCAGACCGGCGGCTCGACTTCCGCCGTCAAAGCCGGCGAGAAGGTCAGCGTTCGCGAACTCCTCTACGGACTGATGCTCCCCTCGGGCAACGACGCCTCGGTCGCATTTGCCGAGCACTTCGGCGGGCGGCTCCCCGGCAATGAGGACGACTCGCCCTACGACCGCTTCATCGCCAAGATGAACGCCACGGCCAAAGAACTAGGCATGGAGGGCACCGGGTATCGCAATACTCACGGTCTGACCGCGAAGGGACACGTCACCACCGCGCAAGACCTCGTGAAGCTCGCCCACGCGGCGATGCAAAATGAAATGTTCCGCAAGGTCGTCGCCACCCGCCGCTACGCGACGACGCTCGATTCGACGGCCGGCTACCAGCGCAACATTGTCTGGGACAACACCGACTCGCTGTTGGGAACCGAGGGCTTCTACGGCATCAAGACCGGCACCACCGACCCCGCGGGGGCGTGCCTCGTCTCGGCCGGCAAGCGTGGTGACAAGCCGCTGTACGTTGTCGTCCTTGGCGCCTCGACGGGCGCCAACCGTTATCTCGACGCCCGCAACCTGTACCGCTGGGCCTGGAACGAACTGGGGGTCGAATGATTGATCGCGTCAACAATTCCGAGCCGCGACCGTCAGGGAGCGACCGGACAGGTTTCTATCTAACTACCGCGCCACGCTCACGAAGCAACTCGTTGGGTCGCTCCCTGACGGTCGCGGCTCTGTTTTGCGTTACCGCTATGTCGCAAGCCCAGGACCGCGGCCCGATCGTCGTCAGCGACGAGGCGCGCAAACTGCACGATTCGGCGCTGCTCATTGACGGGCACAACGACCTGCCGTGGGAGATTCGCACCAAGGGATCGAGCGACTTCTCGAAGATCGACATCTCCCAGCCGCAGCCGCGGCTGCACACCGACCTCCCTCGCGCCCGCCAGGGGGGGCTGAAGTGCCAGTTCTGGAGCGTGTGGGTGCCGGCCGAACTCGACGGGACCGGCAAAGCGCTCGCCACGACGCTCGAGCAGATCGAGCTGGTGAAGCTGATGATCGACCGCTATCCCAATGACCTCGAGCTGGCGTTGACGGCCGACGATATCGAGCGGATCGCCGGAGCGGGGAAGATCGCGTCGCTGATCGGCGTGGAGGGGGGGCACTGCATCGAGGAGTCGCTCAGCACCCTGCGGCGGCTCTACGAGCTCGGCGCGCGGTACATGACCCTTACGCACGGCAACACCCTCTCGTGGGCCGACTCGGGCACCGACGTCGCCAAGAACGGCGGGCTCACCGAGTTCGGCAAGGAGGTCGTCCGTGAGATGAACCGCCTGGGGATGATGGTCGATATCTCGCACGTCTCGGTCGATGTGATGCACCAGGCGCTCGACATCAGCACGGCGCCGGTGATCTTCAGCCACAGCTCTTCGCGCGCGGTGGCCGACCACCCGCGGAACGTCCCGGACGAGGTGCTCGAGCGGCTCAAGGCGAAGGACGGCGTCGTGATGGTCAATTTCTTCAGCGGCTTTGTCGTCCCCGCCGCTGCAGAGAACTACGCCGCGACGTTCCAGATCCGCCGCGACCTCGAGGCCGAAGGGGCCGATGAACAAACGATCGAGCGCCGGCAGAGCCAGTACCGGGCTCAGAACCCCATGCCCCGCGGCACGATCCACGACCTGCTCGACCACATCGACCATATCGCCCAGGTGGCTGGGATCGAGCACGTCGGCATCGGCTCGGACTACGACGGCGTCGGCGTGCTCCCCGAGGGTCTGGAGGACGTCTCGACCTATCCCCGGATCACCCAGGGCCTCCTCGACCGCGGCTACACCCCCGACGAGATCCGCGGCGTGCTCGGCGGCAACCTGCTGCGGGTGATGCGGAAGGTCGAAGCGGCAAAGAAAAAAGAGTAGTCATTTGCCCAGTCCGTGAGCCCACGACGCTAGTCGTGGGAGCGTGGCGGGCGCCTACTTCCCTCCCACGACTTGCGTCGTGGGCTCCCTGCTCTCTGCTCGGGGCCTAGGCGTGCTTGCTCAATTCACGCCCATTCGCGTCATTCGCGGGCCCGACTTCTTTAGCTAAGATAGAAGGCTCTCTCCTCCCGAGCCTGACAATGATTGCCGCCTCTTCCGCGACGCCAGCCAACTACAACCGGGCCGACGCCGCGCTAATCGATACGCTCCGTGGCGTCGTCGGCGCTGACAACGTGCTCACCGAGCCGATCGACATCGCCCCCTACTCTTTCGACGGCACGGCGATGCTCAAGCAACGACCGGCTTGCGTCGTCTTCCCCCGCGAACGCTGGCAGGTCGCCCCCTGCGTGAAGGCCGTCACCATGGCGGGCGTCCCGCTGGTGACCCGCGGCTCGGGCACCGGGCTGTCGGGCGGCAGCGTCCCGATCGACGGCGCCGTGACGCTCGCCCTCACGCAACTCGACCAGATCCTTGAGGTCGACACAGCCAACCTGACGATGCGCGTCGAACCGGGCGTGATCACGATGAAGGTCGATCAAGAGGCCGCCAAGCACGGCCTCTTCTACCCGCCCGACCCGGGGTCGCAGAAGATCAGCACGATCGGCGGTAACGTGGCCGAGAACTCGGGCGGCCTCCGCGGTCTCAAGTACGGCGTCACGCGCGACTACGTGATGGGCATGCGGGTTGTCCTCGCCGACGGCGAGGAGGTGTGGCTGGGGAACCAGTGCGTGAAGGACGTCGCCGGCTACAACCTCCGCGACCTGTTTATCGGCAGCGAGGGGACGCTCGGCGTCGTCATCGAGGTGCTGCTAAAGCTGCTGCCGCGCCCCCAGGCGCGGCGGACGATGGTGGCGACCTTCGCGACGATGGAGTCGGCTGCCCAAGCTGTCTCAGACATCATCGCGCGCAAAATCGTCCCCTGCACGGTCGAGTTCCTCGACCAAACAACGATCCGCTGCGTCGACGACTACGCGAAGCTCGGCCTGCCGCTCGACGCCGCGGCGCTGCTGCTGCTGGAGTCGGACGGCCACCCCGCCGTGGTGGAAGAAGAGTCGGCCGCGATGCTCCAGGCTCTCACCGACAACAACGCCACCAGCGTCGAGACGGCCCAGACGCCTGAGGACGCCGAGCGGCTGCTGACGGCCCGGCGGGCCGCCTTCTCCGCGCTAGCGCGGGTGAGCCCGACGACCATCCTGGAGGACGTCACCGTCCCCCGCAGCGAGCTGGCGGCCATGGTCAAGTTCATCGCCGCCTGCGCCGAGCGGCACGACGTGCGGATCGGCGTCTTCGGCCACATGGGGGACGGTAACCTCCATCCGACGTTCCTCGTCGACGAACGCAATGCCGAAGAGATGCGCCGCTTCGAGGCGGCGCTGGAAGAGATCGTCGATGAGACGCTCCGCCGCGGCGGCACGATCACCGGCGAACACGGCGTCGGCCTCGCGAAGAAGCCCTTCTTACGACGCCAACTCGGCGACGGCACGTACGAGCTGCTGCACAAAGTAAAGCAAGCGCTCGACCCGCAATGGCTGCTTAATCCTGGCAAGATCTTCGACGCTTAATGCGGCGAGCCGGGAGCGTCAGCGACCGGAGGAATCACCGTGGCGGTAACTCCGGTCGCTAACGCTCCCGGCTCGCCGGCTATCGAGAAGTTGAATCTCAACGAATGGCGACCGAGCCAACCAAAAGCCTGAACCTGCTCCAGACCATGGACTACTCCGTGGTCCAGCAGTGCATGCATTGCGGGTTGTGCCTGCCGACGTGCCCGACGTTTGTCGAGACGGGCCGTGAGCGGTCGAGCCCGCGGGGGCGAATCGCGCTGGCGCGAGCGATCGCCGATGGCGAGCTGGAGCTTTCGCGCGAGTTCGCCGAGGAAATGGACTTCTGTGTGGGCTGCCTGGCCTGTCAGACGGCTTGTCCGGCCGGGGTCCAATACGCACCCATCCTGGAGCGCGGCCGCGCCGCCAGCGAGATCGCCGGCCTGCTCGACACGCCCTCTCGGAGCGTCTATCGCTGGCTCGGCCTGCGGCTGCTGATGACGCGGCCGTGGTTGTTGCGTCTGGTGGCGCGGGGCGTCGCGGTGCAACAGATCCCCGCGGTCCGCAAGGCGCTTTATAGAATCGGCGCGATGCGTCTGGCGCCGAAGACGCTGCGGGACCTCGAACCATCGGCTCCGCCGATAGACCCGCCGTTCAGCGATACGCGGATCAAGACGGTCGAGACGCCCCCGGCCAGATGGTGGAGCGGCAAGCCCCGCGCTCGGGTCGCGGTGCTCACCGGGTGCGTGCAAGACATCTCGTTCGCCAGGGTGAACCGCGCGACCGTTGATGTGCTCCTCGCCGCTGGTTGCGAAGTCGTCACGCCGCGTACGCAACCCTGCTGTGGCTCGCTGCACGCCCACAACGGCGACCTCGAGCAGGCGCGCGAGCAGGCTCGGCGGACGCTCGATCTGTTCGATTGGCAGGGCCTCCGCGCGGGGCCGCTAGCGTTCGAGGGACTCGACGCCGTGATCAGCAACGCAGGCGGCTGCGGCAGCCATTTACGGCACTACGGCGACCTGCTCGCGGACGATCCCAAGTACGCGGTCCGCGCGAAGGCTTGGGATAGGAAACTACGCGACGTCCAAGAGTTCGTTTGGCAGTTAGTCGGCAGTGAGCAGTCAGCAGTGAGCGGAACACAGACGGCGCGTTCGCGGCTGGCGGAAGTGCTCGCTCCGCAATTGGCGCCTGAGCCCTCGACGCTGGCCGCGGGCAGCCCCACCAAACGCCTCACCTACGACGCGTCTTGCCACCTCTGCCACGGCCAGAAGGTGGTGCGCCAACCCGTGGAGCTGCTCAAGCGTCTGCCCGGCTATCAGTTCGTGCCGCTGACGGAGTCCGACTGGTGCTGCGGCGCGGCGGGCGTCTACACGATGACCCAGCCCGAGCAGGCTGGCAAACTCTTGTCACGCAAGCTCGTCCACGTTCGGGCCGCCAAGCCCGATGTGCTCGCCACGGCTAATCCCGGCTGCATGCACCAACTCAACATGGCGTGCCGCGACAACTCGCCGCTGTCGCACGTCCGCGTGGTTCATCCGATGGAGCTGCTCGCCGAGGCGGTGTTGGAGGGCTGACGCCCTACGAGGCGGATTCACTTGCCGCGACCGCCGCCACCGGGCCCTCGACCGCCA
>JBGSJY010000683.1:0-3469 GCA_041741515.1 Pirellulales bacterium | reverse complement strand
AGGGCGAGAAGGCCGCCGATGACGCCGCGACGGGCGACGACGAAGCGACCGATGCGGCGACGACGCCCGGTCGCAAGGTCGATATCGACCGTCTGATCGACGCCCTCGCCCAGCGCATCGACCCGGCCGGCACCAAGGAAGTCTCGATCCGCAACTACGGCGGCGCGATCGAGATCATCATCCCCAAGGCGGGCCCCGACGACCTCACCTACATCAAGCGCCGGATCACCGACCTCGGCCAACTCGAGTTCCGGATCCTCGCCGACCCGCGGTGGACCGAGGACCGCTCCATCATCGACAAGGCGAAGCTGCTCGGACCAAGCGAGAAGTACGTCATGTCGGGGGACAAGCCGGTCGCCGAGTGGGTCGAGTACAGCACCACCGAATTTGGCGAAGACGACAGCCGCCTCGTCCAACGCACCGCGGGCAGCCGCCGCGAGGCCCTGGTGCTGCTCGATCGGCACAACGTCACCGGTGAGTATCTCCGCAATGCCCAGAAGAGCTACAGCGAGATCGGCGCGCCGATCGTGATCTTCAACTTCGACACCATCGGCTCGCGGAAGTTCGGCCGGTTCACCGGTGAGAACCTCGAGAACCCCTCCACCGGAGTGAAGCGGTTCCTGGGGATTCTGCTCGACAAGCGGTTGATTTCCGCCCCGAGCCTCAACGACCGCATCACCTCGAGCGGACAGATCTCGATCGGCAGCGGCGCCGACGCGGAGAAGGAAGTCGACTACATCGTCAGCATCCTCAACGCCGGCAGCCTCCCCGCGGCCCTCAACAAGACGCCGATCAGCGAAGAGACGATCAGCCCGACCCTCGGCGCCACGACGATCGAGAAGGGCAAGATGGCGATTATCGCCTCGCTGATCGGCATCCTCGTCTTCATGGTCCTCTACTACCGCTTCGCCGGCGTCGTCGCCTGCCTCGCGCTTGCGGGGACGCTGCTGCTGGTGCTCGCGGCGATGGTCCTGATGAACGCCGCGTTCACGCTGCCCGGAATCGCCGGCATCGTGCTGACGATCGGCATGGCGGTCGACGCCAACGTGCTCATCTACGAGCGTATCCGCGAAGAACTGAAAAAGGGCGCCGGGCTGCGGATGGCGATCCGCAACGGGTTCGACAAGGCGACCACCACCATTGTCGACGCCAACGTCACGACGCTCATCGCGGCGGTCGTCCTCTACAGCGTCGGCACCGGACCGATCAAGGGGTTCGGCATCACGCTGTTCCTCGGCGTCATCATGTCGATGTTCACGGCCATTTTCTGCAGCCGCACGATTTTCGACATCGCCGAGCGCCGCCGCTGGATCAAGACGCTCTCCTTTGCGTCGATGTTCGGCGAGACGAAAATCGACTTCCTCGGCAAGAAATGGATCGCCATCGGGTTGTCGATGGTCGCGATCGTGGCCGGGCTAATCGGCGTCGCCAATCGCGGCGAGGGGCTGCTGGACATCGACTTCACCGGCGGCTCGAGCGTCACGCTGGTGCTCGACCCCGACGCGTCCATGTCGATCGCCGAGGTGCGTGAGGCCCTCGAGCCCACGCTAGGCGACAAGAACCTGCTGGTGGTTGAGCGGAGCGACTCCCCCGACGCCACCCAGACATCGAAGTCCCGCTACACCGTCAACACTAGTGTCGAGGACGTCGAAGAGGTCGAGGCGATCATCGAGAAGACCTTCGGAGAGAAGCTCAAGAACTACGAACTCGCCCTCGGCGAGCCCGCGGCCTTCGAAGAGCCCGGCGGATCCACCGGCACGCTGCTGCCGCTTATTTTCAATCAGGGCGAGGGCTTCGGCGACAACGACGGCCTCGCCTATGAGGCGCTCTCCGCGCGGCTCAAGCAGATCCTTGTCGATCAGGGCCACCCCGGTGAGGCGCCACAACTGGAGAACGACGACTACACCTCCGGCAGCAGCCAGCGGTTCAAGGAGTGGACGCTCCGGCTCGGCCTGCCCACCGACCAAACCCTCGCCGTGGGCGAGGCGCTGCAGGCGGAACTGGCGGACGAATCGTTCTTCCCGCTCACCAGCAAGATCGGCGGCCGCGTCGCCGGCGACCTTCAAGAGAAAGCGATCGTGGCGGTCCTGCTGAGTCTGGTGGGAATCATCGCCTACCTCTGGTTCCGCTTCCAGAACATCGCTTACGGCTTGGCGGCGGTCGTCGCGTTGATCCACGACGTGCTCGTGACCCTCGGGGCGATCGCCCTCTCGGCTTGGGTCGTGAAGAGCGTCCCGGCGCTCGCGTCGGCCCTGCAGATCGATTCGTTCCAGATCAGCCTGACGATCCTCGCGGCGTTCATCACGATCATCGGCTACTCGCTGAACGACACGATCGTCATCTTCGATCGCATCCGCGAGGTGAAGGGCAAGAGCCCCCGACTGTCGACCGAGATGGTTAACAAGAGCATCAACCAGACGCTCAGCCGCACCCTGCTGACGTCGCTAACGACCTTGCTCGTGGTGGTGATCCTCTACTTCTTCGGCGGCTCGGGCATCCACGCTTTCGCTTTCGCGTTGGTGGTGGGCGTCATCGTGGGCACCTATAGCACGGTCTTCATCGCCACGCCGGTGCTGCTGTGGATGGTGGGAGACGACGGCGGCGGCGCCACGGCCGTCGGCAAGTCACCCCGCGCGGCGGCTTAGAGCGTGCTCTGCTTAGTTGAAGCGTTCCAGCGTCGCGGGGGCTCCACGGAGCAAAGCGTGCAAGTCTCGCGCAGACACGCACAGGGCGTTTCCCAAAGACTCACGCAAAGTCGCCAAGGCGCAAAGAAGAGCGTTTAAAAAGAACGACCGCTGCCGCCGACGATCGGGCAATTGTCCGCCCTTTGCGTCTTCGCGCCTTTGCGTGAGTCTTTTCGACCTCCAACTCTGCGTCTTAGTGTCTCGGCGCGAGACTTGAGCAGAACTCTTTCTGAATGGCCGCGTATCGGTTGGCGCTGCGGGTGAGGGGCCGATCGATGGAGGGCCGCAGGCTTTGCCTAACCGGCGCCTGACGCGCTCTGAAGCCCCCGCTAGCGGCGCCGGCGCCTAGTGGCCGATGCCAGTAGGTACGGAGAGCGACGCGAGCCCGGACTGGATGTTGCCGGATCGCTTTCAGGTGTTCACGGACGAGCCTTTCTATCCCACACGACGTTGCGTTACCCCCTGGGCGCGAGCCCCGGGCGTGAGCGAGGCGTCGGGGCCGAGGTGCGCCGTGACCGAACTCAACAAACTGTTAACTTCGCTGATTCTCCTGGGCGGCGGTTTCTTCGCCGCCTCGCTCATCGGGCCGCCCGAGGTCATCGACCGACTGTCGCGGTACTTGCGTCCTGCGGGCGTCGAATCGGGCGACGGGCTGCGTCCCCTGGCGGCGAACACTTCCGCTGGCTCGACCGATCAACCCGGCGGCTGGTCCGCCCAAGCGCCGACCTTCCCCCCCGCGCCGGTTGACTCGGAGGCGGGCGCCACCGCGACCAACTCCGTGGCGA
>JBGSJY010000682.1:0-10491 GCA_041741515.1 Pirellulales bacterium | reverse complement strand
CGAGGAGCCCGAGCCGCTCGAGCTCGGCGCCCTCGGCGAGCACGACGAGGCGGCGTTTGGGGCTGCGTTTGAAGGCGTGGATCACCAGGTCGATGCGGCGGTCGTCGGTGGCGCGGCTGGCGGCGAGGTAGTAGTCGTCGCGTTGGGCGTCGTCGTCGGGAACGAAGGTGTCGGTGTCGATCGGCGGGTAGAGGACTTGGGCGCTGCGGCGGTAGTTCTTCTCAATGCGGCGGGCGACGGCCTTGCTGCTGGTGAGGAAATGGTCGACGCCGCTGGCGGAGCGGGCGTCCCAGTTGCGGAGGTAGTGGAGGACGGCGCGGGCGAGCATCCCCCGCGGCCCGTAGCCGAGGCCGGCCACGGCGAGGCGGCGGTGCTGCAGGTCCCAGACACGGCGCGCGGGGCCGTGGCAGTAGCAGAGGTGGAGCTGCTGGGGCCCGGTGAGGACGCCCTTGGCGGCGAGGCTCGAGCTAGAGATCACCAGGTCGTAGCCGGTGACGTCGAGCTGCTCGATCGCCAGCGGCGTCAGCGGCAGGTAAGTCCGCCGCGCGTAGCGGGCGAAGGGGAGTTTCTGGACGAACGTCGTCGCGACCTGCTTGCCGCGGAGAAAGCCGCGCTGGGCGTCGGGGAGGAAGTCGACGAGGGCGAAGAGGTCGGCGTGCGGGAAGAGACCCAGGAGCTGCTCGACGACCTGCTCGGCGGCGGCGTAAGTGCGGAACTCGTCGTGGACGATGGCGACGCGGAAGCGGCCGAACTCGCCGCGGTTGGTCCCTGCGTGGGAGCCGGTTTGAGGGTCCGTCGCCGACTCGGCGCGGTGGATCCGCTCGAGGGCGGCGTAGCCGTTCTCGGCCATCAGGCGCGAGAAGAGGGCGAGGCGTTCGCCGGCCGATTCGAGCGACGAGAGGATGGGGACCTGGACGTCGGCGTTGGCGGTCGCGCCGGCGCAGCCCACCAGGGGGATGGGGATCTTGGCGTCGATCCGCTCGGTGGTCGCTTGGGACGTTTCGGGGTCGTGGATCCAGCGGAACCGCCGGCATTCTCCGTCGACCGTTTCGACGGGGAGCTCGACTCGCGAGAAGTGGAGCCGCTCGGCGGCGTCGCAGACGGCTTGCCACCAGGTGCTGACGCAGTTGGCGCCGTCGAACTCGAGCTGACACTGCTCGAAGACGTAGCGGTAGCGGCGAGACGTCTTGTCGATCTGGCGCTTGTGGCGGATGGCGGCGACCATCTCGCCGGTGCGGACCGAGCCGGCCGCGCGGAACAGCCCCCACAGCAGCGGCACCACCAGCGCTAGCCCGCCGAGGGTCGACCAGCCGTCGAAGCCGAGCGAGAAGAACCCGATCGCGACCGCCGCGGCGGAGACTAGGTGGATGGCGAGGACGGCCTGGGTGGGCTTGAGGCCGCGGTCGAGCAGGCGGTGGTGGATGTGGCCGCGTTCGGCGGTGAACATCGAGCGACGCTGCTGGTAGCGGCGGCGGAACATGGTGACGGCGGCGTCGACGATCGCGACGCTCATCGCCAAGCCCGGTACGACGATCGCCCGCATTGAGCCGAGATAGGGGTCGGAGTTGGCGGCGAGGGTGAGGGCGCCGATCAGGTAGCCGAGGGTGAGGCTGCCGCCGTCGCCCATGAAGGTCTTCGCGGGAGAGCGGTTGTAGTGGAGGAAACCGAGCACGGCGCCGGCGAGCACGAGCGACGGGACCGAGGCGGCGTCGTTGCCGTTGTCGAGCTGGAAGTACCCCAGCGTCGCAAAGGCCAGCACGGCGATGCCGCCGGAGAGGCCGTCGAGGCCGTCGATGAAGTTGAACGCCACCGCCATGCCGGTGATCCAGACGGCGGTGATGAGCCACGAGAGCGAGGTGGGGATGTCGGCGATGACGACGGCGTCGGAGGCGAGGCTGTGGAAGCCGGCGCCCGAGGCGCTGACGACACAGGAGGCCGCCAGCAGCGACAGGAGTTTGAGCTTGGAAGCGACGCCGCAGAGGTCGTCGATGACGCCGACCGCGAACACGCAGAGGGCCCCGACCGCGATGGCGAGGTAGTGCATGGTTTCTTCTCGACCGGCCGGGGTCGATGCATCGCTCAGCAACGCGAACGCGGGGACGCCCACGAGCAGAGCGGCGCCGATGATGCCAACGCCGCCGAGGCGCGGCGTGGCTTGCTGGTGCACCTTGCGAGCGTCGGGTTGGTCGAAGAGCCGGAGCCTCCGCGACGCAAGGATCGACAGGCCCGTGAGGGCGAGCGAGAGCACGCAAGCGGCAAAGGCCGCGCTGACGGGTGTCCAGATCATTGATTGCCCTTCCCTGACGGGGCGCGGGTCCCCGGTGCAACGTGGTTTGGATTTGTCGTCCGCATCAGTCGGTGGCTTCCAGCAGGTCCGACTCGATCTCGACGAGCACCCCGGTGCCCAGCGTGGTGACTTGCAGCCAGATCTTGGTGCGGTTGTCCGACTTTACGACCAGTCCCTCGGTCCCGCGCATCGCGCCGCCGGTGATCCGCACCCGCGCGCCGTCCACAACGCGCGGCTGGAGCTCGATGCGATCGGGGTAGCTGAGGACGGCGGTCTCGATGGCGCGGAGCTCGTCGATGAAGCGGCCCGCCGAGGCGGGCTCGGGAGCGATCGTCTGGACGATTCGCTCGGTCTTCAGGACGGTGAGCCGAGTGGCGTCCGCCAGCGACGCAAACAGGTAGGACGGGAACAGCGGGTACAGCCCGGTTCGTTTGCGGCCACCCGAAACGGTTACCCGCTTCACGAGTGGCAGGAAGTAATCGACTCCGAGCTTGTAGAGGTCCCCCGCGAGGGCTTTCTCTTGCCGCGGCTTGGTGTAAAGCGCGGCCCAGCCGCCGCCGTCGCTGCCGACGCCTGCGAAGACCGAGCGGCCTTCGGGCGCGGCGGGGCTGATCGGCGGGTTGTCTGCGAGCTTGAGCAATTGGGTGTTCGGTGGCTGCGTGTCGGCCACGGCAAAGGGCGCCGCGGGTCGGGCTGGAGCCGGGTAAGAAGAAGAGGAGGGAGGCGGGGTGGGAGCGAGAAGCCCGGCCGCTTGCGGAAAGGCAGGGCCGCTCGCGGCGGAGTGGACTCCGTCCACGTGGGTGCACGCTCTTTTCGAGCGGCCCTGACCGGGAATTGGTCATCCCTGTGGACGGTTTCAGATTAGCCGAACTCCCTCCGACCGCAATGAGTTTACGCCCCGGCAAGAGTAAATCCGTGGCTTCTGAACGCCCAACCGGCAGCATCCGTCCGATCCCGTAAATTAGTAAAGACAGCACGCCGCTTCCTGCGAGGGGACCTCTCGCGCAGAACCCTGATCGCCGCCGACGGATCGGGCAACTGAGCGATGGGACTTCCTCAAGCGAGAGGCCCCAACCGAGAGGAAGGGAATGGGCGGAAGGGAGTCTGCCGGCTGTAGCGGCTGGAGGGGCTGGCGCTCCGCGGAGGCTTCCCAGGTGGGCTCGAAAAATCGCCCGCGCTAAGTGACCTTGCCCGCGGTACTAAACAGCTAGTAGGTTGCCGGAGACTGCTTGACCGGAACCCGTGCGATGACTAGTCCCCGCCAGCCTACTCGAACTCGCCGCAGCGCGATGGCAAGCGGCGCAAGCGCCTTCACGGTGCTGGAATTGCTGGTGGTGATTGCGGTGATGGGGGTTTTGCTCAGCCTGCTGCTGCCGGCGGTGATGTACGCCCGCGAGTCGGGGCGAAAGGCGGTCTGTGCGAACCAGCTTCACCAGATCGGAATCGCGGTGCACCAGCACCACAACTGGCGGGAAAGGCTGCCGCCGGCATGGCGTGTCGCGGCGGCACGGCCCGATTTCGCGTACGGCTGGGCGGCCTTCCTGCTCCCAGGCATTGAAGAGGCGTCGTCGCTGGCTCACGTCGACCTCGATCGGGCGCCGAGCGCGGCCGTGATCGAGGCCGCCGAGTTGGCGTTGATGATTTGTCCGTCGGACGTGACCGAAGCGAGCTTCGACCTCTATGCCTCCGCCGGTGAAGCCGCCGAAGGCGAAGAGGACGCCAACGGCGATCGTGAGGAACCGACGGCCGCGGTGCTGACGCGACTGCCGACGGCCAGTTACGTCGGGGTGTACGGGACGGTCGAGGCGGACGAGTACTACCAGGAGTTGCGGGACGGGACGCCCGAGCGCGGCGACGGGGCGATTGTCTTTAACCGCGTCGTGCGGCTGGCGGACCTCGCCCGGGGCCTGAGCAAGACCTTGCTCGTCGGCGAACGGACGATGTCGATGGTCCCCTCCTCGTGGCTCGGGATCGACCTTCGCGGAGAGGACGCGGAGTGCCGACTCGTGGGGGCGGCGATGACGCGCCCCAATTGCGAGACCTGCGACGAGTGCGAGTTCACCAGCCGCCACGCCGGCGGGGCTTACTTCCTCTGGGCCGACGGTCACGTCGCCCTCGTCTCGGAGGATATCGACCCGACCGCCTATCGCGAGCTTGCTCGCCGGAATGCTCTCTAGACAAGGCCTTATGAACAGCGACAAAGAACCCGGTATGCTCACCGCCGCCGAGGCGGAAGTCATGAACGTCGTCTGGGACCGGGGCGAGGTCACCATCACGGACATCGTCGAGCGCTTGCCGCGCACCCTCGCCTACACGACCGTGATGACCACGGTCGGCATCCTCGAAGAGAAAGGGTGCGTCCTGAAAAGCGGCAAGCGCGGCAGGGCCTACGTCTACCGGCCGCGGATCACGCGCGACGACGCTCAGGGGGCCATGTCGCACGAGGTGGCCCGGCGGCTCTTTCAAGGATCAGTGAAATCTCTGGTCCTCAACTTGGTCCGCGACGACGCCATCAGCGCGGAGGACCTCGACGAGGTCAAGAAGATGATCGAGTCGCTGGGGGCGTCGAAATGACTGCGCCCCAATTTCTGCAGTGGTTCGCTTCCTACTCACTCCAGGCGGCGATGGTCATCGGATTCGCCGTGGGCCTCGACCGCTGGTCCGCCGCCGCGACGACCAAATCGCGGGTCTGGACGGCCTGTTTTCTGAGCCTCCTCGGGCTGCTGGCGGCGGGGTTGCTTCTGCCACACGCGCAGTGGAGCGCGCCGTGGGCGTCCGCGCCGAAGACCGCGGTGCTGGCGGCCGTCGAAGCTCAGCAGGATATCGGAGCGTTGGTGTTGCGAGTCTGGCTCTTCGGAGTCGGGGTGATGGTCGCTCGGCTCGTCGTCAACTTTGTGCGCGTGCAGCGGTTCATCAAGCGGCAGCCGCCTGTGGCGGCGGAGGTCGATCGCCATCTCCGCGGGCTCGTCGAACCGGAGACACTCTTCGCGGCGGGTAAGCAAGTCGAGTTCCGCATCGGACCGGAGGAGATCGGTCCGTTCTGCTACCAGTTCCACCGCCCGCTTGTCTTCTTGCCGGCTTCGCTGCTGGCGTGCGATCCCGAAGAGTTGCGGCATGTGCTCGGGCACGAGTTGACGCACCTGAGGACCGAGCACCCGATGCAGTTGTGTCTGCAAAAGGCGGTGCAGTGCGTCCTCTGGTTTCACCCGCTTGTCTGGATGGCGAGCGGGCGGGCCAGCCTGGTCCGCGAATTTGTCTGTGACGACGCGGCCTCAAACGATGGCGCCGCAACCGCGGCTTACCTGCGAACATTGCTCGTGATCGTCGAGCGTCAGCGGCGCTTCAGCCGCAGCAGCCTGACCCTGGGCCGGTCGGTCAGCGAGGTGCGGATACGGGCCGCCCGATTGGTCGCGCGGTGCGATGGGGCCGGGCGGCCGCATCGCATCCCGGTGGTCACGGCGACCTTGGCCGCTGCTAGCGTCGCCTGGTTCCTCTGGCTGCCGACCGATCCGCTGACCTCCGCCCGCAGCACCTATTCGCCTTGGCCGACTTGGTCGGCGGCCGCATTGCACGCCTTCGATCTTCCCGCTACGGACTTCCCCCCCTTCGACGCCCGCACCCTCCCGCATGAATTGGGCGAGGCGTCTACCGGGATGGATGATTAGCAATTCAACTTCTCTATTTACGCGATAATACTAATGCCGTAGTAGAGCGGCGTGCGACGAAGGCAAGACGCCCTGTCGAACGACCGACGGCTCCTAACGCTCGCAAGGACGCGATGAAACCCGTTTCTAACGACGCCACCGCTTCCCACCCCTCCGTCCGACCGCGCCGGTCCATCTCGCTGGTGCTCCCGGCTTGGAACGAACAAGAAGCGATTTCGCGCGCCGTCACCGAGGCGGACGCCGCGCTGCGTCGAGTCACGGACGACTACGAGATACTCGTTGTCGATGATGGGAGCACTGACGGCACGTCACGCGTTGTGCTCGATCTGGCGGAGGAACTGCCACGGGTGCGGCTAATCCGGCACGACGTGAACATTGGATACGGCGCCGCTTTACGTAACGGATTCGCCGCCGCGACGGGCGACCTCGTCGCCTTCACGGACGCCGACAACCAGTTTGACCTGCGCGAGATCGATCGCTTCGTTCTGCTCGCCCAAACCCATCCGGTGGTTTGCGGCTACCGGATCGATCGGAAGGACTCCGCCCTGCGGAAGTTCTACTCCCGTGGCTACAACCTGGTGGCGCGGACGCTGCTTGGGACGGAGGTCCGCGACATCGATTGCGCTTTCAAGATGTTTCACCGAGAGGTGATCCAATCGATCGAAATCACCACCGATGGGTTTCTCGTCAACTCCGAGATACTGACCACTGCGACGCAGCGCGGCTGCGCGATCGTCGAAGTAGGGGTGAGCCACCGCGCCCGAGTGGAGGGAGAGAGCACCGTTTCGATCGCTCATATTCCCGTTGTCCTGGGCGACTTGTTTCGATTCTGGTGGAACCGAGTTCAATTCGCTGGGTCGGCTACCGAGCGCGTTGAATCATCGCGACGCGTTGATTGGGCCTCCGCAGTGCTGCTGGTCGTGGCCGCGGTCGTGATGTTCGCTGGATTGAATTACCCGCTCATCGACCGCGACGAGACCCGCTACGCCGAAATCCCGCGTGAGATGGTCGTGACGGGCGACTGGGTGCTGCCCCAGCTCAACTTCCAGCCCTACTACGATAAGCCCCCCTTGATGTACTGGCTCACCGCGGCGAGCTATTCGGTGCTGGGGCAGTCTGAGTTCGCCGCGCGCTTGCCGCACGTGGCGTCGTGCTTCGGCGTGCTGTGTCTCACTTTGTTCTTCGCACGGCGGTGGTTCGGGGCGGAAACCGGCCTCCTGTCCGCGCTGGTGCTGTTGGTCTCGGTCGGCTTTTTCGGCTCGAGCCGTGTGCTGCTGATCGACGGTCTCTTGATGCTGCTGGTGACGCTCGCGGTCGGTTCGGGCTTCGAGGCGGTCCGCGGAGGAACTTTCCGCAGGGGGTGGTGGCTGTTGGCCGCGATCGCCTGCGGCTTGGGCTTCCTCGCCAAGGGCCCCATCGCGCTGGTTCTTTTTGCGCCACCGCTCGTCGCCTACACGCAGCTGACCCATGGCGTTTCACGCCCGCGACTATTCGACTGGGGGTTGCTGGCCGTCATCCCCCTGGCGATGGCTGCGCCGTGGTTGATCGCGGTGACGGAAGTATCGCCGACGTTCTTGTACGAGTTCTTTTACAAGCACAACGTCGCGCGGTTTGGGGGCGCCTTCCACGCCCAGCCGCTGTGGTACTTCGTGCCGGTGCTGCTGATCGCGGGTCACCCGTGGTCTTTCATGGTCGTTTCGCTCACGAGGTACCTAGGGAGCCACGACGCCGATTGCCGGCAGAGCCGTCCGCGGGAGCTTGGGTTTCTCCTGCTGTGGGCCGGTTGGTGTGTTCTGTTCTTCTCCTTGTCGAAGTGCAAGCTGCCTTCTTACGTGATGCCAGCGTTTCCGGCGTTGGCGATGGTGACCGCGCATTACCTCCAGCGGCGCGTGCTCGCCTTCCGTTACCGAGACCTTTCCTGGCTAGAGCGGGTTGCCCCCTGGAACGCCGCCCTAATGACGGGCGTGGCAGGCGTGGGCTTCGCGATCTTCTGCGCGATCGATGGGCTGGAGAGCGTCTCCGTCGCAACGGGGTTCGCTGTTGTCTGGCTGGCGCTCGGACTCGCTACGCTGCTGCTCCGCCGTTCCATCGCCAACCCGACGGTTGGTTGGGGCGTCACCCTGGCGATGGCCTCCGCGCTGGGGGTGCTGGTGACGCAACGCGAGATGCCCCGTTATGCGAGTGAACACACGCTCTTCGGGGCGGGCTCGGTGATGGCGGAAGACGGCCTAGCCGACCCGAACACCCCGATCGTGACCCTCGCCCACGAATGGGCCGAAGCGCCGTTCTACCTCGACCGTGAGGACATCAAGAACATCGGTTACGGCGATACCGAGGCGATCACCCAAGCCATCGATGCGGCCGGCCGGGTCCTCGTGGTGATGCGATCGAAGGATGACGTCCAGGTCCTCCTCGACGACCTGCCGGCGGAAACGTCGTCCCGCGTGGTCGGTAGAGGAGGTCGCGGCGTGGTGTACGAGTTCTCCGCCGTTTCCTCGGTTGCCGACAAGCAGGTGAGACCCACGCGGCAGTTGTAATCGATTCGAACAAGAGGGGCTTTCGAGTCGTCGCCAAAGCCATCGGCAGCGGGGCGCGTGAGGTTCAAGAACACCTCCCGCCCCGGAAGCGCTGCGTCCCTCTCACGGTTAGAAACAACGGCGGCGCTAAGACCGCTGGGCGCACGACGCCCGCCGGCAAGATCTCGTTTCAACCGCGCTGGTCGAGGGGCGTTACCCCCCGCGGGGTGGCGCCGATGTAGTCGCCGCTGGGGCGGACCAGCCGGTTGTCCGACAGTTGTTCCGCGACGTGGGCCGTCCAGCCGACGACGCGGGCGATCACAAAGATCGGCGTGAAAAAAGGGATCTCAAAGCCCATCAGGTAATAGACCGGCCCGGCGGGGAAGTCGAGGTTCGGGTAGATGTTCTTGCGGCCGACCATCGTCTCCTCGAGCACCGCCGAGATCGCCTCCCAGCGCTCGCCGCCGCGGAGCTTGACCATCTGCGAGCGATAGCCGCTCATCGTCGGCACGCGCGAGTCTCCGAGCCGGTAGAGCCGGTGGCCGAAGCCCATGACTTTCGACTTATGGGCGAGGGCGTCGTCGATCCAGGCCTGGGCCTTCTCAGGCGTGTCGATCTCTAGCAGCATGTGCATGACGGCCTCGTTGGCGCCGCCGTGCAGGTTGCCCTTCAGCGCCCCGATCGCGCCCGTCACCGCGCTGCAGAGGTCCGACTGCGTCGAGACGATCACTCGGGCGGTGAACGTCGAGGCGTTGAACCCATGCTCGGCGTAGAGCGTCAGGGACCCGTCGAACGCATCGACAACCTCCGGCTCGGGGACTTCGCCGAAGCACATCCGAAAGAAGTTCTCCGAGAGCGTGAGGTCCTCGCTCGGCGCGATCGGCGCCTCACCAAGCTTCTGCCGGCGGACCGCGGCGATCACGGTGGGGATCTTCGCCATCAGCGAGATACCCTTCTTCACCGCGGACTCGGGCGTCTCGGCGCCGGCGAACTCGGGCAGCATGCCGAGGAAGCTCACCGCCGTGCGGACGGCGCCCATCGGATGGCCCTCGGCGGGCAGGAGCTTGATCACCTCATAAAGCTCGGCCGGCAGCTCGCGCGACGAGCGTTCGAGGTCTGAGAACTTAGCCAGTTGTCCCTTGTTGGGCAGCTCGCCATAGAGCAGCAGGTAGGCCACCTCCTCGAACTGGCAGTGCTCGGCCAATTCGTGGACGGGGTACCCGCGGTAGAACAGCGACTTCTCCTCGGGCACGACGTGCGAGACGGTCGTCGTGTCGAAGATGACGCCTTCGAGGCCCTTCTTCGCGCGGAACTTTTCAGTGGCGCTCATCTTCGCGAATCCCCTAGTCAGACGTAATCAGAGTTTGAAATTGAAGAGAGCCGCGTCGTACTTGGCGTACTCCTCGTATCGGAGCAGGTCGTACAACTCTTGGCGGGTTTGCATGTCCGCGACGACGCCCTGCTGCGTGCCCGTCTCGGCGATCTGGCGGAGGCCGTCCTCGATCGCCTTCATCGCCAGCCGCAACGTTGTGACGGGATAAATCACGAGGTTAAAGCCGAGCCGCTCCAGCGCCGGGGCGTCGAGCAGCGGAGACTTGCCGAACTCCGTCATGTTCGCCAGCAGCGGGACGTCGATCGCATGACGGAAAGCGGCGAACTCCGCTTCGTCGGCCAGGGCTTCGGGGAAGATCATCTCGGCGCCGGCGTCGATGTAGCGCTTCGCGCGGTCGATTGCGGCCGGGAGCCCCTCCACGCCGCGGGCGTCGGTGCGGGCGATCACCAGGAAGTTCGGGTCGGTCTTTGCGTCAGCGGCCGCTCTTATCTTGCGGGCCATCTCCTCGGCCGGCACGAGCTGTTTCTTGTCGAGGTGACCGCACCGCTTGGGCAGCGGCTGGTCCTCGAGGTGGCAACCGGCGAGACCGGCGTGCTCAAGCTGCTCGACCGTCCGGGCTACGTTCACGGCCTCGCCGAACCCGGTGTCCGCGTCGGCGATCGCAGGGAGCGAGGTCGCGCGGGCGATGGC
>JBGSJY010000681.1:0-3582 GCA_041741515.1 Pirellulales bacterium | reverse complement strand
GCTGATGACCGTCCTCCGCACCCTCAAACGCCGAGGCCACAACCCGCTGGCCGCCCTCACCCAGGCCGCCTCCCACTACGCCGCAACCGGCTCGCTCCCTCCAATCCCAGCGACCATCGCTTCAGGTGGGTGAGGGGTTACGCGGAGGATTCTACCAAACCCACGGAGTTCCCAGATGGACCTTCAAATCTCGCTATTCGGGACAGCTTCTAAGCAAACCAATGGGTTATTGGAGGGGAGAACCAAACAATGGGATAGAGAGGAGAAGCATGTAATTGACTTCGAAGTATATGCACCACGACTGGACAGGGCAGTTCGTATTTTTCAAGTGCAGCACCGCGAAAGCCTCCCATACCCCGCCGCGTTTATATTTACAGGATTGCAACTTCCCGATTATCTAAAGGAAGAGCGAAAAGTAACTACAGGCGGGGCTTTCACTTCGCTCTCGTATCTGACCGAAGAGCGAACTACAACAATCCACAACGGCCTTGCTGAACAACCGCTAGAAACGCCGCGTAGTTTGCCGTTGGACGGAGTCCCTTCTCTTATCTGATGGAGCGAACTGATGCCAGCAGCTGCTAGCGAGCCGCGTAAGAAGCGTTACGAGGTGAAGAACTGGAGCGAGTACAACGGGGCGTTGGTGAGCCGGGGCGACTTTACGTTCTGGTTCAGCGAAGAAGTGGTAGACGCTTGGGAGCACGAGAACCACGCTGTTGAGGACGGGGCGAAGAAGAACGGTCGCCCGTTCAAGTACTGCGATAGCCCAGTACTTTCGGACACCGGCCGGGCTTGGGTTTACGCCGCTAGAGCCGGGGCGTGATCGGCTTCGAATTGATCGGGTGATTGGTAGCCGAGGGTCTGGTGACGACGCCTCAGGTTGTAGAACGTCTCGATGTAGCGGAAGAGGCTCAGCCTCGCGTCGTCCAGGTTGGCGAACTCGCGCCAGTTCGTCCACTCATGCTTAAGGCTCCAGAAGAACCGCTCGGCGACCGCATTGTCGTAGCAGTTCCCCGTGCGGCTCATCGAGACCTCGATCCCGAGCGTTCTCAATGTCTTCTGGTAGACATCGCTGGTGTACTGGCAGCCCCGGTCGCTGTGGTGCAAGAGCTCGCCACGCTTCGGCCTGCGTTTCTCCACCGCGTCCCGCAACGCCTTGCTCACGAGGGTTGTTTCGAGCGAGTTGCTCAGGCTCCAGCCCACCACCTTGCGGCTGAACAGGTCGAGCACGACCGCCAGGTAGACCCAACCAGCCGCCGTCTCCAGGTAGGTGATGTCGGTGACCCACTTGCGGTTGGGGCCCTCCGCCTCGAAGCACCGGTCCAGCGTGTTGGGAGCCGGCCGCTTCGATGGGTCGGCCTTCGTTGTGGTCGGCTTGAAGCCCTTCTTGACCTTGCTCCGCAGGCCCAGGCGCCTCATCGCGGCGGCGACCGTGTTGCGACAAGCAGTCTCCAACTCCCCGCGCTCGGCACGTTCCTTGGTGATCTTCGCCGAGCCATAGATCGCGTCGGTCTCCTCGAAGACCTTCGCGACCGACGCCTCGATCTTCTCGGTTCGTTGTTGACGCACGCTCTTCGGGCGGCCGACCGAGTCGTAGTAACCCGAGCGGCTCACGCCCAAGACCTCGCACATCACGGTGGTGTCGAACGAGTCGCGGTGCTCGGTGATCCAGGCCTGCTTCACAGCGACTCCTTCGCGAAGTAGGCCGTCGCTTTTTTTATCGGGTATGGATGGAGCAGTTGAGTCCGTCTTGATTCCGTGGTCCGATACCCGGACCGGGTCAGGGACGGAATGCCAAGCACACGATTCCAGTGACGCGACGGGCCACTCATTCCGGGGCCGGCCGAGAGATCCTATGGGCCTAGAGCCCGTTTTTTTACCTGGCCGCCCCCACGGCCCACCCGGGTGGGCTTCGAGCCCGAAGAGGTAGTTGCCGATTGGTCCGACCCGTCCGTCACGCATCCCGAGGACCAAGCCATGAAGCGATTCATCGGACTCGACGTCCACAAGTCGGTCGTCGAAGCGTGCGCCATTGACGCCGAGGGGAAGCTGCTGTTTCGCCGCCGAATCGACTGCACGCGCGAAGCGTTGCTGCGGTTCGCGACAGCGCTGACCAAGGAAGATAGCGTGGCCCTGGAAGTGACGACCAACGCCTGGGCGGTGGCCGACCTGCTCCAACCTTTCGTCGGGCGGGTCGTCGTCAGCAACCCGATGAAGACCAAGGCGATCGCCGAGGCGAAGGTCAAGACCGACAAGGTGGACGCCGAGGTGCTGGCCCAGTTGCTGCGATGCGACTACTTGCCGAGTGTTTGGGTCCCGGACCCGGTGACGCGGTCGCTCCGGCAGTTGACGAGCCGCCGCGAGCGACTGGTCGCCGAGCGGATGCGGCTGAAGAACCGAGTCCAGAGCGTGCTGGCAGGCCGGCTCGTCTCCGTGCCGGTGAAGACGCTCTTCAGCCAAGCCGGTTTACAATGGCTGTCCGGGTGCGAGTTGCCGGAGGACCAACGCATGCTGATCGAATCGGACCTGCGGCTGATCCGTGGCGTCGATGAAGTGATTAACACGCTTGAAGCGATGCTCCGTCAGCAGGCTTGGGACCAGGCACGTGTTCGGCTGTTGATGACCATCCCGGGTGTCGATTACTGCGTAGCGCTCACCTTGATCGCCGCTCTGGGTGACCTGTCCCGCTTCGCCGATGGCGACCACGCGGCTAGCTATCTGGGGCTGACGCCATCGGTCAAGCAGTCGGCGAACACCTGCCACTACGGCCCGATCACCAAGCGGGGTAACTCTCACGCGCGGTGGCTGCTCACGCAAGCGGCTCAGAACATGGCGCGGCAGCCGGGTCCGCTGGGCGTGTTCTTCCGCCGACTCGCCAAACGCAAGTGCTGGAACGTGGCCGTCTGCGCCACGGCCCGCAAGCTGGTTGGCGTCGCGTGGCTGATGCTCAAGAACAACGAGCCCAACCGCTACGCGAACCCCGCCACTACGCAGCGGAAGCTCTCACGGCTGCGAGTCGCCGTCACCGGAGAACTCCGCAAGCCCGAGCACAAAGGCCGCCGCCGTGGCGTCAAGAACGGCGCCAACCCGCCGTCTCGACTGACGCCGTCGCTCGGACAGGTCTGCCAGCAGGAAGGGCTGCCCACGGTTCACGGGTTCGAGCAACTGCCGCCCGGCGAGCAACGGGTGCTTCAATCGCTGGGAGTGATCGACTACGTCCAACAGATTAACCAAGAGCATCGAACGCCGCGGGCCCCGAGGCGTGTCGCTCCTGGGTAAAGGGCAATAGGAGAAAAGAGTTGACCGATCCAGAGGTAAGATCTCACGCTCCATCTCGGCTCGCTTCAGCTCCCGACGCAGCCGTGCGTTCTCCGCTCGCAGCTCGGCCATCGAGGCGTCCTCGCCGCACGGCTCGGGCTTCGGGGCCAGCCGCGCGTGCCAGTCTGCGATAGCCCACGACTTTCGGACAGCGGCGGGGTGGGACTCTACGCCGCTAGGACCGGGGCGTGTTCGGTTTCGAACTGATCGTGACTCTTGTAGCCCAACGACTGATGAAGCCGCTTGCGATTGTAGAACGACTCGATG
>JBGSJY010000680.1:0-2089 GCA_041741515.1 Pirellulales bacterium | reverse complement strand
CCGCGCCCACGCCGAGGCGATCCGCACGGTCAGCGCCGAGCGGATCGGCGTCGAGGTGCGGCGGATGCTGACCGAGACCGACCCGCCCCGCGCGCTGCGGCTGCTTAAGGAGACGGGGCTGCTGCCGTTTATCCTGGAGCCGCTGGCGAGTGACGACAAGCTGTTCGACGCCGCGGCGGAGAGGCTGGAGAGGCTGTTCCACCCTTCGGCTCCGTTGGCGTTGGCGGTGGTTCTATACGAGACCGTTCAGTCGGAGGCGGCAGCCGCGGTCGCGCGCGGGTTGAAATGGACGAGCAAAGAAGTCGATCTCGCGGCCTGGCTAGTGCAGCATCATCGCGACCTCGACGACGCCGAAGCAAAGCCCTGGTCGACGATTCAGCCGCTGCTCGCCGCCGCGGGCGGGGCGGAACTTGTCGCGCTGCGCCATTCGCAGGGGCGCCATGACGCGGCGCAGCGGTTCTGCGAAGAACGCCTCACTTGGCCAAAGGCGGCGCTCGACCCGCCGCCACTGGTGGTGGGCGCGGACCTGATCGCGGCGGGCAAGAAACCGGGCCCCGGCTTCGGTGAGTTGCTACAGCGAGCGCGAGCCGCGCAGCTCGATGGCGAAGTCTCTGTCAAGGCCGACGCGCTGAAGTTGCTGGGACTGTAAGCCAGCCCTTTCCTCGTAGGCGAGCCCCGCGACGTCAGTCCGGGGAGGGTAGCGGGTACGCGGCTCCCTCCCCGGACTAACATCGCGGGGCTCGCAGGAAGTCGCCCGTGGGGGCAGGTGGACGTTCACGCCGTGGCCACCTACGATCCCGACTGACAATCAGTACTCAACCGGAACGCCTTTCGATGGACCTTTCTCCGCTGTTCGCCGCCGCCCAGCTCGACTTCACCGGGCCGTACTTCGTCGCTTTGCTGAGCCGGGTGTTTCACACGACGTGCGCGGCGACGCTCCTGGGGGGCCTCATCTACATGCGGTTTGTGCTCGCCCCCGCGACGCCCGAAGGCGAACGCGAGGCGGCCCTCTTTCACGGCCGACGCAAGGCCTGGGCGATGTGCGTGATGATTTGCACGCTGCTGCTCCTCGTGAGCGGCGTCTACAACTTGATCCTGTTCTTGGGCGTCTACAAAAACCTGCCGAAGCTCTACCACCCGCTATTCGGCGTGAAGTTCTTGCTCTCGATCGGCGTGATGGCGATCATGGCCTTTATCGCCGGCAAGACTGCGCTGGCCCAGAAAATGAGAGCCAACCTGACCGGCTGGCTCAACCTGGCGCTGGTGATGGCGCTGGCCGTCTTCGTGCTCGGCGCGATGCTGCGCTCGTTCCGGGACCTCCCCGACGCCCGTGCCGCGGTAGCCGTCGCCGAAGAAGCGCCGGCCTTCGGCGAAGCGCTGATCGAACCGGCTGAGTAGCCGACTTTAGGAAGGGGGATGGTGGGGATGTGGGGAGATAGGGGGATGGTCCCGTTGCGGGACTCACTCAACCGGTTCCCCCACTCAATCGGTCAATTGGCAATCGGTTTATAATCGTCGCCACGCCCATGGAGTGAGACCCCTCGAACAGCCATCCCCCTTATCTCTATCCATCCCCTTATCTCCCTTCCTTAACTCCACCACCGATGGACAAAAAAGCTAAGAAGCGCGTCGAGGTGATCCGCAAGAAGCTCGACACGTTGCAGCAGCAACTCACCGGCGCGCGGCAGCAGATGGACGACCCCGACGAGGTCGCGCAGATCGAGCAGGAGATCGCCTCTTTGAAGGCGGAGTTGACGACGCTCAAGGATGCGTAAGAGGTGCTGGGCGCCACTTTAGCCCCCTCCCTTTAAGGGAGGGAAACAAACGGCTCGCTTCGCTCGCGTACTCGAGGTGCGTGTCGTCTCTGCTTCGCAGTTAGCCCGCCTTGCGTAGCGACACGCGCACTTCGCCCGCCTCGCCATCGGCGGCAGGGCTCACCAGCGCCGGTTCGTCGACGCCGTCACCGTCCCAGTCGCCGACGATGGGCTTGCCGCCGATCTCGACGGCGAGCGCACGGTCAGTTGCGGCCAGTTCCATCTCCTCCAATTGGCCGTCGCCGTTGGCGTCGGCCAGCCAGCGGCCGGCGCGG
>JBGSJY010000679.1:0-3777 GCA_041741515.1 Pirellulales bacterium | reverse complement strand
AAGTGGGTCGGCCGCCTCGCCGCTGAGCAGCCCTTGGCGCCTGGAGTCTGGCGGATCGCGGCCGAGTCGGCCCAGCGGGGCGTCGTCGCGGTGGCGGCAGGCAAGCGGGAAATTCCGGCGGTGCTTCCTGACTGGCGGACGTTTGACTGCTCTACGGGCGCCTCTTTCGGAGAGACTTCCAAGCCGCGAGCGGCTTAAAACCCGTCACCGCCGCGGCCCCAAGAGACTCGTCGGCCAGTGCCTCGAAAGCCGGTCAGGAGAGCCCGAAGCAATATCCAGCCCTTCGTCCGCTGCGGGAGTCACTTGCATCTCGACTCGGCCGACTTGCCAACTATGATGGCGAGCTTGTCGCTCACCCCCTCCGAGCGGACCCTTCAGCGACCCCCCCGCCACGCGGCTAGCCGCGCCCGCCCCAGCCCTTTTTCGTCGGATCGGCATGAAGATCGCAGTCATCGGCACCGGCTACGTCGGCCTCGTCACGGGCGCCTGCTTCGCCAATAGCGGCAACGACGTCACCTGCATCGACATCGACGAGAAGAAGATCGAGCGGCTCAAGAGCGGCGTGATCCCGATCTACGAGCCAGGCCTCAAGGAACTGGTCCTCCGCAACGCCGAGGACGGCCGCCTGCATTTCACGACCGACACGCCCTCGGCGGTCAAGCGGGCCGAAATGATCTACCTGGCGGTCGGCACCCCCCAGGGAGACGACGGCGCCGCGGACCTGTCGGCGATGTGGGCCGTGACCAAAACGATCGCCCCCCACCTGCGCGAGGACGCGATCGTCGTCACCAAGAGCACCGTGCCGGTGGGGACCAACGCCCGCATCTTCGCCATGCTCAAAGAGCTCACCGGGCGCGAGTGTCACGTCGCCAGCAACCCGGAGTTCCTCAAGGAAGGCGCGGCGATCGACGACTTCATGAAGCCCGACCGCGTCGTGGTTGGCGTGCGCGACCCCGAGGACGGCGAGAAGCTCCGTCAGCTCTACGCGCCGTTCTTGCGGACCGAGAAGCCGTTCCTGGTGATGTCGCCCGAATCGGCGGAGATGACCAAGTACGTCGCCAACGCGCTGCTCGCCACCAAGATCAGCTTCATCAACGAGATGGCGAACCTCTGCGAGAAGATGGGGGGCGATATCAACGACGTCCGTCGCGGCATCGGCCACGACAGCCGCATCGGCTTTGCGTTCTTGTTCCCCGGCGTCGGCTACGGCGGCAGCTGCTTCCCGAAAGACGTCCGCGCGCTCACCGCGATGACCGAGGACAAGGGGAGCATTCCCGAGATGCTCCGTGCGGTAGACAACGTCAACGAGCGGCAGAAGACGGTCTTGTTCGACAAGGTTAAGAATCATTTCGAGGGCGGCCTCGCGGGCAAGCGGATCACGGTCTGGGGCCTCGCGTTCAAGCCCGAGACCGACGACATCCGCGAAGCGCCCGCGCTGGTGCTGATCCAGCAACTGCTAGACGCCGGCGCGACGGTCGTCGCGCACGACCCGGAGGCGATGGAGAACGTCGCCAAAGAAACGAGCGGCGTCGAGTTCTGCGAATCGATGATAGAAGCCGTCAAGGGCGCCGACGCGCTGTGCATCTGCACCGACTGGAAGGCGTTCAGCCAGCCCGACTTCGCCGAGATGTACCAGCTAATGGCCTCGCCGGTGATCTTCGACGGCCGCAACTTGTACGACCCGGCCCGCATGAAGGCGCGCGGCTACTGCTACCACAGCATCGGCCGCGTCGCGGTGGATGGGCGCAAGGCGTAAGCGCGGGCGATGTCCTACAATAGCTGGTGATCAGCGACTGAGGCTGCAGATAGCAAGGGCAGGCGATGTCAAGTCGCAAAAACCCGCTTGTCTTTCCTCGGGTTTTTCTCGGAGAGCTGTTTGCATGATTGTTCGCGGCCCGAGCTCGGTTTAGTCTGCAAGGGCGACTTGCGATCCCTCGGCAAACGGTTCTCGTCTAATGAGCAAGACAATCCTTTCGGCCACCCTTTGGCTGTTTGCCGCCCAAGCGATCTCTGCGGTTCAGTTGAATCGCACCACGCTGTTGGAAGGTTCGCTTCAAGCCGACGACACGTATGGTTTTTCGGTAGCCGTTCAAGACGGCCTCTCGGTGGTTGGGGCGATCGGAGAGGATGACGCGGGCGACAACGCCGGCGCCGCCTTCGTATTCGATGCGGCTGGGAATCGAATTAGCAAACTGACCGGCATCGACACCGCGCTAGGGGACCAGTTCGGTTCCGCCGTCGCGCTCGATAACGGAATTGCTCTCGTCGGCGCTCGGTTTGCCGGTCCGGGAGTTAGTTCAGGCGCCGCCTACCTGTTTAACGCGACGACCGGAGGCCAATTGCACAAGCTCACGCCAAGCGACGGCGGCGATGCGGATGACGAACAATTTGGTCACTCCGTCGCGCTCCGTGGGGGCATCGCTCTCATTGGCGCCCCTCAAGATTGGTTGAACGCGGGAATGTCGGACGCCGGCGCAGCCTATCTGTACGACGCCACGACAGGCGCCGAGCTACAAAAGTTCCGCGCACCCGACGCCGCTGGTGGTGATCTCTTTGGGTATTCCGTCGCGATTGGCGACGGCCTCGCGGTGATTGGCGCGCCGTTCGATGACGACCGTGGGAGCATGTCGGGGTCGGCCTATCTCTTCGAGCTTTCCACTGGCGCCATGCTGACAAAAATCGTTCCCGCTGACGGCAAAGCCGGCGATCAATTCGGCTACTCGGTGGCGATCAGCAATGGCCGTGTGGTTGTCGGCGCGGGGGGTACGGGAGTCACGTCGAACCCCGGAGCGGCCTATCTCTTCGATGTCTCTAGTGGCGATCAGCTCGCCAAATGGTCGTCCGGTTTGGTCAATAAACAGGACCAATTTGGCGAGTCGGTGGCGATCAGTGGATCGTTAGCCATCGTTGGAGCGCCCGGCGTCAACACCAGCCGGGGCGCCGCCTATCTGTTCGACACGACGACCGGCAGTCTAGTTAGCACCATCACGTCCCCTACGCGAATGGGTAACGGCGAGTTCGGCGTTTCGGTCGCGCTGGACGGCCAATGGGCGGCGGTCGGCGAGCCGATGGCGCAAACGTCCGCGGGCGCTTCTGGCCTTGCTTATCGCTACTACATCGTTCCTGAGCCTTCCGCAGTGGTGCTGATCGGCGGGGCCGTTGGGGGCTCGTTGGTGATGTTGCAACGGTGCCGTCGGTCGCCGGGGACTTTGTGAATTCCGGTAGGGCAGAGTTAAACCGCTCACACAACGGCGCCGCGGCCCCAAAGGCCGCGGCGCCGTTGTTCTTTTCGGGGGTTCGTCTCCGCAGAGGACCGCCCTAGAGTGATTTTAACCCCCGTCCACCGGGGTGATGGAATTACCTAGCGACAACTAACGAAGCGAAAAGTGAGACCCCGTGATGCCGCACCGATCCGCGCCGCCGATCGCCAGAAACGCCGCGTTTACCCTTGTCGAGCTGCTGGTCGTGATTGCGATCATCGGCATCCTTGTCGCCCTGCTGCTGCCAGCGGTGCAAGCGGCCCGCGAAGCGGCGCGGCGGACGCAGTGCAACTCGCAGCTCAAGCAACTCGGGCTCGCGGTGCAGAACTACCACGACGCCAACGGGCAGTTCCCCAACGGCCGCACCTCGATGGACGAGTTCGGCGTGTCGTGGGCGTACGCGATCCTGCCGCAGATCGAGGAGCAAGCGATCTACGACGCCTTCGACCCCAGCCAGCCGGTCCACGCCGAGGCGAACGCCGCGGCGATGCGTTCGCCGATCGCCACCTACGCCTGC
>JBGSJY010000678.1:0-4595 GCA_041741515.1 Pirellulales bacterium | reverse complement strand
CGGCGGGACGTTCTTGGCCTGCGCGCCGTGCGGGCCGGGATGGTTGGCCCCCGCGTAATTAGCGACGTCGGGCATGCCGGGCTCGCGCTCGATCGCGTGCGGGTCGCGCGGCCAAGCCGGGCCGTAAATGCCGATGTCGGTCTTGCCGTCACCGTCCCAGTCGCCGGTCACCGGCAAGTCGTCACGCGAGCCGAGCTGCGCCCAGAGGTCGCCCTCGCTCCAGCGTCCGTCGCCGTCGAGGTCGAGGTACCAGTCGCCGTCAAAGAAGACGCCGACGTCCGTGACGCCGTCGCCGTTCCAGTCGCCCGCCACGGGGATCGCGTCTTTCGAGCCGAAGAGCAGTTCGCTGAAAGCAACGCCTTCGCCATCGCTCGCCAGCAGCCGCCACTTGGCCTGGCTGAGCTCGGCCTCGTTGCGGTCGGCGCCTTTCCAGATGTTGCCTTCGCTTTTCGACGCGAACTGCACCCGCGCGCCATCGATCGTTAGCTCGCGCGGCTGGCCCGCGTTGATGACGCTGAGGTGCCACGTATAGCCGACCGCCTGGCTCGAGCCGCCATAGATGTCATCGCCCGGCCGCGGAGTGATCATCCGCGGCGCCCACGGCGCTACCCACCCCAGCCCGATCGGCGTCGGCGGGACATAAGTCGGCGGCGGCAAGGGAGTCTTCGGCGGGAGCCAACCGCGGAAGGTCGTCACTTCGCTGAAGTTGTTCTCGCGCGAGAACTGCCCGCCGCTGAGGTTGATCGCGTAGATCACGTCACGGCCGTAAAGCTCGCCCATCGTGTCGAGCATCGGGATCTCGCCGGGCCGCGTCGGGTTGACCGCGGCGCCGCCGGTGGTGCCGGCCGTGTCGATGCCGTCGATGAAGCCCTGGGGCTGCACCTGGACAACAGCGTAGCTCCCCGCCGGCAGGCCGAGGAACTGGTAGTAGCCCCGAGCGTCGGTGGTGGTCTCAAAGACGCCGTCGGGGTAGTAGCCGTCGAGCACTTCAATGCCGACGTACCCGTCAGGCACGTTGTCGAATGAGCCCCCGGAGGGGATGCGAAAGAACGGCATCCCCGTCTGGCCGTTGACGAGCTGCACCTTGACGCCGGCGATTGGCGCGTCGCCCGCGTCGCGGACGCCGTCCTTGAGGTTGTAGATGTTGTCCGGGAGCGAACCATTGAGTGAGAGGATCGCGTCGCCGTCTACGAAGACGTAGCCCGCCAGCGCGGCCGGCGGGATTTCGCAGAAGTCGTACTCGACGGCGTCGACGCCCGAGCCGAGGACGATCCCGCTCAACAGGTCGTTGCTGACAACGCCCCCCTGGGAGCCGGCCATCTCGCCCCCGTCGAAGTAACCGGCGGGCTGGCGCTCACGGACGGTGTACGTGCCGGGGCGCAGGTTATCGAACCGATACTGGCCGGCGTCGTCGGTCCGCGTGGTGGCGATGACGACGCCCTCGCCGTTGAGCAGTTCGACCGTCACGCCCGAGAGCGGCGACTTGTTATCGCAGTCGCACGCGCAATCCCCGGTGGGCGACCAATAGACACCGCCGGCGATCGAGGCCGGCAGGATCTCGCCGAAGTTGTACTCGAGGGCGTCGTCGCCGTAATCGAGCATCACCTCGCTGATCATGTCGCCCGGGTTGTCGGCGACGCCCCCTTCGGAGCCTGGCGTATCGAGACCGTCGAGCCAGCCGGCGGGGTGGACCTCCATGACCCGGTACTTGCCCGCGTCGAGACCCGTGAACTGGTAGAAGCCCGACGAGCTGGTCGTCGCGCGCAGGCCGGTGTCCGTGCCGTCGCCCCGGAGCAGCTTGACGGTGACGCCGGGAATCGGCTCCTCGCCCGGATCGCGCACGCCGTCGTTGTCGCGGTCATGGTAAACAAAGCCGCTAAGCTGCGCGCCGACATGCTCACAGAAGTCGTAGCGGACGCCGTCCTGGTCCGAGCCGATCAGGATCTGCGAGAAGAGGTCGTTCGACTTGACGCCGCCCGCCGTGCCAACGCGCTCGCCGCCGTCGAACCAAGCGGTAGGCTGCAGTTCGCGGACCTGGTACTCGCCCGGGGCGAGGTTGTCGAAGCGGTACTCGCCCAGCTCGTCGGTCGTTGTCGTGCGGAGGACGTTCCCCTGCGCGTCGAGCAGCTGGATCGTAACGCCCGCGATAAACACGTCGGGGTCGTCGAACTTGCAGTCGGGGCCGTAGTTGCCGCCGACGCGACCGGCAATCGAGCCCGGCAGCAGTTCGCCGAAGTTGTACTCGAGGGCGTCGTCTCCGTACTGGAGCGTGATCTCACAGATCATATCGCCCGGGTTCATGGCCTCGCCGCCGACCGTGCCCGCCGTGTCGAGGCCGTCGAGCCAGTCGGTGGGCTGGACCTCCATGACGCAGTACGCGCCGGCCTGGAGGTTGGTGAACTGGTAGTAGCCGTTGGAGTCCGTGACCGCGCGGAGCCCCGTGTCGGTCCCGTCGGCGCGGAGCAGTTTGAGCGTCACCTGCGGGATCGGCTCTTCGCCCGAGTCGCGGACGCCGTCGTTGCTGCGGTCGTGGTAGACGTAGCCGCTGAGGTTGGCGCCGATCTTCTCGCAGAAGTCGTAATTGACCGCATCGACATCCGACCCGATGTAGATATCCGTGATGTAGTCGTTGGTGACGTTGCCGCCCGCCGTGCCGGCGCGCTCGCCGCCGTCGTAGTAGCCGTCGGGCTGCAGCTCGCGGACCTGGTACTCGCCGGGCGTGAGGTTGTCGAACTTATAGCGCCCTGCGGAGTCCGTCAGCGTTGTGCGGAGGACGTTCCCGTTAGCGTCCAGCAGCTGGATCGTGACGCCCGCCAACGGAACGTCGGGGTTGTCGAACTTGCAGTCGGGACCGTTGTTGGCGCCGACCCGGCCGGCGATCGAGCCGGGGAGCAACTCACCGAAGTTGTAATTGACCGCCCGATCGCCCCAATTGAGGACCGCGCCGGTGAGCAGGTCATTGGCGACCGAGCCGCCCTTGGAGCCGATCGTGTCCTTGCCGTCGAGCCAACCGCCGGGCTGCGTCTCGCGGACGCCGTACGTGCCGGCGACGAGGTTGATGAACTCGTAATAGCCCGCGGCGTTGGTCGTCGCGTAAACGCCCATCCCCTGTCCCGCGGCGCCCAGCAGCTCGAGCGTCACGCCGCTGATCGGCGCCTCGCCCGTGTCGAAGACGCCGTCGTCGTCCCGGTCGTGATAGACATAGCCCGACAGCCGCGCGAGCTCGACCTGCGGCGCGTGGGCCACAGCCCCCGCGGTGCGCACCGGGACCAGCGGGTCGCTGGGGTTGTCGTAGTTGTCGCCCGGCAGTTTCGTGAGTTGCGCGCCGGCGGCTTGCTCGGCGTCGGAAAAGTCGGCGTCGAAGAAGTCGTAGTAGACGCCTTCGAGCGTCAGATCGACGAATCCCGGCGCCGAAAACTTACCCGTGAGGATCGATCCCTCGAACTCGCCGCCTTCGGCGATCGCGTTCCAGTTCAGCCGCGCGCGGGTTTCGCCGTACTCATCGACATCGATGGAGAAGATCAGCTCTTCTCCGGCCTCGAAGCCGCTGAGATTGATGATCAGCTGCGTGCCGCCGTCGATGACCTCGAACGACGTGACGGTAAAGCCGTTGCTGCTGACCACATTGAACGGCGAGTTGCCGAAGGCGCCGGCGCCGCCAGTCGCGATGTCGAAGAAGACGTCTCCGCCCGACGCGCCGTTGCCGAGCTTGTCGCCATCAATGACGATACGGTCGAGCGTCGTCCCCGCCGCGCCGCCGACGAACGAGACGCGGATCGTGTCGGGCGCGTTGTCTTCGCCCGACAGCGCGTCTTCCAGATAGACCGCGCCGAGCAGCACGTCGGCCGCCATCATGCGGCGGTCCTCCATCTGCTCGACGTTCAGCCCTCGAAAGGGCATCCGTCGCGGCGCACCCGCCAGTTGACGCTTGGGGCGGTGGATTAGGTTGGCGAAAAGTCCCACAGGGTTTCCTCCTTGAAACCTCGGTGAGTGGCGGTTGTATCTTCGGTCCCGCGGCCCGCGCGGTTGTGGCTAGCAGGCCGACGGTGTCTTTATCGATCTGACGGCTTCGCTGGCGTTTTGAGTCTCAAATCCGAACTGCGTCGAAAACAGCAAGGTCTCGCCACGACGGGCACAAAAGACACGACGGCATGTCTGCCGAGGCCTCGTGAGTCGCTGCGGCGATCCGTCGTGCTCGTCCTGTCCGTTGTGGTGCTCTCGGTTCGTGCTAGCGAGTGGGCTGGGCGGCAGTCGGCTTCGCGGCGGTGTTCACGACGGGGAGTCCGGCGGGGTCGATGTCCCAGACTCGAACGGTTGTGTCAAACGAACCCGACACGATCCGCCGCCCGTCGGCGCTGGTGGCGAGCGCCGCGACGGTGCCGGTGTGGCCCTGCAGCACGAAGCGCTCGGCGCGGGTCTCGGTGTCCCACAGGGTGATCTCGTTCTGCGTATCGCCGACCGCTAGCACCCGTTCGTCGAGGAACGCCAGCGAATGGACCTTGCCGGGACGCACGAGCAGTTCGTCCGGCGCGCCCGCGCCGAATCCGCTAGCGTCGCTGCGCCACAGGCGCACCGCCGGGCCATCGCCGCCGGCG
>JBGSJY010000677.1:0-3058 GCA_041741515.1 Pirellulales bacterium | reverse complement strand
TCCGCGGCGCCCCCAGCGGCCCGACGCTCCGCCGGCTCGAACGCCGCGGCCTAGTCCGCGCCGACGCCCCTCAGGACGCCGCTGAGGGGCCCCAGTACGCGACCACGGACCGGTTCCTCGAAATCCTCGGCCTTTCCAGCGCCCGCCAGCTCCCGCGGGTTGAAGAACTGGACGACTGACAGTTCTCCGCTGGCTTCCAACGGCGGCGCATGCATGCGGCTTGCCGCATGTCGGGGCTTGCTTCCGCGTCTCCCGCATGACACAACGGGAGCCGCTTTTGGCGCGTTTTGCCTGTCGGCGTCGCGCTCTTCCTTGGTTGGTACGGTCCGCGTGCGAGCGCCGGGTCTATTTCGTCGAGGCGCAACCGCGATGTCCGGGCCAAAGAACGCCGCGGAACTGCGTCGGCTCACCCTGGGTAACGCAGGGGTGGCAGTGGCGCCGTCGGTGCTGGCTTGCGACTTCGGCTGGTTGGCCGAAGAGATCGCCGCAATCGAGGTTGCTGGCGCCACGCTGCTGCACCTCGACATCATGGACGGGCACTTCGTCCCGAACCTGTCGTTCGGGGTCCCGATCGTCGAAGCGATTCGCCGGCTGACGGACCTGCCGCTCGACGTGCACCTGATGCTCGACAACCCGGCGGACTACGTCGAACCCTTCCGCAAGGCGGGCGCCGACAACCTGACGGTTCACGCCGAGGTGCTCGCCGATCCGCGGCCGCTATTGGACCGGATTCGGTCGCTCGGCGCGACGGCGGGGCTATCGATCAACCCGCCAACGCCGGTCGAAGTTCTAGAGCCTGTAATCGACGCGGCCGATCTGGTGCTCATTATGAGTGTCATGCCCGGCTTCGGCGGACAGGCGTTCGACCCCGTGGCGCTCGACAAGCTGCGGTGGCTCCGCGACCATCCGCGTTGCGACGCGATTCTGGAAGTCGATGGCGGCGTCAATGAGAAGACGATCGCCGCCTGCACCGCCGCGGGCGCCGAGTTGTTGGTGGCGGGAACGGCGGTGTTCGGCGCCGAGGAGTATGCCGAACGGATGGCCGAGTTGACGCGGCTGGCAAAAGCCGGCGCCGACGGGGCGTGATCTTCGTCCTTTTTCAAAGCGTTGTATGCTCACGTTGCTATTAGTTCGCCCGGGCGCCACTGAGTTCGACCAACAAGGTCGGATCCAGGGAACGCTTGACTTGCCGCTGTGCGACAACGGCCGGCGCCAGACCGAAGAAGCCCTCCCCGGCATCGCCGCCCACAAGCCGGCCATCGTTTACACGGCGCCGTGCCAGGCCGCGCGCGAAGCGGGCGAGATGATCGCCGAAGCCACGGGCGCCAAGCAGAAGACGATCGACAAGCTCTGCAACCTCAACCACGGCCTCTGGCAGGGGATGCTCGTCGAAGAGGTCCGCACTAAGCAGCCGAAGGTCTACCGCCAGTGGCAAGACCAACCGCACACGGTTTGCCCACCGGGCGGCGAGACACTGCTACAAGTAAAGGCGCGCGTCGCCGACTCGCTGCGGAAGGTGCTCAAGAAGCACAAAGAGGGGACGATCGCCCTCGTGGCGCCCGAGCCGCTAGCGAGTGTCATCCGCCATGTGCTGCACCACGATGAAGTCACCGGCCTCTGGAAAGGCTCCGAGCGCTGCGGCGTCTGGGAGACGATCGAAGTGCCGGACGAGGTGGTCGCGGGCGTGGCGTGAGGGGAGGAGCGGTCAGCGATCAGCTTTCAGCGGTCAGCTAAGAAGGAAACAGTGCTTGAGCCGTGCCCGTCATGAAGCGGAGTGGTTTGCGTCAAGAACCCCTCACTAGCGATATCTTTTGAGGCTGAAGGCCGCAATTCACCGTAGCCTGGGGCAACGCCCCAGGTAACCATCGTAGCGCCGCCCACCTTGGCTGTAGGCCAAGCTCACCCCGCGGTGAAATTGGCCTACAGCCAACAGTCTTTGACGCTGAACGAAAACCTGGGGCGATGCCCCAGGCTACGGTGAGATTAGCCGTTGGCCAATGCGACGGGTGATGGGATCACCCCCCATCCCACCCCGCGTCTGCCCTTCCGCCGCATCCCCTCTCTCGCGGATAATCGGGGGATGAATTCCGCACCGACCCGGTCGCTTGTCCCCAAGATCTTCGAGTCCCTGGCGGGCTACGATCGACGCCGATTCTTTGCCGATGTCATCGCAGGCGTCACGGTCGGGCTGGTCGCGTTGCCGCTAGCGATGGCGTTTGCGATCTCGTCCGGCGTGAAGCCCGAGGCGGGCATCTACACCGCGATCGTCGCCGGCTTTGTGGTCGCGGCGCTCGGCGGCTCGCGATGTCAGATTTCCGGCCCGACCGGCGCCTTCGTTGTCATTGTCGCGGGCATCGTCGCCGAGTTCGGCGTCTCCGGCCTGCTGACCTGTACCGCGATGGCGGGCGCCGCGCTCGTTGTGATGGGGGTCACTGGGTTGGGCTCGGCAGTGCGCTACATCCCGCGGCCGGTGACGATCGGATTTACCAACGGCATCGCGATCCTCATCGCCTCGACGCAGATCAAGGACTTCTTCGGGTTGTCGCTCGACACGGTCCCGAGCGAGTTCTTGCCGCGCATGAACGCCTTAGCTCATGCGGCGCCGACGGCCAATGCGACGGCGATCATCGTCGGTGTCGTGTCGCTAGTGCTCGTGCTCGGCACGCCGAGGTTGTTGAAGTGGGCGCCGGGCTCGATCGTTGCGCTACTGGGCGCCACCGCGGCTTGCGCGCTGCTTGGCGTTCCGGTCGTCACGATTGGCGACAAGTTCGGCGACATCCCCAGCGGGCTGCCGGCGCTGACGATCCCCGAGTTCCGCTGGGACCTGATGGTGCTGCTCCTGCCGTCGGCGTTCACCGTGGCGATGCTCGCCGCGATCGAGAGCCTGCTCTCCGCGGTCGTCGCCGACAACATGAGCGGCGACCGGCACAACCCCGACGCCGAACTTACCGCCCAAGGCGTCGCCAATTTGCTGGTGCCGTTCGTCGGCGGCATCCCGGCGACCGGCGCGATCGCCCGCACCGCGACGAACATCCGCTCGGGCGCGACATCACCGATC
>JBGSJY010000676.1:0-25586 GCA_041741515.1 Pirellulales bacterium | reverse complement strand
ATCGCAGGAATTCCCTCCCGTGGCCGTTATGCTCCGATTTTTCTCGCTTCTAGCTATCACCGTCGTAGCTGTTGCCCCTTCGCCTGCGGCGACACGGGTCGGCGTCGTGATTGGCGACTTCCGATTGCCGGACGTGTATGGGCAGGAGCGCTCGCTAAAGGACTATGCCGCCGCCGAGGCGGTCGTTATCGCTTTCTTGGGCGTTGAATGTCCCTTGGCGAAACTCTACGGTCCGCGGCTCGAGGCCATTGCCGAAGACTATCGGGGGCGGAACGTGGTGGTTCTCGGCGTGGACGCCAACCGCCAGGATTCGCTGACCGAGTTGGCCGCCTACGGGCGTCGTCACGGTGTGACGTTCCCGCTACTCAAGGACAACCACGCCGAAGCCGCCGAGGCGTTTGGGGCCACCAGAACGCCCGAAGTGTTCGTCCTCGATCAGCAGCGGGTGGTGCGCTACCGTGGGCGCATCGACGATCAGTACGACGTGGGCGCCATCCGCCCAGAGCCTTCCCAAAATTACATCCGCGAGGCGCTAGACTCCCTGCTCGCAGGCAAAGAACCGCCAACAACCGAAACCCGCGCCGTGGGATGCGTCATCGGGCGGCCGCGGGAGCCCGATGCGGAGGCGGCCGTCACTTACAGCGAGCACGTCGCGCCGATTCTGGAACGGAGCTGCGTCGAATGTCATCGGGAGGGGGAGATCGCCCCCTTCGCGTTGCGGAACTACGAGGAAGTAGCGGGATGGGCCGACACGATCGCCGAGGTCGTCCGCGACCAACGGATGCCTCCTTGGCACGCTGATCCGGCCCACGGGGAGTTCGCCAACGCCCGCCTACTGAGCGAAGATGAGAAGAAGTTGTTCTACGACTGGGCCAAGGCCGGCGCGCCGCCCGGCGACCTGTCGAAGCTCCCGCCGCAGCGTGAATTCGTCGCCGGCTGGCGACTCCCTCGCGATCCCGACCAGGTCGTTGCGATGCGAGACGAGCCCTACCGAGTCGCTGCCGAAGGCGTGATTGACTACCAGTATTTCGCGGTCGATCCTGGTTTCACGGAGGACAAGTGGATTCAGGCGGCCGACATCGTCCCGGGGGATCGTTCGGTTGTTCACCACGTCATCGTTTTCGTGAGCCCGCCGATCGATCGTCCCCGTCAGGGGCTTGGCTGGCTTGGGGCTTACGTGCCGGGGCAGAGCTCGATGTCGCTCCCCGAAGGTCGCGCTCGCTTCGTGCCTGCCGGATCGAAATTTGTTTTTCAGATGCACTACACGCCCAATGGAGCCGAGGCGGAAGACATCACTCGGATGGGTCTGGTGTTTGCTGACCCCGAAGGCGTCCGTGAGGAAGTCTTCACGATCGAGGCGGTGAATCCCAAATTTGAGATCCCGCCCGGCGACGCCAACTACCGTGTCAACGCCTCACGAAGGGGCTTTCCCGCGGGCGCCGAGCTAATCGGCCTGGCCCCGCACATGCACTTCCGCGGCAAATCGTTCCGGATGACGGGGGTTTGGCCCAGTGGAGATCACCGGATCTTACTCGATGTTCCGCGATACGACTTTAATTGGCAGACGAACTATCGCTTGTCGGAGCCTCTGACGCTGCCCGAATCGTTCCGAATCGATTGCGAGGCGTCGTTTGATAACTCCGCGGCCAACCCAGCCAACCCCGATCCCTCGGCGACAGTCCGCTGGGGCGACCAGTCGTTCGAAGAGATGATGGTCGCCTTCTTCGAAGTCGCTTCTCCCGTCGGCAGCCTGCGGACCGAAGAACGGTTGGATGGGCCGTCCGAAAGCGCTCGCCTTGAGGCCCGCGCGGTCGCCCAGCGGCTCTTCGAGAAGCATGACGATGGCGACGGCAGGCTGCTCAGGCGCGAGCTGCCACACGCCTTCGCCCTCTTCGCGTTCGACCGCTACGATCGCAATAACGATCAAGCGCTCACCGAGGACGAGGTTTTTGAGTCGGCCCTGGCGGACAGCTCCCGCCGCTTCTGATCGAGGCGTGTCGTGGTAGCGGGCCGCCGTCTCGGTAGCGGGCGGCCCGACCTCAGGTGTTCAACTCCCCTTCCCTGAGTTTACCGCACCGTCGCTCGTATGGAGACAATCGCCGAACTCTTTGTGCGGAACCGGAGCCTTGTCGGCTGGATGCTATTGGCGGTGACCGCAGTGGCGTCGGTTGGACATCTGCTTCCCGCCCAAAGCCGGCACCCGCTAGAACGGTACGAGGACCGTCCGGAAAGCGTCCCGCTGACGACAACCGCGAAGGTACAGTCGCGGTTCAATCTTGCGTCGAGTGACGCATTTCTCATCGTCGAGTCGGAGGACCTCTTTACGCCTGAGTCCGTTGCCGCGACGCGGCGGCTCGTGAAGGCAGTCGAGTCGATTGACTTCATTCAGAGCGTCTTCTGGATCGATCGCGTTCCGATCCTCAACGTGTTCGGCTTGGCCGACCCGCTGGTGCCATCAGCGGATGCGTCGCGGCAAGCCTTCCGCCAGGCGGAAAGGCGGTTGCGGGACCACCCTCTTGCCGGGCAGCTCATCTCGGACGATGGCCGCTCCTTGCTGATGCCGGTCGTCTACGACTGGCTACGGCTCGAGGACGCCGCTTCGGCGACGGAGAAGGTCCTTAGCACGGCCCGTGACGCGGCCGGGCCGGAGATCGTCTCGGTGCGGCTCACCGGTCGGGCCCCCCTGTTCGCGGATCAGCAGTCGGCGTTCCAACGCAATCAGATCATCTTCCAGCTGATCGGCTACGCGCTGGCGTTACTACTCTCGGCGATCATGTTTCGTGGCGTGGCGGCTGTGTTTGTCGTCGCCGCGGCGCCGTGTCTGGGGGTCTTCTGGACGCTCGGGCTGGTGAAGTTGATGGGGGTGCCCGCCAACCCGCTGGCGGAGATCGTCATGCCGGTGATGTTGGCCATGGTCGGCTTGACCGACGGCGTCCACATGCTGGTTCAAGTCCGTCGCCGCCGGGCCGCCGGAGACGAGCCGATCGAAGCCGCTCGCGACGCCATCGCTCGGGTTGGCATGGCATGCTGGCTCACTTCGCTCACCACCGCCATCGGCTTCGGATCGCTGCTGCTCGCCAAGAGCGATTACGTGCAGGACTTCGGCCGAGTCTGCATGATCGGCGTGTTCATTGCGTTCGTCGCAGTCGTAACTTTTGTGCCCTGGGTCAGCAGCACCTGGGTGGGACGTTATATCGATCGAGGCTATGAGCGCGACGTGGTCGGCGTTGGAGTCCAAGGGCTCCGGAACCTGATCGATTTGACGCTGCGCCATCGTTGGAGAGTGGCGATTGTCTCGGTGACGATCACGCTCGCCCTGGCGGCTCTGTCATTTCGGCTGAAGCCGGACAACCGTATGAAATCCGCAATGCCCGCCTCGAGCCAATCGTACCTGGCGCTAGAGTACGCCGACGAACACTTTGGCGGGGTCGAGTTCTTCCGGGCCGAGATCGACTGGCCCGTCGGGATGGCGAGCGACGACCCCCGCATCCTCGCCGCTGTTCGCGAAGTCGAAGCTCTCATCGCCAAGGAGCCCCTCTTGAGTCGTCCCCTATCGATTCGATCGATGCTCGCGTCGTTCCCCGGCGACCCGCTCGATTTCGTCACTCAGGCGACTTTCCTCTCCTTGATGCCAAGCGAGCTGCGGTCCTTTTTTTACGACGCGAGCCAGCGGCGGGCGATTGTGTCGGTCCGGATGCAAGACCGCGGCATCGCCGTCTACACGCCGGTATTCGATCGCCTCGAGGGCGGCTTTCGGGATATCGCGTCGCGCTATCCGGGGTTTCGCTTCAAGCTCGATGGCCAACCCGTCTTGATCTCGCGCGACCTCTACCAAATCGTCACCGACTTGAGGTCCAGTCTCACGGCCGCTTCCTTAATCATCCTAGTCGTTCTCTCCTTCGCCTATCGCTCGGTCCGGATCGGGCTAGTGGCGGTGGTCCCCAATCTCTTCCCCCTCGTCTTCACGGCGGCTTTGCTCCTTTGGAGCGGCAGCCCGCTGGATATGTCGAGTGTTTGCGCGTTCGTCGTCTGCTTAGGTATTGCGGTCGATGACACGATCCACTTTCTCTCTCGTTTCCAGCAAGAACTCGCCGTTGATGGCGATGTCGAATCAGCGATCCGCCGGTCGTTCATTGGCGTTGGTTCCGCCCTCATCATGACCACCGTTATCCTCTGCACCGGGTTTGGCACGATGCTTTGGAGCGAGCTCCCCGGCCACCGCACCTTCGCTGCTATGGCGGTCTCGACCATTGCGGCCGCCGTGGTCGCCGATCTCCTCGCCTTGCCGTCGCTCTTGGCTTGCAGCCACCCGTTGCCGCGGAAGGCGCCCGGATCCCTACCCACCGACACGCAAACCCAAGGCGCGGACGTCGAATGGCGTCCAAAGGAGCAGCTAACGCGTTAGGTACGGAGAGCTTAGCCGCTCTACACCGGCCGGCGATTAGGTCCCGGTCCCTCGGAGCCATTGGGCAAACGCGTTTTGGCCCGCTTCGCTGACGTACTCGACGACCTCAATCAACTGCAATCACACACAACATATAAGTAGTGTTTGGCGAAGCTTTTTGGGGCCGGGAAGGGGGCTTGCGATTGACTGAGCCCTTGAACAGTATTGGCGGGCGTCGAGTAGGTCCGAAGAGGCCATCCCCGCACCTTTGCGGCTTGATTGCCCTCAGCTTGGGGTGAAGGGCAACTCAGAACCTCCAAGGGGGTCCATCCGGGAATATCGTGGGTAATGTGGTCCGAGGGGCCCGAACCTCCGCTCGGGCTCGACAGAGGGGACCGTCCCCCCGCCTTCGCCCTCGCCTGAGCCCCTTTCGTCGAGCCCGAGCTCCCGCTCTCCGGACACACTCACCCACAATATTCCTGGATGGACCTGTTCTTGTCAGAAAAACGTAGGCGAGTCTCTGACAAGCGGCCAGCTTGCGGCACGATCTAGCTGGTAATCTCAGCGGGCTCCGCCAAACGGTAGCTGGTGCTTCGGCCGCCGCCCGGATTTTGGACGATGATGCTGCGATCCAGCAGCCCTTTCACATCGCGAAGGGCGGTGTCGGCCGAGCACTTGGCAAGCTTGGCGTATTTCGACGTGGTCAGGAACCCTTCGAAATCAGTCACCATGCGATTGATCACCAGCCTTTGCCGTTCATTGACCAGCCGGTGATTAATCCGCTCCCAAAGACGCGATTTGCGAAGCACGCCCGCCAGTCGTTCATCGCTAGCGGTGATCGCGCGTCCCAGGCACACCAGGAACCAGCCTAGCCACGCCGTGACATCGAGCTCGCTCCGCTGCGATTGTTCGAGCTGCTGGTAGTACAATTTTCGCTCGACTTCGATTTGAGCGGACATGCTGTAGAACCGCTCCTTGATCCCGTCGGCACGGGCGAGCGATTGATCGGCGATCGCGCGAGCGATCCGTCCATTGCCGTCTTCAAACGGATGGGTCGTCACAAACCAAAAGTGCGCCAGCCCCGCCTTGAGAACCGGATCGATAGACTTAGGCTCGTTGAACCAGGTAAGGAAGTGTTGCATCTCCTCACTAAGGCGTTTTGCGTCCGGCGCCTGGAAGTGAACGCGTTCCTTGCCGATGGGGCCAGAGACAACTTGCATCGCTCCAGCTTCGGCCGGACGCCACTGGCCAACCGGAATGCGATTCATGCCGCTGCGCCCCATGGGGAAAAGAGAGGCATGCCAGCCGAAGAGTCGCTCTGCGGTGAGATCGGCTGCGAAGTTCTGCGTGGCGTCGAGCATCATTTCGACGATACCCTCAACGCTCCGGCTAGGTTGCGGCAGCCCTGCGGTATCGAGGCCGAGGCGGCGGGCGATGGAAGAGCGGACTTCGTCTGCGTTGAGCGTTTCGCCCTCGATTGCGGAGGACTTCACCACATCGGCAGTCAGCACGATGAGGCTGGCTTCGTTTTGCAGGTCGAAGCCAAGCGCCTCCATTTTTCCCAGCAGCCGGCCTTGCTCGTGGCGCACCGCGGCCAAGGGGGCGGCGAGGGTCTCGCTGTCCCAGGTCAGCTTCGGCCAGCCGGGTAGTTCGTGGATATAGGGCATCTAATCACCGCTCTTTCTGCGGTGAATATAGCGCCTATTCGCCGCATGGCGCAAGATTTACCGCACTTGGTGCGGTGAATAAGGCGTGCGGTGAATAGGGCGGCTAATCGCCGCATCCCATCTTTTCCCGATCGGGATCAAAAGACGGGCCGCTCCCGCGGGGGAGACGAAGGCCTGACGGATGGTCGACGCCGTGGCGTCGTCGGTTCTTTTCATGGGGGCTATCCCCGGAGCGTCAAGGATCGGAGCCGCGCGACCGGCGCGAGTCTCCAAAACCAGTTCTCCGACAGAGCCTAGCTAAACCCGGTTGATTGGTTGGTCGTTGGAGTGTTCGAAAGGAGCACCGTGAGACCGATCGATCCCGCCCGAACGCGGGGTCCAGGATGGCGCCAGGCTGTCGATTCTTCCGCCCGCGGCTCAGCGACCAGCAGTGGTCGCTTGTCGACGAGCTCTTCAAGTCGCCCAAAGGCCAGCCCCACCTGAGCCCGGCCACGCGCCGACTCGCAAGCACTGGGCTATCGCGGTGGGGATCACCGCTCGCAGTTCGGAACGGCCGTGTTGGGACGAGGATACTTAAGCTCAGCGCGCAATCGGCGCGCCATCGACGCCTCCATTCGCTCAGTGAGGCAGGACGATTGGCGTTCAGGCATCGCGTCCTCTAAAAGCCGACCTCGGGCGGTGAATACCCAAGGCTCGTATCTATCGTCGGGCAACGCGTACTGAGTCGAAAGAAGAAGAATCCTCATGCCGTCGGCTCGGTTAGCGAGAGAGGCAGGGTCGAACCTCGAATTGTTCGTCGCCGTTCGTTTACTCCGGACTTAGGGGCTGTCTCAAGTCATCTCCAAGGCGTTGTCTCGGGATGAACCAAGGGTAGATCGCCGGGATGACGACGCACGTCAGCAGCGAACTCGTGACAAGACCGCCGATGACGACCGTCGCCAGCGGGCGTTGGATTTCGGCGCCGTCGCTGTGGGAAAGCGCCATTGGCAAGAAGCCCAGGCTGGCGACCGCCGCCGTCATCAGCACCGGCCGGAATCGGCTGTTCGCCGCAAGCCCGGCGGCCTCCTTAGCGGCGACGCCCTCTTTGCGGCGTCGTTCCGCATCGCTGGTCCACACGAGTCCGTTGAGGACGGCGACGCCGAACAGCGCGATGAAGCCGACGCCGGCGGCGATGCTGAAGGGCATCCCTCGCAGGGCCAATGAGAAGACCCCGCCGCTGGCGGCAAAGGGAACGCAGAGAAAGATCAGCGCCGCTAACCGGGCCGACCCAAGACTCGCGTGCAGCAGCATGAAGATCAGCAACAGCACGATTGGCGTGATGAGGATCAATCGGCGGCTGGCCGACTGAAGGTTTTCGAAGTCTCCCCCCCAGTCCAGCTCGTATTTTGGCGGAAGCTTGACATTCTCGGCGATGCGTCGCTGCGCCTCGTTGACGAAGCTGGCCACGTCCCGGCCGCGGACGTTGGCCGACGCGAATGTCCGGCGCCGGCCGTTGTCGTGTTCGACCGTGGGAGGCGTCTCTTCGAGCCTTATGTCGGCGAGCTCCCCAAGGGGGATCGGTTTCCCGCCGGCTCTGGCGACCGGGAGTTGCGCAAGCAAGTCGGCATTCTCGCGCCACGCTGCGGGCAACCGGACGAGGACCGGGAACCGCGCGCGCCCGTCAAGGATTTGACCGACGCGTCGTCCGCCGATCGACGCGACGACATCCATGACCTCGGCGGCGTCCACGCCGTAACGCGCCAGCGCCTCGCGGCGTGGTTCGATGGTCAGCGTGGCCAGCGTCGACTGAATGTCCGCCTTGACGTCGGCGGCCCCATCGATGCCACGCAGCTCTCTCTCGATCTCCTTTGAAATCGACGCCAGCTTGTCGAGATCGTCGCCGTAGACGAGGATCGCCACGTCGGCTTTGACGCCGGCTACGAGTTCGTCGACCCGCATCTCGATCGGTTGTGTGAAGCCGAAGCCGACTCCGGGTACGGACTCGTTGAGCAGTACTTCCATCTCGGCGATCAGCTCTTCCCGAGACTTCTTAGCCGGCCAGTCTTCGGGGCGATGGAGTATCACCCAGACGTCGGTCTGGTGGACTCCCATCACGTCGTTGGCGATCTCCGGACGCCCGGTTTTGGCGAAAACCGTTTTCACCTCGGGCAGCTTGAGCAGGTTTGACTCGATCAATTGGGCCATCTTCTCCGCCCCCTCAAGCGTCGCGGTCGGCAAACGGACCGCCTCGACCAGCAAATCGCCCTCGTTCAGCCGCGGCATGAACTCGGCGCCGAGTCCGAGGCCGATCGGCACGCTCACGACAAGGATTGCTAGCGCCACGGCGACCGTCGCCACCGGGCTGGCGATCGCGGCCCGCACAATTGGCAGGTAGACCTTTTTCAACATACGGATCAGCCATAGCTCGTGGTCCTTGGCGTTTTTCGGCAGACCGAGGGAAGCCAGCGCCGGCATGAGCGTCAGCGACAAGATCAACGAACCGAACAGGGCGAAGAGGACGGTCATCGCCATGGGGCGGAACAGTTTTCCCTCGGTGCCTTCCAGCATCAGCACGGGCACGTAAACGACGGCAATGATCAGCTCCCCGAACATGGTCGGGCCGCGGACCTCCATCGCGGCGTCGCGGATGACCGTCAACCGGCTGCGGCCATCGTCGGCCATGGAGAGCCGGCGCACGCAGTTCTCGATCATGATGACGGACGAGTCGACCACCAGGCCGAAGTCGATCGCCCCGAGGCTCATGAGGCTGGCGGAGACCCCCACCGCGAGCATCAGATTCGCGGCGAACAGCATCGACAACGGGATCGCCAGCGCGACGATCAGCCCGGCCCGCAGGCTGCCGAGAGTCACGAGCAAGACGATCGCTACCAGCGCGCCCCCCTCGGCGAGATTTTTTAGCACGGTGTGCAAGGTGCGGCCGATCAAGTCTTCGCGGTCGTAAATGACTTCGATCTGGACATCGTCGGGAAGCGTCTGCTGAACTTCGGCAATCCGTTCTTTGACGTGGGAGACGACCGTTCGCGAGTTCTCTCCGATCCGCATCATTACCATCCCGGTGACCGCTTCTCCGCGGCCATCGCGGCTAACGGCGCCCTGGCGGGCCATCGGCGCGAAGGTGACTTCCGCGATGTCGCCGAGCAGCAGCGGCGACCCGTTCAGCGATCGGTTGATGACGATGTTGCGGAGGTCATCCTCCCCCTTGAGCAGCGCCTCGCCGCGGATGAACTGCTGCTCGTCGTGGTGGACGACATAGCCGCCACCGGCGCTGGAGTTGCTCGCCTCAATGCGCGCGAAGACCTCTCCGAGCGTGAGGCCGAAGGCGTTCAGACGGTCGGGGTCGGGACGGACCTCGTACGTCTTGTAGAAGCCCCCCATCGTGTTGACTTCGGTGACCCCTTCCACCTCACGCAACCGCGGCGTGATCTCCCAGTCCAGCATGCTGCGCAGCTCCATCGGCGAGCGGTTCGGGCTACGCAGCTCGAACTGGAGGATCTCTCCCAGGGCGGTCGTCATCGGGCCCAGCTCGGGGGGGCCGTATTGCGGGGGAATCTCCGTCGCGGCGCGCGGCAGCCGCTGGCTGACCTGCTGGGTAGCAAAATAGATGTCGGTTCCCTCGTTGAAGACGATGGTGATTACCGACAGTCCAAACTTCGAGACGCTCCGCACCTCATCGACATTCGCCAGCCCCCCCATCGCCCATTCAATCGGGTAGGTGACCTGTCGCTCCACTTCGACGGGCGGCAGCGAACCGGCGGGGGTGATGATGGTGACTTGGGTGTTCGTCAGGTCCGGGACGGCGTCGATTGGCAGCTTTAGTGCGCTGCGCACCCCGGCGCCGGCGACCAGGAGAGTTCCGACGATCACCAGGAAACGGTTCTGCAGAGAGAACTCGATCAGTCGCATCAACATCGTTCTATTCCTCCCCCGCAAGCAGCAGCTCGCTCTTGAGGAAGAAGGCGCCCGAGGTGACCACCCGGTCCCCTTCGGTCAATGGCGAGAGAAGCTCAACCAAGTCGCCGAATCGCCGACCGGTCTCAACCGTGACGGCCTTAAAGCCCTCACCGTCGGGGACGAACACGGTCGGGGCGCCATTGAGGTTGACGACCGCCGCGCTGGGCGCGACCAGCGCTTCGACCTCTTCGGAAGTTGGCGCCTCGATGCGGGCGAAGAGTCCGGGGCGGAGCTTCCCTTCGCGGTTCTCCAGGGCCGCGACGAGCGGAGTCGCGCCCGACCCGAGATCGCTCTCACGGCCGATGTAAACGACCTGCGCGTCCCACACGTGGTCGCCGGTCGCCGGAGTGGCGACCCGGACCAGGTCGCCCTCACGGACCCGGAGAGCTGCCCAGTCGGCCCCTCGTATGTCGGCCTCTACCCAGAGGCGGCTTGTATCGGCGATGACGAACAGCTCATCCCCCTGGGTCACTCGTTCAGCGGCGGAGCAGGTTCGTCTCTCCACGGTGCCGTCGATGGGCGATCGCACTTCCAGTGAGGTCAGATCGTCGCCCTCGGGCAAGAGTTCCTCGTCGTTCGTCGAATCCGCGGGCAGCCCTAGGAGTGTCGTTAACTCTTGGCGGGCGACATCGACGCGCCGCTGCGCCGCTTCGAACGCGGACCTGGCGGAATCGCTAGCCTGCTTCGCCTCGAAACGCACCTCCTCCGCTTTCGCTTCCAGGGCCGCGGTCGCTTGCTCAACTTCCGCCCGCCGCTCGTCGATCACCCTCCGGCTGAGCACCTCCGCTCCACCGGCGTCGGCGGCCGACTTTGCGAGGCGCGTCGCCAACAACAACCTGCTATAGGCGTTGAGCAAGATTTCCCGGTTGGCCCCGATGCGAATCGTCGCTAGGCGCTTCTCGATTTGCTCGATGGGGGTCTGCTGATCGATCAAGTACAGCAGCGTCTCGGCGCCGTCCGCGATCTCGGTCTGCCACTGGCACTCCTGCTCCGCGATCTTGAGCTCGGAGAGATGTTGCAAGAGTTTGCTCCGCGCCGCGCCGATGGCCGGGCAGCGCATCACCGCGAGCGTCTGTCCGAGATGGACAGGATTCCCCGGCTGGACGGTCGCCGACACCACGACCCCCGTCTCGGCGGCGACGACCGCGACATGTTTGGTGGCGTCATAAGCGATCCGACCCGGGAGGGTCCGGGTCGTGCGGACAAGGTGTTTTTTGAGCGGTTGCAGTTCAATCCCAGCCGCCAGCCTTTCGCCAGGGTGGAGGTGCAAGACCGTCGTCGTTTTTTCATTCTCAATCGGGAGAGCCGGTTCAGAAGCGGCTTGAGGGGGGCTGAGCGTGACCACCCCGTAGACGGTCAGGAGTACGCCAGCCGCCACCGCTCCCGACACGATCGTCAGGCGGTTCATCTAGAAGATCCTAGGGGTGAGTCCCGATTCCATCGTCGGCATTGGGCCGTCGCGGGCGCGTGCGGGGTCGCACCTTCGCACCGCGGCGCTATGCTGACGCAGAGAGTCCGGACCAGGGGTATTGGCCTCGAGCGCAAGATTTGCTGCGCCGAAATTGACCGATGAGGCTTCGCCTCACGCGGCTCGTCAGAGTCCAATGAGCAGCGCGCGGCGTATCACAGCCGCAGCACCTGAAGCCTCGAGAGAGAAGGCCTCGCAAGAGGTGGCGCCGAGGCGGCTAACAAGCCACTCGACGCAGCGCCTCGGTCCGAAATGGAAAAGGAGACGCCGTCGGCGGCCAACAGATTCGCGCCGTGCGACTCCAGCGTCCGGGCCCGGTCCGATGCGAGCATCGAGTCGTGACAGCGGTGTTCGCCGTCACAGTTCCCGTCGTCGCCCGTCCGAAGGGGCGACTCATGACCGATCAATGCCACGATCGATTGGCGCCAAGCGTTGTGCTCCAGACAGCCGCACGGGCAGGCCCCGAGCAGATGAATAGCGGCGGCCACCAGGAGCAGCCGGATCGAGTTGGAGGGGCTCAGCGCAGACATGCCTCTACTGTAATCCCCAAATCGCCTGCCTGCCAGAGCGGTCGTCTGCGATCCAGGAGGTTGGCTGGGCGGTTCTGTGGGGACACCCTAGGCTCATGTGGTCGTGAGTTCTCTCGTAAGGCCGAAAATAAGCCGTCGCCGCGGAGCCAAAATGTCGAATCCGTCGCTCGTTCTGCCCTTCCTTGCCATTGGCTTGGCAGCCTCGGTCGTGAACGCCCAGCAATCGGCCGACTGGCCGCAGTGGCGCGGGCCCACCCGGGACGGGGTGGCGCTCGGGACGGAGTGGCCTGAATCGCTTGGCGAGGACATGCTTAAGCTCGGCTGGCGGGTCGAGCTGGGACCGAGTTATTCGGGCCCGATCGTTGTCGGTGAGCGGGTCTTCACCACCGAGACGCGGGACGAACAGACCGAGGTCGCCTCGGCCTACGACCGGCGGACCGGAGAACGGCTCTGGGAGGTCGAGTGGCCCGGGTCATTGACCGTGCCGTTCTTCGCCGCGGCGAACGGCAGTTGGATCCGCGCAACGCCGGTCGCTGATCAAGACACTCTGTATGTCGCCGGCATCCGTGACGTGCTAGTGGCGCTCGACACGCAGACCGGCGAACAGCGGTGGCGGCTCGACTTCCCTGCCGAGGTCGGCTCGGAGGCGCCCAAGTTTGGCTGTGCTTCGTCACCGCTGTTGGATGGAGACGATCTCTATGTCCAGATGGGCGGCGGGTTTGCAAAGGTTAATAAGCGGACGGGCGAAGTTCTCTGGCGTGTTGCTCGCGATGGCGGCGGGATGTCGGGCGGCGCCTTCAGCTCACCCTATCTGACCGAGGAAAACGGGCGGCGGCTGGCGATCGTACAGACGCGCGAAGCGCTCAAGGGGATCGACGCCCAGAGCGGCGAGGAACAATGGACGCAGCCGATCGAAGCGTTCCAGGGCATGAATATCCTCACGCCGGTCGTCTACGAAGGCCAGCTCTTCACCAGCGCCCACACGGGCCGCTCCCAGCTCTGGCGCCGTGACGCGGCCACGCCGGGTCGACTGGAGCAGGTCTGGTCGAACAAGTCCCAAGCCTACATGTCCTCGCCCGTGGTGGTCGGCGACCACCTCTACCTGCACCTCCGCAACCAGCGGATTCAGTGCCTCGACCTGACGACCGGAGAGGAAGCGTGGCGCACCAAGCCCTACGGCAAGTACCAGAGCATGGCCGTGCTGGGCGATCGGATCCTTGCGCTCGACGAGCGCGGCGAGCTCATCCTCTTCCGCGCAACGCCCGATAAGTTCGACCTGATCGATACGCGGAAGGTTAGCGATTCCGAAACCTGGGCGCACGTCGCGGTGTGCGGCGGTCAGGTATTCGTGCGCGAGCTAAACGCGTTGGCGGCGTACGACTGGGCGCCGCCGGTTGGGCAAGACTAGGGGTGGAGAGCTAGGACTCCCGTCCTTCCCATGCCATCGGCCGCCTCAGCCGATGGTGATCGGTTCGCGGCCCTCGCGACGCAGCAGCTGGTTGGCCCGTTCGGCGTCTTTCATCCGCCGTCGGTCTTAGCGAAGTAAGAGAGCAATAGAAAAAAGTCTCGCTCGCCTAGAGGAGAGCCGCCACTTCGCCATCCACGGCAAGGAGGGCAAGCACGGGAAATTCTAGAAAGGGCGGCGGGCCCATGGTTCCGACGGAGCCACGCGTCATTCGTCCGATTAATCGACCCCGACCCGTGAGGCCAGCGAAGGTCATCGGGCGATCTGACGGGCGCTGCTGAGCAGGGCGTGGAAATTCGCGAGGCCTTTGCGGCCGACGCAGAATTGCTGCGACGCCATCCTTCCGCGGCTACGTGGCCATCAAGTCGGCTCCATTGCCGCCAAGAGTTCGTCGAGGCCAATCGTCGCAAACGTCGAGGCGTAGTCAGACATCGCGTAGGGAAGGATCAGCACGCCGTTGTGGACGACCGCTCCGCAGCTGTAGACGACGTTCGGCACGTAACCTTCGCGTTCATTCTCGTCGGGAGTGACTAACGGATATCGCAGTCGGCCGATGACACGCGAGGGATCTTCGCGATCGAGCAAGACGGCGCCGATACAGTACTTTCGCATCGCGCCGACACCATGAGTCAGCACCAGCCAACCGGCAGCTGTTTCGATCGGGGACCCACAGTTGCCGATCTGCACATACTCCCAAGGGAACGTGGGCCTCACGATGATTCGTTTCGAATGCCAAAAGTAGAGGTTATCCGACTCCATTAAATACAGGTTCTCGCCGTCCTGGCGTGAAATCATCACATAGCGGTCGTTGATCCGCCGCGGGAAAAGAGCAAAGCCCTTGTTCGCAACGCCCGGGCCGTTAAGCGTGTGCATCCGAAACCGTAAAAAGTCGGCGGTTTCCAGAATCTGTGGCAGGACGACTTTGCCGTCGTAGGCGCTGTAAGTGGCGTAGTAGCGGATGTCTCCGTTCGGCTCTTCGAAGCAGACGAAGCGGGCGTCTTCGATCCCCGCGGACTCGGTCGGGCTGTAAGGGAGGATGAGCCGCTCTGACAGCTTTGTGTCACTGGGGTAGATGATCTCGTAATTCGACTTGGCGAGCGTCACGATGCCATCGTGGACCGTTAGATGCTCTTGATGCCGGGATCGATTCTCGCGGACGGTGAACAGCACCGCGGCGTCAAGTTGTTCGAGCGAGAACTCTTCGTCGAGGCGATCCATCACATGGTTCGTAAACACGCCCGCCAGCCCTAGCTCGGTCAGCTTCCGATGGAAGAGCGTCTTCTGGTATCTCGGATCGGGCAGAACGTCGGGCGGTGTGGCGAAGCGGGTGGGTTCGTCCATCTCGATGCGGGACTGGGCGTCGATGACGCCGGTCCGAAAGGTGATCGACGAAAGATGGCCTTCGCCGGTGGCGCGAAGGCTAACAACAAAACGCTTCGAGCCCGCCGAGAGCCCCGTCTGGTCGGGATGCCAGACGATCGATGGGTTGAAGAGCGCCGCTGATTCGACCGCGTACTCTTGCGTGAAGTAGGCCCCTATCAAAAGTTGCCGGTTCTCGCTCAGCGGCGCGTCGGTGATCAGGTACTCGCGGACCTTCTCGAATCGGCGGAGCAAGAAGTCGCGTGGCCGCTGGTGGCGGCCGTGGAACTCCTCGACGATCTGCGAGAGCTGCATAGCGACCTCGTCCTCCGACAAGGTAGCGATCCGCGCGATGATGCGCAGCTTCCGCTCCTCAGGGAACGGGATGAAAGGTCGCAGGATGACCCGCCGACTGTTGGGCGAGAGAACGATCCCTGTTCTTTTAATCTGCATGCACAAGTCGTAGGGCTTGGTGATTCTCCGGAGCGGGCGCCGCGGAGGGAGTTTTCGTGGGGGCGGCAATCAGCAGCGAGCTTTCCAGCTGCTCCATCTCGGCGAGCGACAGCAGGAAGGCGAGGGTCGATTCGGCCCCTTGGTTCTCGTTGACGCGACCCTCTTGCAGGCCGTCGTGGCAGCCGCCGGTTCCCGTATCGTAGAGCGGCTGGCCGAGGTCGTTACGACAGAGGAACCAGTCGAACGCGAGGTGGGCTTGGTTTACCCAGAACGGGTCGCTGTCGGCGTTATAGGCCTCGATCGAAGCCGAGATCATCGCGTGGGCTTCGATCGGCTGCTGGTCGTACGCGGCGATCGGCTCGCCGCGACGGCAAAAGCCGTTGCACCCAATGGGTCGGAAGCGGCCCTCGGGCGATAGCTGCTTTGCGGCGAGCCAGCGGAGTGATTTCAGCCCGATGGTGAGGGCGTTCTCGTTGCCGCTCCAGCGACCGCTAAGGATCAGCGCGTGCGGTAGTTTGGCGTTGGCGTACGAGGCGACCTCTTCGAACCACGGCCAGTCGTCGTCCGCGGTACGCTCATAGAGGTCGATGAGTTTGTCGGTGAGCTGATCACGCATCTGGCTGGCGAGTCGGTCGCCGCTAAACCGCCGGAGGTACTCGTGGATGCCAATCAGCGCCAGGGCCCACGTGCGGGGAGAACTTGTCAGCGCGCAAGCCGGTAGCGCCTGCTGGAAGAGCTGCACGGCCCACGATTGGAAGCTGCGTCGCTGCGACCGGCCTGCGCAAGTCCCCAACGCCCAGAGCGTACGTCCCTGCGAGTCGTCCGAACCGTCGGCTTCGAGCCACTTGCGATCGAAACTCATGAAATTGCGGAACCGACCGATGGCCGGATCGAACGCATGGTTCAGGAACGCCGCGTAGCTCGACGCCGCTTGATGGAGCCCGAGCGAGTCGTGCCCCAGCTCTTCTAGCAGGACCGTGAGGATCAGCGCCCGGGCGTTGTCGTCGGTGCAGTAACCCTCTTGGAAGTTTGGCAGGGAATAGGTCGCGTGCTGGAAGATGCCCGTTGAATCGGTCATCCGCAGGACGTGGTCGAGGCGGATCTTTGGGTGTTCTAGCGGTTGCTCGTCGAGGGTCTTGATCGCCAGCGGCTTGGGAGACGTCGCTTGGCTACGCCGCGCCTTCTGAAACGACGCCGAGTAGAGGCCGGCGACGTGGCTCCAGATCATCTCGCGGCCCAGCAGATAGGCGCGCTTCCGCATCGCGTGGCGACGCGGTTCGTCGCACAAGAGATCGGTGGTCGCCTTCGCAATGGCCGGCGAATCGCCGAAGGGGACAAGGACGCCGCGTCCGTCGGCCAACAGCTCTTCGGCGTGCCAGTAGGGTGTCGAGATGACCGCTTGCCCGCAGCCAAACGAGTAGGCAAGCGTTCCCGAGACCGCCTGGGCCTCATTCAGATAGGGTGTGATGTAAACGTCGGCCGCGCCGATGAAGCTGGTCAGCTCTTCAAGCTCGACGAACCGATTGTAGAAGACGACGTGCTTCTGCACCCCGAGTTCTTTCGCCATCCGTTCCAGCCCGATCCGGTACGTCTCGCCATCGTTCCGCAAGAGGCTCGGATGCGTCGCCCCGAGCACCACATAGACGAAGTTGGGCGCCGAGCGGAGGATCTCAGGGATCGCTTTGATAACGACTTCGATCCCTTTATTCGGCGAGAGCAGGCCGAAAGTGAGCCCTACTTGCTTGCCGGCGAGGTCGAACTGGTCCTTGAAGAAGTTCGGGTCGGAGAAGGGACGGTCGGGGATGCCGTGGACGATCAGGTCGATCTTCTCGTCCGCCACTTTGTAGACCTCGCGCAGCGTCGCGCGGCTCCGTTCGGTCATCACCACCAGACGCGTCGAGAGCTGCACCAACTGCTCCATGACGCCGCGAAGCGTCCTGTCGGGGTGGGGCAGCACCGTGTGCAGCGTCGTGACGACCGGCACTCTCAGCTCCCGGAGGAGCGACAGGATGTGCGCGCCGCCCGGACCGCCGAAGATGCCAAACTCGTGCTGGAGCGAGACAACATCGACGCTACTGAAGTTGAGGAAGTCGGCAGCGCGGCGGTACGAGTCGCGATCCTGCTGAGCGATCTGGAAGCGCACCTCGGGCGCGTAGTCGTAGCCCCCCTCGATATCGTCTACAGGGACGATCAGGCACTCGTTCGATGCGTGCTTTGCAACCGCGGTGCTGAGGTCGTGCGTGAAGGTGGCGATGCCGCACTTCCGCGGAGGGTAGTCGCCGACAAACGCGATCTTATGAAGCTCCGTTTCTTCCACTTGAGCGCCTCCTGGATAGGTAACGTATCACCGTTCGCACAGCGATCCGAGCAATGAGCGGAGTGGCAACTCCACCACGCCTACGGCGGTGTCGGCCGCGCCATAGAAAACCTGCAACGTCGCTTCGCGTTCGAGAAGCGCCGTTGGGAAGACCACGTTGGGAACGACGCCCTCCCGTTCGAAACCGGCGATCGGGCGCAGCACGGGATTGCTACTTCGGCGCAAAACCTTCGTCGGATCAAGAAGGTCAAGAACAACGGCGCCGGCGCAGTACTCGCCAACGCCGCCCACCTGATCCGAGCCGCCGCAACCGTGGTAGATCACCAACCACCCTGACGACAGTTCGATCGGCGGCGGCCCGGCGCCGATCCGTTCGGCTTCCCAATCGGCGAGGCCACTGAGGACGGGCTGGTGTTCACCCCAGTGCAGCAGGTCGGGCGAGCGCGAGAGCCAGATTTCTGGCCGGCAGAAGTTAGTCTTCGCTGTTGGCCGATGGAGGGCGACGTACTTCCCATCGATCTTGCGCGGGAAGAGCACTACGTCTTTGTTCTCGGGCGGGAAAATCACGCCGTGGCGTTCGAACGTGACGAAGTCGGTCGTCGAAGCCAGTGCCGTCGCAGCGCCGTGCCGCGAGACGGCGACATAGGTGATCCAGTAACGGCCATCGATCTCGGTGATGCGAGGGTCCTCGACGCCGTACTCCTCGAATGGCGATTCGGGGAGGAACACCGGGCCCACCGTCCAAGCGGGATCGCCCCGAGCAAGCCGCCGCAAGACTCTCAGGTGAGAGAGGGACGTGAGTCGGACAATTCCATCACTCTTTCGCCGGACCACGCGAGGGTCGCTGCAATCAAGTTCGGCGACGGGCGTCCAGTCGACGACCGCGTCGCCACTCGCGTCGTAGCGAGGCAGTCCCACGAAGCCCGACCTCTCTTCGGATGGCGTTTCCGCTACTCTGACCAGCAGCACGAACTCGTCGCCGACAACGACGGCGCCGGGGTTGAAGACCCCCAGCACTTTGAAGTGCTCGTTCAGTGGCCGCAGGCCCTCGGGACCCAGCAGCCGCTCACCTGGGTAGAGAAGCGTCATTTTCCGAATCGGAGAGCGCTGTTGAAGCCGGTCTTCGTGGCGGCGGCGCCCGGCTCGGGCGGGTTCGCCCGGACCTCGGCGGCGTGCTTGGCGAGCCGCGTCTTGTCGGCTTGGGCGCGATGGCATTGGGGATGGATGCCATCAAGGGAATACGACGAGTGACCGCATACGGGACACTTCGTTTGGGCAACGGGGCGTTGCAGCGGCTCGGGCTTTTTCTCGCTCATCGTCAGCCTTCTCCTCGAGAGTTCGTCTCTAAAACGACGGCGGACGAATCCTCCGTCAGCCGAATAGACATGCAGGGTCGTGATCACGGAGCCATCTTTAAGTGAGCCGCGTCGTACGCATCGCTGACTTGACGACACGACTGCACCGGCTGGATGTCGTACGCCATGGAATCAGCCGCGAGCGACAACCGATACGACGCGGTCAGCGGGCTCACCGGCGCCTTCTGCGCTGCGAAAACGGCCTCGGCTGTGGCCGCATCGAAGTAGGCTTCGTGCGGGCCGCGAGCGTTAAGAACCACTAGCTGTAGGCCGGGGAGTTCCATTGTGCGGACCAAGTGGGCGCCTAGCAGAGGATAAGGACGCCGCGTCACGTCGATCCCTGCACGGAACACATCGAAGGCCGCTTGATCGGTAAATCCAAAGATCGCCTGACACGGTCCGCCGATGTAGTCGTGGCAGCGAGGGCCGTCGGGCGCCTCTTCCTCTGTCAGAAGAAAGTAGCGCGGCACGGTCTGGGGGATTGCTTCAATCGCTGTCACTTCATTCTCCCTTCGATCAATTCTTGTGTCGCGCCACTTCAAGGAGGCGCGACAGAACCCTTCGCAGCAGCCGGCGACGCAACCAGTTTCTCCTCTAGCGTCTCTAGACAAGTCGCTAAAGAAAGCTCGGTCCGTTCAGGGCTCTTCACTAACCTCGAGGTCGGCGCCCAGCAACACGCCGGGCAAAGCGGACACGAGGACTCTGAGCTGCCGATGCGTGACGCCAGGGCCGTACGGAACCCTAAAGCTACAGCGGCCCGACGCACGGCCGCACACGATCGGCTCGCTGGACTTGAAAACAAAAGCTGAGCTGAGCGACGAGATCAGAGCGAGTGCCGGCTGTAATCCCGCAACGACTACCAGGCAGGCGTAGTCTTCGTTGCGAAGCCGGACATCGAATGGGAGAACTGCTTCCGTTGGTTGCTCAACGCTGGTGAGAGATGGCGAGGGACGAATCGCCCTTACGCTGCTTCAAGCGGTCCAGCCGCTTGCATCGCTGGGAAACGGACTCGAACGGCATGCCATTGCCGAGCTCGTATCGCTCCGCGCGGACAAACCAAAACGCCAAACCGCCCGTGTTGTAGGACGGCTCGCCCGCTACGGCCGCTGCTGGCACGCCCATCGAACCCTTGCGCCCTGTCTTCTTCCACCCGCGTCGCTCCATGACGATCCGCACCAAGACGCCAATCGCTTGGCGGAACCGCTTCGTCTGAGCGGAGGGCGCCGCAGCGAAGTACGCATCAATGGCGGGCGCAGCTTCGAATTCGCGGATCACCCCGGCGAGCGGCGCGCGGTCGTGATGGATCTCCGACTCTTCCATCCGACGTTGCCGGCAGGAGTCGCTAAAGAACGCCAGCACCTCGTCAAACGGCTGCGCCGGATCATTCAGCACGTCTGAGAAAGTCCGCCCCTGCCGGTCGGCGGCAAAGTCGGACCTTGATATCGCGACGCCAGAAACCGTGGCAGCAGGCATCCGCTGGTTCCTGGAGGAAGAGTTGTAGAGCAGAGAGCAGGTACCAATATTGTACCTGCAAACCTTGCCCCCGATAGGCTCTAAAGCGCTCCAATCCGGAAAGGCCTGTAACAGAGGCCCGTTTTGCACAACTGACAACCAATCTAGGGAACTCACGGAACTCCTACGTGCGGAGGCCCAGCCGTGCTCTGCCCGTGGGAGCGCTCAGTCCGCGGCCCTTGGGAGATCGAGAACTGGCTGCACTGGGTGCTGGACGTGACGTTCAACGAGGACCAGAGCCGCATCCCCAAGGACGACGGCCCCGACGACTTCGCCCTGCGGCGTCGCTTCGCGTTATCGCTCATCCAACGCGACACTTCGCCCGGAAGCATCAAGCGAAAGCGAATACGGGCCGCCTGGAACCAGCACCAACTCGCACCGCTCGCCCGGATAACGACTTCACGTGCGGTTGCCCCGCCGACCACCCCTGATCGCCGGCTGCCTGTTAGTGCAGACGCACTAGCTGCTTGCCCAGGTTCTCGCCGTGGAAAAGCCCGATAAAAGCCTCCGGCGCCTTCTCCAGTCCTTCGGCGATGCTCTCTTCCCAGACAACCTTCTTGGCGGCAATGAGCGGCGCCATCTCGTCGATGAATTCCGCCTGGCAGTCGGTGTGGTCGCGAACGATGAACCCCTGCAGGCGGATCCGCTTGCCGATAATCTGGAACAGGTTGCGGGGCGCCGCGGGCGGCTCGGTGGCGTTGTAGGCCGAGATCATCCCGCATTCGACGCAGCAGCCGTGATGGTTCATCACCTCCAGCGCGGCTTCGAGGTGGTCGCCGCCTACGTTGTCAAAGTAGACATCAATCCCGTCGGGCGCGTGTTGCCGTAGCTCTCCCGCGAGGTCGTCGGTCTCCTTGTAGTTGATGACCGCGTCGACGCCGGCGGTCTCTTTCAGCCACTTGAGCTTCTCAGGGCTGCCCGCGCTGCCGATCACTCAGCACCCTTTCGCTTTAGCGAGTTGACAGGCCACCGAGCCAACGGCGCCGGAGGCGGCGGAGACGAAGAGGGTGCTCCCCGCTTGCAAGCGAGCGATCTTGTTAAGCCCGACCCACGCGGTTAAGCCCGTCATCCCGAGAACGCCGAGGTACGCCTGGACGGGAGCGAGATTGGGATCCACTTTCGTCACGCCCTCGCCGCGTGATTTCCAGTATTCTCGCCAACCCAGGTTTCCGACAACGGTGTCCCCCACTTCGAAACCCGGCTGTCGCGACTCGATGACTTCGCCCACGCAGCCCCCTTCGAGGGGCTTATCTAGTGCGAAGGGCGGCACGTAGCTATCACCCTGCTTCATGCGGCCGCGCATGTAAGGGTCGACCGACATCCAATCGTTCTTGACCAAGAACTCGCCCTCGGCGATCGCCGGAAGCTCGGTGGAGGTGATCTTAAAGTTGCTCTTCGTCGGAACGCCCTCGGGGCGCGAAGAGAGCTCGATCTGTCGCGACCGAGTCACTTGGGCGGCAGTGGCGGTCATTGTCGTGTCGGCCTTTGGTGGAGGGTCTTGTTCGGCGTCCCGATTCGGGAGCGTCGGCGGACGGCGGGGCGATAACCGGCGTCTTTTCTCGTGGTGAATCCGCTTCTCGTCGTCTAGGTCCAGTATACCGAGTAAGCGCCGCTCGCGACCGTCGCTCGACTTCCAGGCGCCAGCAAAACAAGGTTCGGTAGGCGACTCGGCGTCGCCGAGCATCCGTCAGAAACACTGCATCGATCCCTGCTGTGGAACAAGGCCTCTGCGAGTTCTTCAACTTGAGTTGGGGAAGGCGCCATCCCTCGGGATCGGACCGCGACAGCGACCGGTTCAAAAATCCGTCAGTTCCCGAGGACGGATCGCCGCGCGGAGGGCGTTGAACACCGCGAAGACATCGATGACTTCTTGGCTCACGGCGCCGGCTACCGGAGATAGGAGCCCAGCGCTGGCGAGCGCCATCCCGACCACGCTCAGGGCCATGCCGCCAATCGCGCTCTGCAACGCAATGCCCCGCATGCGCTCGCTGATGTGCATGAACTCGTCGACTTTCTCCAAGGAGCTGTCCATGATCACGACGCCGGCAGACTCGGTGGTGATGTCGCTGTTCTGCCCGATCGCCACGCCGACCGTCGCCGACATGAGCGCCGGGGCGTCGTTAATGCCGTCCCCGACGTACAACGTCCGGGCTTTGAGCGTCTCCTCACGCACGATCGTTACTTTTTCTTCCGGCGTCTTCTCCGCGTAGACCTCGGTAATGCCGATTCGCTCGGCGAGGTAGCGCACCTCCGACTCGCGGTCGCCCGATACGATCATCAGGCGGTCGAAGCCGTGCTGCGGATAGAGGTGCTTGATGAAGGACACGCCTTCGGTGCGTGGTTCATCGCGGAACCGATACGCCGCCACGTAACGGTCGTCAATAACCACGAAGCATTCCAGGCCGCCCGCATGAGGCGGGACTTGATCAGCCCCCTGTACCGCGGCCTTCGTTAGCGCGCCGCGGCTAGTGATCTGCACGACGTGGCCGTCGACGGTCCCGCGGAGACCCTGCCCGGGGGGCTCGCTGATCTCGGAAACCTCTTGGAGCGGCATGCCGGCGCCCTCGGCCGCCGCCAGAATCGCGTGCGCTAGCGGGTGCTTCGAGTAACGTTCGACGCTCGCGACGAGGCCCAGCACGTGAGCCGCATCGGGGCCGCCCGGCGCGAGGAGCTGGTCGGTGAGGCGTGGCCGCCCGTAGGTGAGCGTGCCCGTCTTGTCAAAGATCGCCGTGCGGCACGTGGCAATTGTCTCCAACACGACCGGGTTCTTCACGATGATGCCGCGACGGGCGCATAGCGAGATTGCGCCGATGATTGCTACAGGGATCGCGATCAGCAGCGGGCAAGGCGTCGCGACAACGAGCACGGCCAAGAAGCGACTCGACTCCCCGCTGACTCCCCAAGCGAACAACGCAATCAGCACCGCCAGCGGCGTGTAGAACGCGCCAAGCGTGTCGCCCAGCCGACGCATCCTCGGGCGATTATCCTCGGCCGATCGCATGACCTGCATGATCTTCGCGTAGCGCGAGTCGGCGGCCGGACGGGTCGCGCGAATCGTTATCGCCGATTCGCCGTTGATCGCGCCGGAGATGACTTCCGAACCGGGCGTCTTGGACATCTGAAACGGCTCGCCGGTCAGGAAGGACTCGTCCATGATCCCGCGTCCCTCCGTGACGACCCCGTCCACGGGGCAGATATCGTGAGGGAAGACGACCAGCGTGTCGCCGACAGCCACTTCCATCAGCGGTACATCCACTACTTGTCCCTCTTGACGCCGATGGGCGAACGACGGCATGCGCTGAGCGAGCGCGCGGAGAACCGATGAGGCGCTCCGCACAGCGTAGCTCTCCAGCGCCTCTCCGCCCGAAAGCATGAGCACCACCAAGGCGCCCGCGAGATACTCGCCCAGGAGCGCGGCGGTCACGATCGAGATACCGGCCAAGAGGTCGGCGCCGAACTCGAGTTTGACCACCTTGGCTATCAGCTCGTAGACAAGAGGAATCCCTCCCAGCACCAAAACGATCCAGAGCGGGATCTGATAGGAAGGGTCTTCGGCGCCAACGCCGTAGCGAAGAATCAGATGCAGCCCGATCCCCGCCACCGCCAGGCCGGCGATTAGCAACATCCTCCGGCTGGTCCAGAAACCTAGCAGCCGTGTGGTCGCTCCATCAGGCGGCGGCGCATTCATCGGGGGGATCCACGGAGAGGGCGAACCGAGCGTCACCGTCGGACACTCGGTAGTCAGACAGACGAACGACGTTCTTCAACGCCGTGAAGCTCAGTAGGGATCGGTCTGCTTCTCAAGCTCTCTCAGACGCTTGGACTGGTCCATTCGCTACCCACCGTACTCCTTCCGCCAGCGAAAGAAAGTCTGCACCGTCATGCCGATCGCCTTCGCTGGCGCTTCGGTCGTTCCGCCTTGCGACATGATCACCTCCGGCTTCGCGGAGGTTTCCAAGGATCTCTTCTGTCGTGTACTTCTTGTCTTGAGGCATCGTCATCCTCCGTCCAGTGGGGTCCTGACGTGACCCATCCCCCGTTTCCTGGCCCAGGCGTAGTGCGAGAATTTTCCGTATCTTGCACTTGGAAGGAGGGCCCGGAGCCATGGGACGCCAGCGTTACACGGAGGAGCAGATCGCCTTCGCGATCCGCCAACACGAGTCGGGGACGGCGATCACCGAGATCGTCCGGAAGATGGGGGTCAGCGAGCAGACGTTCTACCGCTGGAAGAAGAAGTTTGCTGGGATGGGCGTGGCCGAGGTCCGCCGCTTGAAGAGCCTCGAAGAAGAGAACAAGAAGCTCAAGCAACTGGTGGCTGACTTGGCCTTGGACAAGAAGATGCTGCAGGACGTTGTGCAGGGAAAAGTCTAAGGCCCGTTCGCCGTCGGCAGGTGGTCAGGCGGCTGCAAGCCGCCTACCAGGTCAGCGAGCGGCGGGCGTGCCGAGCGATCGGCGCGGCGCGTTCTTCGCATCGCTACCAGAGTTGCCGAGACGAGCGGGCCGAACTACGCATCCGGCTGCGAGACCTGGCCGCCAGCCGGGTGAAGTACGGCTACCGCCGTCTTCACATCCTGCTGGAACGCGAGGGCTGGCAGGTGAATCACAAGCTGGTCTACCGGCTGTACCTCGAAGAAGGCTTGCAGATGCGGACCAAGACGCCTCGGAGGAACAAGAGCTGCCGGGCTCGCGTCGAGCGGCCGAGGGCCGCCCGACCAAACGAGAGCTGGAGCATGGACTTCATGTCCGAGCAGCTCTTCGATGGCCGGAGATTCCGTCTCTTGACGTTAGTCGATAACTTTACCCGTGAGAGTCTGGCGATCCGAGTCGGCCAGAGGCTCACCGGCGACGACGTCGTCGCCGTGCTTGAAGCGGTAAGGAAGCGTCGCCGTGCCGTCCCGAAGTCAATCCGAGTCGACAATGGCCCGGAGTTTATCTCCAAGTCGCTCGACTGTTGGGCGTACTTCAACAAGGTGACGCTCGACTTTAGTCGGCCCGGGAAGCCTACCGACAACGCGTTTATCGAGTCGTTCAACGGACGCGTTCGCCAGGAGTGCCTGAACCAGCACTGGTTCTTAAGCTTGGCCGACGCCGAAGAGAAGATCGAAGGATGGAGGATCGACTACAA